>WJKS01000061.1 GCA_014728985.1 Candidatus Aenigmatarchaeota archaeon
GAATCATTAGAAAATCTAAAGGTGGACCAATATGTTGATAGTTACATTTCATTCCTTACAACTAAAAGAAAAAAACCCTCAGAACTTGTTAAGATAAGAAAATTTATTGTACTTACGTTACCTGCTGGCTTCACATTGAAAAAATATGGTTGGGAGGATGAAATGTTGGAGGGGATAAAAGATATTATAGGAGACCATATACCTATAGTAGGTGGGTCAGCTGGCGATGATGGAAGGTTCATTAAAAATTACCAATTCGCAAATGGGGAAGTATACGATGATTCTGTCGTCCTTGCGACTATATTCTCTAATGTAAAGTTCGGGTTTGGTTTAGCTCATGGATTTGAACCCACAGAAAAAATAGCATTGGTAACTAAATCAAAGGATAATATTGTTTATGAATTAAATGGAAAGCCAGCAGTAGAGGTTTATGCTAAAATGTTGGGAGTTAGTAAAGAAGAGTTGCTAAGAGGAGTAGGTTTCCTAAAAATGGGAGAAAAAATACCTACTCTTGCACTAACTTTTCTAGAAAAGATTGGTGTAGATAAACAAGAATTCATGAAAAAGGTTCCCTTATACCAATTTATGATGGAAAACCCATTTGGAATACCAGATGTTTCTGGAAATTATTGGATAAAAAACCCGAGAGGAATAGTAGATAAAAAATACATTGAATTTCAATGTAAAATACCGAAAAATCTTCCTTTAACTCTAATGAAGGTTGATAAACAAAAATCCATTACAGCTACTAATAGGTCTCTTAAAGAATCCTTAAAAGAATTCAAAAAATATCCTGTTCTTTCTATTATCTTTGAATGTGGTGGTAGATATTTCTATTTAGGTGAGGACATAGCCAAATCACTTGAAAAAGTAAGGGGAACATTAGATGGAGGAGAATTTATTGGATTTTACACAAGTGCAGAACAGGGTTTAACGAAAAACATGACTTCTAAACCTCATGCTTATACATGTGTTAGTCTATCTTTAAGTGATGAATTGATTACAAATAAGTAGTAAGTTATTAAACTTTAATTATTTTAAAATTAGAGAGGTGCTTAAAAATGGGTTTATTTAAGGATCATGGTATAGATCCTAATTATGCGGGAGAAGCAATTGAAAATAGATGGTGGAGAAACCCTTTTTATAAAGATAAATGTCGAAGATCAGGAATAAAAGGTCCTGAGATGCTCCACGAAATGATTGATAGTGGTGATCTAGCTGGCATCCCTGTAGTTTCAGATACAGATGCAAAAATGCTTGTAGAAGAGGATGATGATGGGGTGAAAATGGGTGGTAAGACACTTGAATTAACCGGAGGTCTTATTGAAAATATACCTCCCTCTGAAACTCTCTATATGGACACTTCAAGTGGTGAAGATAACCCTGACTGTGTTTTTAGAACAGAGGAAGAGGTTAATACTATAACTGAGAATTATGGTCGTACATTCCAAAGACCTGGAAGGACTACCTGGGACCATTTGATAAGTTTTTTTCCGTCTTTATCAAGTCTTGAAAGATCAGAAACAAAAGCTTATGGAAGGGCCAGAAAAGCTGGATTATTACCTAATGACAGAAAGGTAATACCAAGAAGACAAGCTAGGTCTGGGCTTTTGGCTGCTACTGAGATGTGTGAAGACACAGAAACTACCCTACTTAGACATATACTCCCGATTACAATTTTAAACAGTACAATACTTAGACCCTGGAAACATGGTGCAGCTCATGTTATACCAGATTACCAGAGGACCATAGAATTTTTAAGAGGGTTAGAGGACTCGGATTTAAATGCACTCTGGGGTGCAAGTCCAATATTAATGTATCTATTTATGAAAAGAATTCACGAGAAAGAAACCTTTGATTTTAACGGCAGATTGGATATCCACGGTGGAGGAGGGGGTTACAGAGGAGTAAAAGGTGGTTTAAGAATAAAAGGTGGTATAGACCAAGAGGTTTACATTGATATGATGAGATATTCATTCGGAGTTTATCCATCTGAAACTTACGGTTATACTGGTCAAACACATGCAATTAAATTAAGATGGAACCCGGAAAGAACTTGGGCGGATTCAGACCGAGGGGGAGAAGAAAGAATTGGAGCATATGAAGCTAGAATACCCGAAGACGTGGAAGGAAATGCCATAGTTTACGCATTTAATCCATTAAAAGGGGAAGTCGTTGAAGAAGGACCTGGGCTTGTGAGAGCATTAAATTTTGATGGTGGACATGCACAATTTGATGGTGCTATGCAGGTTTATGATCGCGTTTATGTGAATAAGAAGGGGATTATATTTGGAATAAGAGGCTTAGGAAGTAAATATGGGTGCTAAATCATGTCATCAGGGATGAAATTTGAAAATCCTACTGAAATTGAGGAAGAAGTACTTTTAAATGGGTTCTCATTACCAGAAATAACTGAAGGTAATGTAGGTCCTATAACACAGAAAATCAGGTCCGCTACAGAGGCTTATAGGAGATCTGGAAAAGATCCAATGGAAGCAATTTATGAGGCAAATAGAAGGTGGTCGGACCCAAATTATGAAAGAAGAGAAGAGGCTTTTCCCCCTTTATCTCAAACGACTGGGTTTTCTCCTCAGATGCTAACTTTATGCTTTCGTCCTTTCAGTTGGGATTTAAAATCTGCGATAGGTTTTGAATCTTCCAGACTCTCCGATTTAAATACTGATAGGGAAATAGAATCAGGAACACGTATCGAGACTCCTGATGGTTTTATTGTAGTGAATCATGATGCCCCAATTAATAGAAGAAGTAGGGAACCTGAAACAGTTGCAAATATAGCATTTGGAAATTTACCAGCTTATGATGCATTAGGTCTTGTCACGGCTCTTTCAATTCCCAATTTCGGGGGAAGATTACCATCACAATTATATAAAGTTGCTGCCCAACAGCCAGTAATGGTTCCATTATATTTAGAAACATTGGAAGAAATAGATCCTGAACTTAGAAGTACCATTTTCGCTGGTTATTGGAAGGGTGGCGATCCAGTTGTTGAAGAGGAAATTTTCAGAAATTCTGATGTTATTCTACCCTTCGGAAAAACTGAACATATTGAGGATATTAGAAGACGAGCTAAGCCAGGGATAGGTATAAGGAGGGGTATAAGGTTAAAAGGTCCGTATGTTGTAACCCGACATAGTACTAAATGGGGTGAAGGCCTCCATTCTGGAGATTTCGATTACGATGATGGGCTCCTATACGCATTTGATGCTGCCGCCTTCTATGGGCTTGCTTGTTCAAACCTAAAAAGATTAACTGTTATCGGAAGTCCTAGAGAGGCCCAGAGGGTAGCAGAATGTTTAGGGGAGGCCATGGAAGAAACTGTTAGTAAATTGGGTACTATTCAAAACCAAGAATTTTCTATAGCAGTAGGGGCTGATGTTCATAGGTGGTCTCGACATCTAGATGGATTAGATGGTTCAGTCATTTTTAAACCTGAAAGGGGATTGGGTTATGTAGTTGCTTATTTGGAAAGTTCACAAGATATTTCTCCCCTGGGAAAGGGAGTGGGTATAATTGTAAATGCAGTTGATTCGGAGGAAGAATTCTTATCTCGAATATATGAGGGTGATTCAGAAAGGAAACAGGCTTTATCAACAAATATCAGAGACCTTGGACTACTTGAAAGATTGACTGAAGCCGGATATACCTCAATAGGTTTTCCTGGTTCTATCCCATTTTCTGAACCTGGGCCACATGATGGCCAAGTAGATTCAGTAGATATACTTTATGGTAATCCCACTGGTGCTAGATTATCCAAAATAGAGTTTTCCGAAGACCCTAGATATTTGAAAAGAAGGAATTTAGGGAGACTTTTTAGGTATTTTGGTATAGGTGAAGAACCAACTTATT
Organism: Candidatus Aenigmatarchaeota archaeon; assembly: GCA_014728985.1. Taxonomy (GTDB): domain Archaea; phylum Aenigmatarchaeota; class Aenigmatarchaeia; order CG10238-14; family CG10238-14; genus CG10238-14. The sequence continues at coordinate 3,868 of WJKS01000061.1, forward strand.
TTAAAAAAGACAAATAGCTCCCTCCTCTATTAGAGTATAAAAGAGTTTAATTATCTAAATTTTAAGAATTTCGTTTCTTTATAAAAAATAGATAATAAAAAAATATTGTCATCAAAATCAAAATTATAATTCCTCTGATTAGAGAGTATTTAATCCAAGTGTAACGCATAATTTCAGTTAATTTTTGATTTTCAATCAATATATCCCAAATACCCCCTACGCCCCAAAAAAATGGGTATATTGTTAAAACATTATTGGTTATACTGGAAACGGATGCAAAGAAGATCCCAACAAGAAACAATTTCAATATCTCTGGTTGGAACCCAATGTGGTGAAAACTATAAAATAAAGCAGATAAAATAATACTTGGGAATACCCCAAAAGCTTTCTCAAAACTTTTTCGAAGAAATTCATAGAAAAATGTGACCTCAAAAATACCTACACCATTATATAAAAGATTTTAGGAATAGAACCCCGATTAAATAATATTTCTATCCATGGTTTTTCAGTGCTTAATATGAATTGGGAGAGGATAAAAACAGAGAAAATCAAATTCAAAACGATACTAGTAAGTAACTTATTTTTTGTTATTCCAATCTCTTTGAAACTCCTTTTCTTGAC
>WJKS01000062.1 GCA_014728985.1 Candidatus Aenigmatarchaeota archaeon
ATTATGGACCATGCATTTATTGCCGTGTACATGAAGAGCGCGACCCATGGAATTATTCCTGTTATTGAACCGGTCTCTGCTATAAGAAATGATAGGATGAGATACAAGGCTGTTTTTCCCCTTCCAAATATTCTTAGTTCAGATAAGAATCCATATATTAACATCCAACTTGTCAGAAGTGCTATACCGAGTAATAAGCGAGCCCTGAATGGATCTAAAGTAATTTTCATTCTGTTGTTAATTAATTGGAAAATAAATTTTTGATCTGACCAACCAATAACAATATCTAATATGTTTAATAAAGAGGCCTTAACACTCCCTCCCCCACCAGTGATTTTAGTACTACTGGTACATCCAGAAATAATAACTAATCCCAATACAAGTGATAGAAAAATCAGTTTTTTAATTTTCATAATATCTTTTTGTAATTTATCTACTTAAATTTACCCAATCATGTTATATTTTCTATTTCCTCTATTTTAGCTCTTGTGTTATTTATTTGCGCGTCTATTGTTTCTAATTTTTGTGTCAGTTCATTCAATCTTTTTCCCTTAGCGTCACTTAGCTGACTTATTAGTATACTTCTTTCTTCATAAAGATCTTTTAAATCTCTTCTAACGGACTTTAAAGTCTCGTTTTCTAATTGTGCAGATGCGACAGCAGTCCCCCAGTCAGCGCTTCTCAACCTAGTATAATATAAGGTACCTAGGACAAAGATAATCCCAAAAAGGATTGTGCTCCACGCTCCCAGAAATTGGAACATGTAATTCACAAGTAGGACAAAAAATCTCAGTGGCATTGTAGAGAATGTTATCAGAAAGGCAAGGACTAAAATACTCCATCGAGTCCTTTTGAAAATTCTCAGCTCCCTTAAAAACCCATAGACTATTGTAAATATGGCAAGGAATGGTACTAAGACATATCCAATAAAATTAGGAAATATCACCCATGATGGGGGAAACCCGAAAAAACCAACTGCTATTGCTACTAATATACCATTTAACCATGATATGAATCTTCCAACTATAGAAGAAAATGAACCTAAACTACTCGGTGGAGAACCAGGTGCGGAAAAGGCCGCTGAAATTAAAAATATAGTAAAAATCACAGAGAAAACCAAGGTCTTTTTCATACTGAATTTATGGATTTTTACCTATTTAAAAATAAATTCAAGGGATAATTTTACCAATTAAATAAATCTAAAATAAAGAGAAAAAGAAGGAAGAGCTATTCAGTTACTTCCTCTACTGCCGCTTCTTGTTGCTTTATTCTTGCTAACTCATTGTCTACCTGTTCTATTCTTTTGGTGAGTTGATCTAATCTCTTGCCCTCTGCGTAAGCTATCTCTTCGACCAATATCTGCCTTTCATTAAACAAAGATTTTCTTTGTTTTCTAATAGCCTCTCGTGTATCCGCTTCTGTTCTTGCAACTGCAGCAGCGCTTGTCCATTGAGCTCTTCTTAGGAGCCCATATTTCCATGCCCCTATAACAAATATTATACCAAATACTATGACACTCCAAGCTCCTATTATCTGGAACATTAAGAGAGTTAGTGGGTATGCTATATGGAGCGGATAAAGTGAGAACGCTGCCAAGAAAGCCAGCCATGTATTCACTTTTCTTGCTCTTCTGAATATTCTGAGTTCTTTCATGAACCCATACATAATCATCCAGGTTCCCAAGAAAGGTATTACCAAATATTGTATTAGGTACCAAATACTCCCACTTGTAAATACCCAATCTGGTAATCCTATTAAGGTGTTTAGAAGCATGTCTCCACAGTTACCTGGTATCAGACCTAAACATGTTTTGACAGTGTCTGGCCAAGATGGAATACCGGCTGCTTTAAAAACCTCGACTAATCCACCCTTAGCTGGTGGCGGAGGGGTCGGTTTAACAAGTGCTGCCAAAGCAACACTCATAAATAAAATAACAGGAATCAGAAAGAAACATATTTTCTTTTTAATCTTCAATTTCAAAGCACCTCCCAAGTAATTAATTATATTTTAGAGAAAATTTTATTTATATCTTCCCCTTTTCAATAATTAACCATGTTGCTATGATTTCTATCATTACCATTATTAACATACGCTTTATACCTGATTTTAGATCAGATCAAAATATTCCATTCAAACGCAGTAAATTTAATCCTATCTTTAGCGATAGCAGGAACTATGGGCATCTTTTTTCTCCTACCTTTCTCACATATAGTTGGTGCTGGTTCCCTGTTTTTTATTTTTATTATGAAAGTTAAAGGAACAAAAGGAGTGACTCTTGGGGTAATATTTGCAATACTTTACTTTTTCCTTGGCTTATTTCTTTGAAAAATATATTCTTTCTTTACTAATAACTTCTGTGAGGAAGAATGAGTACCAAGATAAACAAATTGACCTTACAAGGATTCAAGTCATTTAGAAAAAGAGTTTCTGTCCCTTTCCTAGATGGATTTAACGTGGTATGTGGTCCGAATGGGTCGGGGAAAAGTAATATCTTAGACGCAGTTTCATTTGTTCTTGGAAGAACTTCAACTAAATCCATGCGCGCTGACAGGTTAAATGAACTTATTTACCATGGCCATAAAGGAGTCAAGCCATCTGAATACGCTTCTGTCACAATGTGGTTGGATAATTCTGAGAATGTTTTCCCGTTCGAAGATACAGAAATTACAGTTTCCAGGAAAGTAAATAAAAAAGGTAATAGTGTATACAAGTTAAACGGTAAAACAACAACCCGTGAAAAGATTTTGGAAACATTATCCTCGGCTAGAATACATCCTGATGGGTTTAATATGATTATGCAGGGGGACGTTACCCAAATTGTTGAAATGTCGCCCGAAGAAAGAAGAGAAATACTTGACCAAGTTGCGGGAATCTCACTTTATGATGAAAAGAAGGATAAAGCAATGGGTAATTTGGAAGTGGTCGGGGAAAAGATGAAAGAGGTTGAAATAATACTCACTGAAAGGTTGGAGAGACTTCAAGAATTAGAAAGAGATAGGAACACAGCATTGCAATACAAAGGATTGGTCAATGAATTAAAGGTTCTTAATGCCTCATTAGCTTACAAGAGATTCCAACAGGAACAAGACAAGTACGGTAGTCTTGAGGAAGAAATACAGGAAAATGAAGCAAGGATAAAACAATTGGAAAAACGTGTGAAAGAACTGGAAGTTGAGATAGATGAAAAAGAAAGTAGAAGAAAAAAAATTACCGAGAAGATATTCATCCGTTCAAAAGAAGCAGGTATAAGGCAGGAAATTG
>WJKS01000063.1 GCA_014728985.1 Candidatus Aenigmatarchaeota archaeon
ACTTGATTTTATCGTTAATTCTGGAAAATTTGTTTAATCGTAAGTAGATTCTTGGATCAAAAATTGAATGAATCTACAGGTTTTCTATTGAATCTGATGTCATTAGTTGTCTTTTGGTAAATGAGAACAAATGAAGATCATTGGAATATATGCTGGTTAATTATCCACTTTCGGAAGTACTGCAAGAAAATTAGTAGGTGAAGATATGGTAGTAATTAATGAAGTTCAAGTTCCAATGGAAGAATTTAATCGAGGGCTCGTCAGATGTCCTGTAAGACCCGATATTGTGATTTATATGACTTTTATATCTAGTCTCGGGCCAGGTGGAGAGTTTAATGGACCTAGATATAATCCTGTTCTTCGATTTTTGGTAGGAAACCCTGTTACTGATGGGTCTTGGATCACATCTGAGGTAAGAGAAAGATACGGGTAATAGTATCAAAATGAAATGATAAATAGATTGATACCTTCAAGTATTTGTATAAATTTTTGTTAAACAGCAAGCAAATTTCTTAATACTCTCGCCATTTATGTTTACATTTAGTACAGCACAAGAATTTAGTTTGAGGTTCATCTCCACCTCTTGTTTGTTGTAGTACCCAATAAGCTTTGTTGTTCCCACATTTTGGGCATTCTATATCTTCAGCTATAGGATACTTTTCATACTGGTCCTCTTCACTGAAAACTTTTATTTCCTCTTCTTCTTGTTCAATTTTTTGCTTAATAGCAGGTGATTTAGCCTTTTTATCTGGAGTGAACTTGCTACATTTTTTACAGTACCAGCCCTTTTTCCCGTCTTTTCTCTTAACTAACAGTACTGTTCCACATTTTTCACAAAACTTCATACTAATCCCCCGATAAATGTGATTATATTATGTAAAATCAATTTAGGTATGCCAAGGAACGGTATCCATAATACAGCCTTACCTTTTATTTCGGTCCTGTCCCAGCAACCGGCTATTTGTTTGTCAAAAAGTTTACAGTCCGGATCCATTACAGGATTATGATCTCCTTTTGTGTAAGGATAACCATCTTCAATATTTACAATCCGATGAATTATTGGTATAGGCTGGTCTTTGTGTTTGAACACAATTACATCTCCTACTTTTATCTCTTCTGTAGGAACACCTTTGATTACTAGAACATCCCCTGGATTAAAACCATTTTTAATTGGCCAGGAATTTATTTCATCTTCACTATAGTTGAAATTCTCCTGTAAAAACTGATAATGTCGGTAAGGCGTAGTTGAATCATGAACCATTGAGCTGGTCATAACAGCTACTATAGGAAGATCTGTGTCTAAAATAAGACCCATTCCTTTGTTTAAAACAATAGCAAAGATTATTCCAAGACCTATATATTTAACATTTTCCCAAATCTCTTTCTTTATGTCCTTTTTATTTCCTTCAAAACTTTCTTCTTCATTCATGCTCTTCCCCTACTTTCACCGCCTACCATCGCAGAAGCTATCAAATGTGCAACCCTTAAAGGTTCTGGGATCAAGCTCCTCGTTGAGGACAATTTAATGATTTTTTCAACCTCGCTCTTTTCCAGGCCAATAAATTGATAGTAGATGCTTTTATTCTTTTTTATTTTTACCTTATATATTTTCCCGGCATTTCTTATAAAATCTAGCCTTTTTTCAGAATTATTAAAATTCTTTATAGCATCTTTAAATTCTTCTATGTCAGGTTTTTTCCTCATTACTACTATTACTGGTTTACCTGTTTTTTTATAGAGTTCTTTGATATCTATCATGTTAAAACCGGCTATTGTGATACCTTTGAACATCAGAACCTGAACCTCTTCTTTATGCTTGGATTCATCCACCATATTGTTTATCTTTTTAGTTGCATCCAATCCATCACATGTTACCCATGTTCTCATTATTCCATCAAAGAATTTTCCTCCTCGATGAACTACGCCCACTACCAATACCTTTTGGCTAGATCTAGGTTTAAATGGACCATCATCAAATCCCAGAATCCTTATTTCGTCCTTTACTGAGTACATGATTATAATTGGTGAGATATAGACAAAAAGCCTTGTTTTTCCTTAAATTTAATATTAAATAGAAATAACTTTTCTGTTAGATAAATTACTACTGGATAGTGGGATATTTAAATTTAACTATCAAAGATAATTCTAGATGATATTAGTATCACTAAATAGTCATGAATTGACAGCACCGAGGAGGGGTGCTTTAACAAGGTAGACTTTGTCGAGCCTTGACCGAAAGGGTAAGTACCCAAAAAAAAAGTGATGTAAAATGAAGAATAAGATTTTTGCAATTCTAGCAGCTCTATTGACATTGGCACCAGTATTTGCAGTAACAGATGTGGAATTATATATTCACAACGATGGTGAAGTTGAGTTCTGGGAACACGTTATAGGTCCTGCAGGCTATGCTTCAAATTATGAAGAAGTATTACCAACAGCTTCTATAACAGAACACATAGTAAACCATGGAACCATCGATATCTTCAAGAAAACTGCAACATTTGGTACAGGAAAGCCATGGCCAGAAAGAAACTCTGCAAATCAACCTTATGGGGATACTGGAGAGCAATTCGGAGAATGGTCATTATACGAAGAAAAAGAAGTGCAGGCAACTGGTGAGACTTGGAAAAACAAATATGTGAATATTTGGACTGTACATCCAGATTGGTTTACCAATTTTGGAGTATATGAAGTTGAATACACACCAACTATGACCAAATTTGAAGTTTCAGCTGAAGGAACCGCTGGTACTGGAGAAGGAGGAGAATTTTACTTTGAGAAACATGTGTACACAGATGAACCATTAATGCAGAAGGAAGTTGTTTGGGTTAATCCTTGGGTAGATGTAATAAACTCAGATGGATATCCAACAAAGAGTGATCCTTGGGATAACGATTGCTTTGATTTCCCAGAGAGACCACCTAAAGAACCAGTAACATTTTGTTTCGATTGTCCAGAGCAGCCAGAATAAAATATGAATTTTTTTATTTTTTCTTTATTTTTTTTGAGAAAAAGGTGGATAAAATGAGAAAAACAACTACAATTGCAATATTAACATCACTTTTACTTATTAGTTTAGTTAGTGCTACCCAGGTTCAAATTAGAGGAGAAACTAACGGTTCTTCTATCTTTGAAACTACTTTTATTAATGATGAAATAATTAATTCCCAATATGTTGAAATTAATGGTAAGGGCTATTGGCAGGTCTTTTATGATGATGGCTCCAGCGAACTCTTAGAAGTAAAAGAATATATTAAAAGTAATGAAGATAAATGGACTCAGGATGAGAAGGGAACTTCTCTAAGTGGTGTTGTAAATCTTATTAAAAATGCTGTTTCTTGGCTAAAAGGTGAGAATGAACATGCAACCGACGAAGCAATAGCGACTGGAGAATATTTGGATGATTATTTTGCCAGTGACCAGGATACATATTATCTTTATATGGAAATCCAGAACTTGAAATTAAGAGTCGAGTCTCTTGAAAGTACAATAGAAGAAACATCTTCTGAAGCTTATTGTCAGGGCAAGTTAGAAGTCCTCGAAAAATACAAACTCGAATCTGTAACTTGTGGAGATACTGTATATGTAAATCATAAGAAATCTCCAATAACAGGTAATGATATTATTTATGGGATTAAAGGGGTTGATCCAAAGGGCCTAGGATTCGGAAATCTGGATCAGGTATCATTTAAGGGCTCAGAATCAAATCCTGAATTTTTAATAGAAGGAATATTGATCCCAAAAGAAATTAAGGCAGATGAACCTTTTGAGATAATAGTAAGAATTAGAAATGTGGGAGAAACCGATGGAGAGGCTCAGATATCTTTGGAATTGCCTTCAGATTGGTTTTCTGACGAAGATTCTGTTTCATTTAACGTTAGAAAAGACGAATTTAAAGACATAAACTTCTCTATAACTCCTGATAATAATCCAGGATTAGCGAATGTTAACCTAGAATACGAGAAAAACGGGGAGAAAGTGGAATTAAGTTCACAGAAACATTTTTTATACCCAAAAACATCCTTATTAGGCAAGATTTGGAAGAAATGAGAATTAATTAAAATTTAATTTACTTAATCTTCCCATTCATCATCGTTTTCCCAGTCCTTTTCTTCATCATCCCATTGATCCCAACCCATAAAAATCACCTTAAATCTAACTATTAGTAAAAAATAAAAGAAAAAAAACAAAAACTAGACGATCTAAAAATCACCATCGTCGTCCCAACCTTCTTCGTCTTCCCAATCTTCTTCTAAGTCCTCTTCCTCAATGTCATCCCATTCCATCATTATCACCTGAAATTTCGAACATACTTAAAATAAAAAAACAAAAAAAACTAAAGCCCTATTTCTTTTTCTTCTTTGGTTTCTTTGTTACAGTTTTCTTTTTTGTTGTTTTCTTCTTTGCTGGCATTTTAATTACCTCTTGATTTTTTTCCGATGCCTACTCTGCAGGGCCGTGTAACTCTAATCTATCATAATAATTTTCAAGATAGTCTATAAGAACGCAGAGTAATTTCATTGCATTTTCCTTTGCTTTTTATAAAATGAATAAGGAATAATTACTATTTAAAGTTATCATCTAATCGAAAATATGGGTATTTTAAGATACCTTAAATACTATTTTTCTGTACTTTCCCAGGCATCAAAAATTAATAAAAATAAGTAAAATAAAATATAATTCAAGTGGTAGAAATGGTAATAACTGAGAATCAAAAAAAGCTTTTGGAAAGAGAGTTAAAAGAAATCAATATTCTTTATATTGCAGGTCTTGGAGTTGCCCTAGTAATAGCAGCTTTATTTAAATTCCTGGTATTCAGTCCTCTCAGTGAATTATCTATGATGGGCATAGAGAACTATCTATCTGGATTCTGGTCTTGGATATGGAGTCTATTGCTATTTTTGATGGTAATTCTGACCTGGATAAAATCAAATAGGTTAACCCAGAGAAAGAGAGAAATACAGTTCAGATTGGCTGAAAAAGTTGTGGGATAAGATATTAACCTTCCAATTCCGAACCAAAGCTTTATATTTTTAATCTGATACATCTAATTAATCTTATTGGTGTGAATAATGGTTAAAAAAATAGCTCCAGAAGCCACTAAAAGACTCTTTGATAGAGTTTTTGTGTGCAAAAAGTGTAAAAGTAAGATAAGAACTGATTATTCAAGGGTTCGAGAAAAAAAGATTAAATGTAGAAAATGTGGTTCAAAGTCTCTAAGACCCAAGAAAAAGGAAAGAAAGGTGTAGTTATGGAAAGTAAGCTTGTCAAAGAATGGTTATCTAAAGGTCTTAGACCGTCTAAAGATTTTGAATTTCTAACCAGGAGACCAGAAGTAGTGGTCGGTAAAGTTAAAGGTGAGCCAGCGCAGGCAGAATATGAATGTCCTTATTGTGGGCATTATGGAATCGATGAGATAGAGATGGAGAAGAAAAAGGGTGGGAAGAAATATAAAAGACCTAAATTCAAGTGTTCTAGCTGTGGAAAAACTATAATGGTGAAATCATTAAAGAAGAAGTAATATCAGAATTATACTAACATTCTCAGAGCCATTATTAACAGAATAACCCCAACTATAATTAACAGAAATTCCAGCCATTTGCTTTTCTTAATAATTCCTGGTATTTCCAGTTTCTCTGAAACCTTTTTTCTAGGTTTTTTAACCTCCTTTTTGAGTTTCTTAAGTTTTCCAGCTTTCCAGTCCTCTAATCCCGGGCAGGTATGGTTTTCAGGTAACTGATGATCTACACAGAAATATTCTCCACAATATCTACATTTGTAAGGCAAGGCCTTTAGTTCCTTTCCACAATAAGCACAATAATGGTTCATAAAAATAATATGAAAAAGAGAAGAATTATATTTTGTTAATCTCTCCTTTCCTTGGTACATTTAGCTGTAATTCTCCCCGGAATTCAGCAACATATCCACCTTTTATCTCAACCTTATCTCCTGCGGATAATTCTTCACTTTTCTTTCCCCATAGTGGTAAGGTAATGCTTCCGGAATCATCCTTGATTACTGCATTAGAGACCTTGGTATTATAACCCATTTTTGTCCTAACATTTCTAGGTTCAGGGACATCTTCAATTTCAGCGGTAAGACTGATGTCACTCATTCCTAATTTCAGTTCATTTATCTTCGTCAATTCCCCCTACCTCCATAAACTCATCTTCAGATTCTTCTACTTCCTTTAATTTCTTTTTTATCTCTTTCTTTTTCTTAGGAGCTTCCTTTCCCTTTGATTCACCTACTTTTTCAGCAATTGCGAATTTGGGTTTAACCATTTTTATCTTGATTTTGCATTTCTCTCCTCTTTCAGTACCTGGAACAAATATAACAAAGTTCTCAACTCTAGCTATACCGTCTCCCTTTGTACCGACTTCAGTGATTTCAACTTCATATTCTTCTCCTTCTTCAACAGGTTTTGGGTGTTCCCACC
>WJKS01000064.1 GCA_014728985.1 Candidatus Aenigmatarchaeota archaeon
ACTTGATTTTATCGTTAATTCTGGAAAATTTGTTTAATCGTAAGTAGATTCTTGGATCAAAAATTGAATGAATCTACAGGTTTTCTATTGAATCTGATGTCATTAGTTGTCTTTTGGTAAATGAGAACAAATGAAGATCATCGGAATATATGCTGGTTAATTATCCACTTTCGGAAGTACTGCTTTATGAAGTTAATAATGAGTAGCGATTATACATATCCTCATGGAACTCGGGCGAGAGTTGTTAAAGAGATATCTCCTCTTATAGATGACGGGAGAGTGTGGATACCTAGTCACCGCACAGTTCCAGTGGGAACAGAGGTTACATTAAAAGGAGAGTACAGTATCAATGGACCGGCTCTCGTTTGTTGCGGTCCTCTCTATAAACTTAGGAGAGTAGAAAATCTTGGAGAATATTGTGAAATTCTCTAAACTTTTTGAATTACTCTTGGTTTAGGTTCAAATACCAGGCCCTCTTCCTTCATCTTTTTCAGTATGTCCTCTGGTCTTTCCACACCCTCTTCCTTGGCTCTCCTGATTATTTCTTCGAGCGGGATGTTCTTTCCTATATTAGCATGTAATTCATCAATGACATCGAGCATTATTCTTATTTTACTTCTTTGCGAGCTTGTTGCCATAGCACCTTCAGCGCGGTCAATATCAATCAACCCAGTTTCTGGATCAAAACCGAACTGTCTTAGGGAGTATTTCATTATATTAATCGCTCTTTTAGCGTCCTCTTCATCAACTTTATTACTTAACCTTACTTTTGCACTAGCTTCTGATAACCTGATCAGACCTTCATATTGCCTGAGTGTTATTGGAACCGGTGATTCCTCGGTAGTAGCTTTACCTCTGAGGTCAATGTAAAATTCTTTCAGTCTCTTACCAGCTTCTTCACTTAGTTTCGGCCTGCAATTTTTCTTTGCATGTGCGATATATTTTTTAAGGAAACTTGTATCAATCTCAGGGACTATTTCATCTGCTCTGAAATGACGGGAGTCAAGTATATGATCCACTATCTTTTCATCTCTTTGTGCATCAGGAACATCCCTTAAGGCAAATTTCAGATCAAATCTTGATAACAAGGTCTCAGGAATATTAATTTGTTCTCGGACCGGAATATATGGATCAAATCGACTGAGTTTAGGGTTAGCGCCCGCAAGTACTGCTGTTCTTGATGGTAATGTTGCTACAATTGAAGCCTTTGCTATGGAAACTGTTTGTAAACTTAAAGCCTCATGCATTGCAACCTGATCTTCTTTACCCATCTTCTCAAATTCGTCTATGCTTACCAATGAATTATTTGCAAGAACTAATGCACCTGCTTCCAGAACCCAACCCCCCATGAACTTCTCGTCCTTAACAACACTTGCTGTAAGACCTGCTCCGGTGACTCCTTTCCCACTTACGTATTTTCCACGTGGCATCATTTCTGAGGCCAGTTTAAGTAACTGAGATTTACCAACACTTGGATCACCGATAAGTAAGATATGTACGTCTCCCCTTGTTCTTGTCCCGTCCGATAATAGGTGTGGTGTTCCTCCAAATAGTTGGAGTACTATCGACAGTTTAATCATATCCAAACCATACATAGTAGGAGCCAATGAACTCATCAGTTTGTCATAAATCTTAGGATCATTTGCAAACTTTTCTATTTTCTTCTCCTCTTCTGGGGTAATTTCAATCTCTTCCCATTCTTCTTCAGAAACTTCAAAATTATTTGCATCCACCAAAATATCCATCTGCCTGGTTTTTTTACCGTGGGATGTAGTTCTTGGTATTTCTTTAAGGACCCCAAAAACCTTTACCTTATTACCAGGCTCAGTTTTGTTTCTATTTTTTGGGGAAACCAGGTCTTCCTTTAGGTATACCATAATTTCTGATGGTCTTTCACCTGTAGTCATCTCAAACGGTTCTTCAATTGCTATCCATCTAGCATCATATAATTTTTCTTCAATAGTTTTGAAATTTCTCCTATTTCCGCAATCACATCTAGTAGGATAAGTGATTTTTTTGGATTTTTTGTCCTGAATGACCTTCAATCTTTGTCCACATTCTTGGCATTCAAAGACTATTTCTGATATTTCTGGTCTTACTTCTGATGCTCTTTTGACAATTCCATCCAATGTCAGGAATTTTCCTATATGTTCGGAACGTAGGTTCCTTATCCTTATGTTTGTGTTTTCCGGTAAATTCAGGAATCTTATATTAACAGGTTGTTTTTTTGGGAAGTCTATTTCCTCTACTGATTTGTTTATCAGGTCCAAATTTTCGTCAGGGTTTTCAAGTATAGCATCCGCAAGTTGAGGATTAAATTTATCTAGGTTAGTAAAGTCAACCTGAAGACTTTTTTCACCACGGCTTACAGCTTTAGCTAAATCCTTATAACATTTCTCTCTAAGAAATTCGGTGAATTGATCAACAAGATCCTTTTTCTTCATAATTAGTATTCGCTAATAGCATTTATACTTTTTAATTTTTTTGATAAAGCCTTGACAGCGAATTCTACATCCTCAACCTTCCTAGCACCAGTACAGACAATCTTACCTGAACTGAACAAGAGGAAAGCTACTTTCGGATCTTTCATTCTGTAAACCAACCCAGGAAACTGTTCAGG
>WJKS01000065.1 GCA_014728985.1 Candidatus Aenigmatarchaeota archaeon
CTCATATTGTTGGGGGAACGGCTTGTTCCTGTACTTTACCTATACCCATCCTAATTCCAACCTTTTCCTCACTAGGTGTGTTTGTAGGGTCTTTTGTTTATTTCCTAATGTTTTCTAAAATAGAAAAAACAGAGAAAAAATCTACCAGGGAGGCCAGGGGTTTGTTGGACTTACTCCAGGAAGATGAAAAGAAATTTATTCTTAATATTGTGGAGAACAAGGGAGAAATACTTCAAAGTAAGTTATCTAAGAAATTTGGTAAAGTTAAGACCTTCAGAACTTTGGAAGGTTTGAGAAAAAGAGGTATAGTAACTAAAGAAAAGTATGGTAGAACCAATAAAATAAAACTTGAGGAAGATTTCAAGGATATTTTATGTTTTTAAAAGGGACAAAAATAAAAACTTCAAAAATTTAAATACTCTTGTAGGGTGAAATGATGAATAAATTAATTAAACTAACAGAAAAAATCGAGGACAAGAAATTAAGAGATAAAGTAGTTAAGGTTATAAAAGATACAGAACTATCCAGTAAAGACTTCAAAAAATACACTAGGGAAAAGCTTGAAAGGTCTGGCAGTGTTTTTGCTGTTTCAGGAGGAGCTGCAGGCCCAGTAGAAAGAGATATTATAAATCACACTGTTCAAGTTACTGAATTGGTAATAGAGGCTGCAAAGGTTTTTGAGAAGAACTATGAATTAGAATTAGATATGGATTATCTGATAGCAGGTTCAATACTTCATGATATAATGAAGGCATACGAATTCTACAGAGATGAAGATGATGATCTGATGCCAACTGGTATGCCTTTGGACCACACTCTTTTAGCTGTGGCAGAGCTTTACCATCGTGATTTCCCAGAAGAGGTAATACATATAATAGCATCTCATCCGGGTGAGGCCGGTTCAGTCTCTCCAAAATCATTCGAAGCTTTAATATTCCATCATGTGGATTCTATGTGCTCTGTTGTTGAATATTATATAGAAAGCAAAAAGAAGATGCAGCAAAAATTGATGGCCTTGAGAAGACAGGAGTTGTTGAAAGTAGATGAAAGACCAGAAGTTACAACAAATGATTGAAGATATTGAGAAATACTTGGAAAAACTGTCTTCAGATGACCAGGTTTGTCTTTTACATCACGATGACGCAGATGGTTGTACTTCTGCGGCTTTGTTTTCAATGTTAATTAAGAATTTAACTGACACTTACCCAATTCTTTTCCCTATAAGGGGACAAGGGAACGTTAATAGAAGGCTGGTGAATCAGATGAAAACTCTGAACCCGGATTATGTGTTTGTGTTAGACGTTGGCGTAAATCCAAAGAGACTAAATATTTTTAAGGGATTTGTAATTGATCATCACATGCTAGAGGATATGCAGGAAAATCCTCATGTTCTGTTTTTTAATCAGAGAAAGTTCGAAAAGGATGATGAGAAGGTAGTTCCGGTTTCTTATTTGACCTATAGATTACTCACCGATTTTTTTCCTGAAGAGAAGGTTGCCTGGATAGCAGCAATAGGTATAACTGAGGATCACAGAGTGGAATTATGTAGTGAAGTCTTTGAGAAAGTTAAAGAACAAAATCTGGATTTGTTTCCATATGATGAGATAAATCAACAGAACGCTGAAAAATCTGTTTTTGGTCAACTTTGGGATATGATCAGATCAGGGAGGATGGTAAAGAAAATAGAAGGCGCAAGAACTGCAGTATTGGCATTGATAGAAGCAAAGGACAGACCGGATAAACTTATTAACGGGCTTACTCAACATTCTTTTGCGCTCAGGAAGTTCTATGATAAAGTAAAGTATGAGACAGAAGATTCTCTGATTGATGTAAGAGAAAACGCCAAGTTCCACCATAAGAAGAAGGTTATTGTTTATGAGGCAAGGAAATCCAGTATAAGTGCATTGACATCCTTTATTTCGGACAAAATCAGGCAACAATATCCTGAATGGATAGTATGTGTAATTGGAAGGGAAAGAGGAAAAAATTACAAAAACATCAGTGTTAGATTAGAACAGACTGAAAGGAACGAGGATTTAGTCGGTATACTCGATAAAGTCAAGGAGAATGTTCCTACGGTTAATGGAGGAGGTCATAAGTCTGCTATTGGGGCTTCGGTATCACCTGATTACTTAGATGAATTTTTTAGGGAGTTTATAGCCGCTGTTTAACTCAGAAAGGACTTAGAGCACTTCTTTCATATTTTCATTCAAACCCTACCGTTACCAAAGCTAGGTATATATATAGCACTATTTCTTGGGTAGGTGATATTTATGCGCTGTATTAATTGTAATTCGCCAAGAACAATAAAATTCATTGATGGTTTTGGAGAAGCCAGAATCTTTTGCAAAACCTGCAGAGAAAGCATGCTTACAAAAAACGTTATACTCGCTCAGACAAGAGTTGGAGACTTTGGAACTACTGGAATAAATATGAAGAAGAGGTGGGAACATGAAGGAGATAGGGAGATTAGAAGCGTCTTTGATAGAAGATAGGAACACGCTTAAGTGGAAAGTGAACTTAGTGAGGAGTGATTTTATAATGGGTTGGATAAAACCGATTGGTTCCTAACCTAACTTTTTCTTTTTAATACAATGAATCCATGGTCCTTTTCATAAGGATTCAATTCAACAAAATCAGTTATGTGGAAGTATTCGGTTAATTTCTTTTTCTCCTGTTTATACACTTCTCCAGGTTTTTTGGTAACATCAATGCTCCTTGATTTTATTGCAATCATTGCAAATCCATCAGGTTTTAGGAACTTTTTACAGTTTCTTATCAAGACCTCTGATTGATCTTTAACTGCAATGTCTGCATATACCAAATCTACTTTTTCTATCCACGGATAAGTTTCTGGTTTTCTACCATCTGCTAGAAGAGGTACAATATTCTCTCTCTTTTTCGCTACTGTTAGTATTTCTCTCAGAACTCTGTCAGAGATTTCTATTCCGTAGATTAGACCCTTTTTACCAATTATATCCGAGAAATGTGAAGATGTTGTCCCTGAAGCTATCCCTAGGTAAAGTATTTTCATGTCTTTTTTTAGAGGGAAATGATGTAGACCTTTATGTATAGCTGCGGCAGGTTTGCTCCTTCTTGGATCCCATGTTCTTAATTCCCCATATTTTGAATTGTAAAGAAATTCATCATAAACCTTTTTTCCAGGTATTAGATTCTTTGTACATATTTTTTTCTTGAACCAAAATACTCCTTCAAAATTACCTACTCGTTCTTCTATTTTAGCCATTTTAATCATCCAGTACTTCTTCTATTCTTTCATCTAATTCTTCTCTTAACTCATCTGTTCTGTCTTTAGAACCATAATTATCAACTTTTATTGCTATTGACATCTTTGATGCAAGTACTCTTGCTATCTTCCCTCTTTTGTCTCCAGGTGCTTTTTGAACCTCAGGATGTGTGAATAATATCCCGAATTTTGGTGATTTACCTCTACCTTTGAGATATCTGA
This sequence comes from Candidatus Aenigmatarchaeota archaeon, assembly GCA_014728985.1. Lineage (GTDB taxonomy): Archaea > Aenigmatarchaeota > Aenigmatarchaeia > CG10238-14 > CG10238-14 > CG10238-14. The sequence goes on from WJKS01000065.1 coordinate 3,470, forward strand.
ACAATGCCTTTTCTGCACCCATTAATTGAATTGTTGACGATGGTTTCTTTGCAAGCTTATCCATACCGCCTGCAAGAGCTATTAATCTCGCTCCGATGACTGGTGTAGCCAGTTCTGAGAAATTTGGCGCTATTTCTTCCATTAACTCTTCTACATATTTTTCCATATGATTTCTAAGTTTGTACAAATCTTTCAAACTTGCTGCAAATTCTTTTAATAATTCTTCATCTTTTTCTGAAAGTTCAATTCCCATACTTTCTTTTGATAATTTACCTAGTTTTTTTTCTGGTATGTTCTCTCTTAGTCCATATTCCGATATTATTTTCGCGAATTTTTCGTGTTTATCCACGTCTTCTTCGAATTCAGGATAATGTAACCCATACCACTCTCTTAATCTGGCGATTGAGATATTGATTGATTTATCTAATTCATCTATTGCATTAATGACTTGGATGATTATTTTATCCTTCTTGACAGTTATTTTAACATTTCTTCTGGTCAATTCTATTCCTATCTGGGTAAGTAAGTGGTTTAATTTCTCATCAGAATATCCCAAATTTTTAGCGATTTTTCTGAATTGGTTTCTTCCTGTCTCATTAGATTCTTCAATTTCCTTGTAACCTTTACTTTTCAGGGATTTAATCAATTTTTCTTTATATTTCTCTGTTTTTTGAATGCCATCCACTAATTTTTTAACGTCTTTAGGGAATAGAACTTTATCTACCAGTTTCTTTTTTTCGTCAAATGCGAATAAACCTAGAAAGGTTTTCGATATGTAAGCTTTCATCTTTGAATGATTTTATCTGGAGATTAAAATAGTTTACTGTTTGAGTCAGAAAACACTCAATTTTCCTTCCAACATTTTTCCCCTGAATTCCTGTAAACCTTCCATAGATAAGCTTTTCTCAATTACCTGCTTAACCTCTTTATCGTCGATTCCATCACCAGAAATGTACTTTATTCCTACATATGGTTCATTTATAGGTTTTCCTATCTGTGACAATAGTTGTACATAAACTTGGTCTATTCCAAACATGGATTCTATCTTTTCTGCTATTTCCTGTGCTTTGAAATTATAGACTTTCCCTACGTGAGAAACTGGATTTTTCCCTGCAGCAGCTTCCAAGGACATTGGCCTACATGGTGTAATTAGTCCATTGATTCTGTTTCCTCGGCCGACCTGTCCGTCATCTCCATTCTCCCAGGAAGTTCCACTTACTGTTAGATAGATACTATCCTTTTTGTCTGCAGTATTCATGAAAAGCTTAGTTTTTCCATCCGTGAACTTCTTTTCCAATAATTCCTTTAATTTCTCTTTTTGTTCATAGTATTCATCCAAGCTACTGACGAATTTACTGACCCATGCTATTGCAGATGTTATTGTGATATTATCTCCTTTCCTGTAACCCATTACTTTGATATCTTCTCCAACAAAAGGATATTTTTTCTTAGTTTCAGGGTTGTTTAGGAATTTTTCAATATCTAGTACCATTTTCTCGAGTTTGGAATAAGGTGCATACCCGACTCCTATTGAGGTATCATTTGCTAATGGGACCTGTCCTTTATTGAATCTCTCATAGACACCAACTAAATCTTGTGAACCAGGATGTATTTTCACAAATATTTCGGGATTAAGGTCATCCACAAATCGTAGTTTTTCAGTTAGATAAGTATCAACTTCCTCATAGATTAATTTTCTAAGGTCATCTCCACTGCCAAGAATTGTTGCAGTACCAGCAACAGTAACATCAGGAGTTTCAATGACTTTTCCACCACCAAAAGTTGGGTTAGCTACTCCACCCACCAACAATCCTTTATCAAGATTGTGATGACAAATGAAACCTTTGTTTTCAATGTAGTATTTTGAGATAATTCTTGATGATGCTTCACATAAACCGTCTGTTAAAGAATCAGGGTGTCCTATACCCTTTCTTTCAACAAGTTCAACTTTTTGTTTTGGTACAGCCAGAATTTTATCCATTTTTTCAATCGATAGTTTCATGGCTAAATATTTCTCTTTAGATTTATATATTATTATTTATAATTATCGTGATTAAATATAACTCATGGTTATAATTACAGGAGAGATGATTAAGAAACTAAGAAATGACCGGGGAATAAGCCAACAGGATTTAGCCGAGGCCGTAGGTATTTCCCAGGCTCATGTAGCAAAGATAGAGAATGAAAAAGTAAATCCAACCTTATCCACAGTAAATAAAATAATGTCAGTATTGGAGAAAAGCGAAGGTATAAAATGTAGCCAGATAATGACCAGGGATATAGTTTCAATAGAATCAAGTGCGAGAATATCCGAGGCAATAGATCTAATGAAGAGTTTTGAAATATCCCAGATTCCAGTCATTGAGAAGGGAATATGCCTGGGATGTATCACAGAGAAAACAATTATAGATAATATGGACAAGAATCTTAATAGAATGAGAGTTAAGGATCTGATGGAAAAATCGTGTCCTATAGTTAGTTCAGACGAAAACATAGAGATGATAAAGTCAATTCTTAAATACACTCAAGCTGTTCTTGTTAGTGAAAATAAAAAAATAGTTGGGATTTTAACCAAATCAGACCTTTTGGATATAATGGATTGAATAATTTTTAATAATGTTAAACCACAAATAATTCTTAGATTTGATGCAGAAAAAATGCTCAAGATGTGGAAAGCCTATCAAAGAGGTAGGTAGACTGATAAAAGTTAGCTGGTTAGGGTTTCGGGCACCTTTATGTTCTAAGTGCAGGGAAGAAGTTAAGAAAAAACCAAAGACCAGATTTAGTGTAAGTGGTCTTCTGAATAAG
>WJKS01000066.1 GCA_014728985.1 Candidatus Aenigmatarchaeota archaeon
TCTTACCGTCAACACTTCTGGGTTGGTTGGATATTGGAGGTTGGAGTCTTTTAATTCCACTAATGGAACTGATGATTATTCAGGCTATGGTAACGATGGTGTTGGGTACGGTTTTGATACCGATCCTGCTTCTACTGTTAGTGGTAGATTTGAACAGGGAGTTGATTTTGATGGAAGTAATGATTACATCAAATACGATAATTCAGATTTCAGTGGAGAAGTTAGTGTTGTGTTGTGGACAAAAATGGGAAGTGCGGGACAATCTGAATGGACAGGGATATTCTCGACTTCAGATGATGGCAGTTTAGCACAATCTTTTCAAATTGATTTAGATGGAAGTAATAATTATAGATTAGAAGAAGGAGAGTCTAATAATATTATATTTGGTCCCGCTTCTATAACTGAATATAGTTTCTTAGCAGTGAGTATAGATAGTACAGATGGTTTGAAGCTATATATGAATGGAACAGAGGTAAATAGTGATGCAGATGTAACGTCGGGGCAAATAAATGTCTTTAAAGTGGGTGTGAATAGAGGAGATAGTTTGTATTATGATGGAGTTGTTGATGAAATTATGATATTCAATCGGTCCCTTTCGGCAGACGAAATCAAGGAACTCTACGAGTCCCGGGTAAATTATGGAACAGTAACAACATTCACAGGAACCTGCCCGGAACAACTTACATGTGGTTTCTACAGAAATACTACAGATAAACTATCAGCAGAGAATGGAACCAGTTTAACAATACCAGCAGGGTATCATTACTATGTGTTCAACACTTCAGGTAATGCTAACTATACGAGATCTTCAATATTGTTACCATTGAATGTAGATAGAGCCATACCATCTTTCTCAACTTCAGTTAGTTCTTCATTGGATTATGGGAATCCATCTGATTACTCAGGTTCAGAAAGTAACTCAGTTGATTCCGACTGTACTTATGAGCTATTAAGAAATGGTAGTTCAATTGATTCTGGCTCCTCAGTTTCTGATACAACAAATTTGGCAGCAGATGCTTACAATTATACTTACTATACGAGTGGATGTACAAACTTTACCTTTGGTAGTGATGAGAGTTTTCTTACTGTTAACAAAGTCTCTTCCAGTATTTCAGTAGATTTCTTACCTTCATCTTCAGAGACTTATGGTACCGAGACAACATCGACCTGTTCAATAGATAGTGGTGATTCAACCGCTACATTAACTTTATTTAGGAATGAAAGTCAGATAATTCAGGGCTCTGGTAACCAGAACGAACAATTAACTTTAGCGGCGGCTATTTGGAATTACTCTTGTACTTATGATGAAAGTGAGAATTATACTTCTTCTTCCACATTGAATAATTATCTGACCATTTCCAAGGCATCACCAGTTGTTAATTTACTTTTGAATGGAACAGACGGAGATAGGAATTATAATGTAACTTCAGTAATTAACAGTACAATTGAACTAACAACGCCTTCAGGGACATCTGAAAATGTTAATCTGGATACAAACATTACTGGTTGGACTCTTGACTCAGGTACAACATCCCATGAAAATATGACTTCTATATCAACAATAGGTGTTTATAATTTTACAGGATTTTGGAATGGAAGTGAGAACTACACCAGTGGATTTGAAACTCATTATGTAACAATCGGTCAGCCCGCCTATCTGGAAGTTGTATTAGTAAATCCACCTTCTACTTTGAGTGTAACCAGAGAAACAAACTTCACAGTCAATGCTACAGTCTATTGTAGGGATGGTTCATGTGGTAATGTCCAAGGTACAGTAAGATACAATCTTTCTTCGGTAAATCCAGATACACCTGTGAACACAAGTTCAGGAGATTCACCTCTTTATGTGCAGGATTCACCACAGTCAGCCTTGAAATCATGTGGTACTAACCCATTAGCACAGGACGAATATTGTAATATATCTTGGGTGATCAATGCAACTGGTTTGGAAAATTCAGGGTGGGAGTTAGGGGTATTGTTCAATTCAACCGCTTCCGGAATATCTGATAACCATACAACTAACGCAACAATAACAATAACACACTGTTCTTGTGATATCACTCTTTGGTCTCCTGCGGAGATAGATTTTGGTACATTAAATCCAAATACGGACGAGAATACAGCAGCAGGCAATTCAGCTAATGATTACAATATTACCGTCAACGAAGGAAGTTGTGATAGCAATTTGTGGATAAAGGGGGAAGACTTAACCAACTCAACTTACGGAACAACAATCAGCATTGGTAACGTTACTTGGAGTAATTCTACGGATGATTACAGTTCATCTTACAATATGACAACAGATTACTCTTTAATTAACATGAGCGTTGGCGAGCGTAAAAGAATTACTACTTACTATTGGATTAACACACCTATAATTCTGGCAGGAAAATACACTGGCAATGTTACTATTTTTGCTAATGAGACTGAGTAGATTTTAAAATCGTTTTTATATATATCCATCCCAAAATAATTATTAGAAAAATCTAGGTGCTATTAATGAGTAAAAAAGATGAACTCAGGGATTTGAAGAAGAAAATTGTGTATATATTGAAAAAGAATAATGTAAAAAAAGCAGGATTATTCGGATCTTTTGTCACGGGTGAAGCTACAGAAAAAAGTGATATAGATATACTAATTGAATTCAAGAGAGGAAAGAGTTTACTTGATCTTATTGGCTTGGAAATGGAATTGGAAGAGTCCTTAAAAAGGGACGTAGATTTATTGACTTATAATTCTATCCATCCTTTGTTAAAGGATACTATTCTATCTGAAGAGGTAAGGATAATATGAAAAAAGACCCTAAAATTTTCATTAAACACATTTTGGAAAACATAGAAAAGATTGAAAAGTATACTAAAGGAATTGATAAAGAGAAATTCCTAAAAGAAGAACAAATACAGGATTTAGTCATAAGAAAATTGGAAATTATTGGCGAGGCGAGTAAAAATATACCGAAAAAATTCAGGGAAGAACACGAAGGGATTGAATGGGTTAAAATAGCTGGATTAAGAGACAAACTAATCCATCATTATTTCGGCGTTGATTTAGAGCTAGTATTTGATCTAGTTAGAAAGAATATACCCGAACTTAAAATTAAAATTCAGAAAATCCTGAGAGAAATGGAGTAATAATTTATTATTGGGTCAATAAGATTATAATCCTCACAGGAAAATACACTGGCAATGTTACTATTTTTGCTAATGAGACTGAGTAGACAATTTTATACCTTTAAGATAATAATTATTTGATAGGTTTGTATGAAGTTTAAACTAATAATTTTCATATCGGTCTTAATTCCTATGATCTATTCGTTCAATTTTGGGACCGTTCCTAAGAATGATTACCAATCTGTCGAAGCAGGGGAAAGTACCGAATTCATAATTTTGCTTTGGAATCTAGGACAAAATTCCTATCCTGTTAATGTGAGATTACTAAACGATTTACCCGGTTGGGATATCATTGTCAGACCGCAAGAATTTGTTTTGAGTCCCACTCCTGTTGCTAAGCCTCCTTACACTGGTGGAGAATATTTTAAGGTCTCAGGAATGGGTATAGTAAAAACAGAAACTCTTAGATTGTTTGTAAAAACTCCAAAAAACGTGGAACCAGGACTATATGATTTAGATATGGTTGCGATAGCCGGGGATTCAGATGAACAGGTATCTGTTCTTCAGGAGAGACAATTCAAGTTAAAACTCGAGGTAAAAGAAAAACCTACAGTATTTGAAAGAACTTATAGCTCCTTAAAATTGACTGGAGAGAAAATAAATGAGAGAGTTAAAAATGCTAGGAATTCCATGACGGGAATGTTAACTGGTATAAACCTAAGTTCAAATTTACCCTTTTTCTTAGGTTTAATTTTAATTGTAATTGCGATCGCAATTGTTATAGTAAAATAATTCTTTTATGCAAAACTATTTAGCATAATATTTAAACAATATTAGTATGGATTATGATATACTCTCAAAAAAGCCTATTAAGTCATCCGATTTGAAAATAATTGATCATGTAGGTATACTTTACGGTACTGTTAATGGTGAAAAACTTTGGGAAGTAGATAAAGTCGCTTGGGAAATCCTTAAAATGTGTGAGGGGAATAAGACAGTAGATCAAATAATATGGAGTATATCCAAAAAATTCGAACTAGATATGGATGATGTTAAACCTATAGTAACGGCGGTTATGAAGGAATTGAAAAGAATAAATTTTATCAGATTTAAGAACTAGTCAATCTGTTTCTTTATTTTGTCTAATATTTCCTTTTCCTTTACCATCTCTACGAACCTTTTTTTTGCATAGCAGAGTTTAGCTGCTCCTACTTTCCTTTGATAGACCCTTCCTTCACCGATTAATTCATGAATATATTTTGTAGCCGTGATTCTACTTAAACCTACCATTTCAGATATTTTCTGAATTGTAAGGCCTTCTGGGTGTTTCTTAAGTATTCCCAAAATTCTTTCCTTTTGTTTATTTTCTATTTAAATCCCCCTCTGTTATTATATTTGTTTAACATGAATATTAATATATTATAGTAAACAGTAATATTTAAATATAGTATATCTGCATAAATTATACATAAGTTTAATATGGAAAAGAATCAAAATTAATATTGGAGGTAAAATAAAAATGAAATCTGATTTGATGTTTCTGGGCTTGTTTCTACTTTTTGCTTTAACGGTAACTTTATTGCCAAATACATTAGCAATTCCGAGCGATAATGCTACTATAGATGTGGAAATAGGTTCAGTTGCTGAATTAAGGTTGAACACTACAGGTTTTACAGGTATAGACTTTGGTAGCGTTAACCCTGCGGGTAACAGCTCTGGAGTTTTAATAAGGGCACATAATGTAGGATCAACTACTCTAAGTGATCTTTATGCGATTGTTGATACAATGGAAAAGGGCGGAAGTAATCCCCGAGGAAGTGCTGGTTCTTCTACAGATTGGGCAGCAACCAATTTCTTGGCTTTAGCAAATGATACCTCCAGTCCAGAATATTTTTATGTGGGAAAAATTGCATGGAATTATTCAACTGATGAGGATTCCAGTAATTTTACTTTAGATACTGCAGCTGATGCTTGGGGAGAGTACTGGGCCGGTGGTGATACAGATCCAGGTGATCATTGGTATTGGCAGTTAAATGGTTCAGTGGCTAACAATGACTGGTGTAATGAAAGTGAGGCGACTCTAAAGATTAATAATGCAAGAGGAGATATGGATGTATCCAGTGGTACTTCAATGACAAATGAAGCTCAAGGAGAAGATTGGGCAGTTTTCACAGTAGGGTCTGGTCCTTGGACAGACTATTGTGTATACGCCTATTACAATTGTGAGAAAATATATATTACTAGATGGGATTTGAACTCAACCTTTGCGCCAGCATGTTCAAAGGAGGATTATATACATCCACCGAATATGAGTCCTGGTAATTACTATGACTTCTATTTGAAAGAAATAATACCACCAGGAATACCTAGTGGTTCAGCAGCTCAGACAAATCTTAGAATATATGCAAGTACAACTTAGACAATTCTTTTATTTTCTTTTCTCCTATATTTGTTTATGATAAAATACGTCAATTCATTTTTGGTTTATTTTATATTATCTCTAATTCTTTTACCTTCTTTAGTTAATTCAGTTTCAATTGGTATATCCCCTGGACATTTGAATCTGGGGGAAATTGAACCTGGGGACTCAAAGATAGTCAGATTTTATATTGTGACTTCGTCAGATGATTTATTTTTGGTTTCTCTTTCTCCAGTTAAATCAGTAGGTCTGGGGCTTTTTGAAAGAGAGGATTACAAAAATCTTTTGAAGTTTTATTCAGAACAAGATCCTAGTCCTTGGGTAAATTTTATAGAGAACCCCATTGAATTACTGCCTCCCGAGGAAGATTATGATAATACAGGAGGAGGCGCTTCACTAAGAGGGCTTAGAGAGATTAAATTTGTAATAAACGTACCTGAAAACGCTGAGCCTGGATATCATATAGGTGAAATAACCATGTCACCTAAGATTGTACATGATGATAAGTCAGTATCTCTTGTTTCTGTTGTTCCTATGAAATATATTTTTAAGGTTACGGGAAATGCGGTTAGGAAAGGACAGATAATTGATGTAAAGTCTAATGGAATATATGATGGTAGACTTTGGTTGAAAGTTTTGTACAAAAATACAGGTACTGTTTCAGTTACAATAGACGGAGGCGAAATAGATATTTTTGATAAGTATGGGAGATATCTAATGAGTACTGAGACTAGCCGTGGTTTTATTAAACCAGGGGAAACTAAAGAATTAAATTCCTTTGCTGATTATGGTTTGTTTGAAGAGGATTCATATAATGTAAATGCAAAAATTAGTTATTTAACTGGGGAAGTTGAGAAAGAGGGGACTATAGAAATACCAGAAATTTCAGAGATACCGACAGGAAAGGTTATTGAGGGGGAAAAAGAGAATAAATTTCCTGTTTGGTTAATAATACTTTTGATTATTATAATTGTAACTCTGGTAATAATTTTCAAGTAAGTGATTGAATGAAAGAGAAAAGGGTTTTGGTAATAAATCTGAAAAAGACAATTCTTATTTTATCTTTAACCCTTGTTGTAATTTTGTTTCTGATTCAGATGACTTCCAGGTTAGACATAGAACCTTCCGAGAAGTTGAATGGGAGTACCAATATATTTGAACAGAGGGAGAACTATTTCTTCAGTTATGAGATTATTAGATATCATTCAAGGGTTAATATTTCAGAAATAACTAATATAACAACAAGAGATATCGGTATAAACGCTGATAAAACAAATCTGCATCTCGGAAGAATTCCAAGGGGTTCCTCGAGTAAAAAAACTATTAATTTAACCAATAATCAAGGAAGGCCTTATAGGATTAAGTTTTTAGTATTTGGGAACATAAGTGAATTAATTAGGCTGGAAGATAGCATTGTGATTAAGCCTGGGGAAAATGTAGAATACTCCGTTATAGCTGAGACAGCTGAAAGTACTCCAATTGGCATGTATAGTGGTGAGATAGATTTGGTAATAGTTAAACCAAAAAACTTTATATCAAAGGCTATTCAATGGGTGATTTAGATTAGGTTGTTGAAACGGATTTTAATTCTAATATTGGTTTTACCGATAGTTTATGCACCTTCAGTCAATTTAGGTATATCAAAAGCTTTGATCGTGAATTTAGCTGAAATGAATTACGAATCTCACCTTGACAACGAGCCACTTGAATTAAATTTCATTTTTGTTAATTCTGGAAATATCCCCTTTAAATCTAGAGGAAGGTTAGATATTTTTGATGGTACTAGGAAGATTTTTACTGGTTGGAGTGAAGAGACAATACTCAGGACAGGGCAGATAAGGAGAATTCCAATTTATTGGTTTCCATATAGCACAGAAGGAAAATTTAGGGGAGTTTTGAAAATTTATTATGGTACTGAAGTAATGGAGGGAGGAGAGTTTGAGTTTGAAGTTGTTAACACTGAAATCCCAGAGAAGATAATAAACATAACCAAACTTAGGACCTATGATAATGAGATGGTTCTAACCTTGAGTAGTCATAAGCACCTTGAAGATGTTATTATAATACCTGTAGATTACCCTCCTGGATGGTTTTTTGAGCAAAAGGGAATTGGGAAATTGAATGGTTCTAAAAAAATTGAATTAATTTACGAACCCAGTTTTTGGGAACCAGGTAATGAAATCAAATTTCAAGTGGTAACAAAGGATGGAAAATATTATGGTGAGAAAACGTTCAAAATTGAGAAAGAGGGGATCCTAAGTAGATTTATTTACTATTCCTCGAAGAGAATAGAGAGATTTTTCAAAAATTTATAATGTCAGAAAATCAAATCTAATATATATGTATCCAAGAGTAATTGGTGTAATCTCTGGAAAAGGAGGTGTAGGAAAAACTACCACTGTTCTAAATCTTTCTGCGGCCTTGAATGAGATGAACAAGAATGTTGTTGCTATTGATGCTGACGTTAAGATGTCAGGCCTCGCACTACAATTAGGGATGTATTATTTTCCTGTAACATTAAATGACGTACTCAAGGACATAGAAGATCTTTATAGGGCTGTATATATACATTCATCCGGGTTAAGGGTAATACCGGCCTCAATTTGTCTTGAAGATTGTAATATCTCCAATCTTAAGAAAATCTTAAATCATACTTCAATGCAGAACAATATGATTATTGTTGACGGTCCTCCAGGCCTTGAAAAAAATGCATTATCGGTTATGGAATCCTGTAAGAGGATATTGGTGGTTACAGAACCAGAGTTACCTGCAATAACTGATGTGATGAAAATAGTTAACCTATGTAGAGAAAGGGAAGTCAAGTTAATTGGGGTTGTGATCAACAAATACAGGAAAGGTAGAGAGCAAATCACTAAGGAAGAGATTGAATCAACTCTTCAGGTCCCAATAATTGGTGTGATTCCTGAGGATAAAAATGTCAAGAAAAGCGTTTTCAGAAAAAAACCAATCGTATTGGCTAAGCCATATTCACCTGCCTCAGTGGCTTACAAGAAAATTGCGGCAAGATTAGTGGGTGAAAAATACGAAGAGGAGAACATAATAAAAAGATTAGTAGGAAGGTTTTAAAAATGAGGAAATTTTTACTCACATTAACACTTCTAACATTAACAGTAGGTATTGCGAATTCAACTCCTGATTTATCAGTTGTGGTTGAACCAGATAATAATCTATGGGTAGGTGAAGAATTGAATATTTCCTTAACTTGTCTGGATAATAATCCAAACGCTACTATTGAATCTGCTTATCTTAATGTTACTGGTCCCGGGGACTTTTTTGTGTACTATGATATGGAGGAGAATTCCTATGGGAGTTATTCTAAGTATATAGATGATTTTAATCAGGTTGGGGAATATGATGTGAATATTTATTGTGAGAATAATCTAACTGAGATTTCAAACGAAGAGATTAATGTCAAAGTATCAGAATTTACTGTGGATATAGTAGAGATGAATCCTGACCCTGCTTATATTGGTGATGAGTTAGAACTGGGAATTGCCACAAAAATAGACGGAGAACCCCATCATTATCAGGGAATTAACTTTACCGTAAAAATCGGAAATATTGAGGAGAGTTTTGACACTTCAGTTCCCTACCGGAATGGTATGTGGGAGATTAATATTGAGCCACCAGAATCGATAGGAACTCATGATGTCTCTGTTCAGGCTGATTATGATAGAACTACAGCTTACTCTGAGGGTGAAATAGAAGTTAAGTCACCATTACAATTTGAACTGGTAGATATTGATAAAACTTGGATAAAAGAAGATGATAATATCACGCTTACATTTCGAAATTCTTTCAAGGGCGAACCCTTTTATCTAACTAAAAATAATCTTAATGTTAGAATAGATGGTTATAATTGCGAAATACTTGAAACTTCACGGGGAGGAAGTTATTCTTATGTTAAGGTAGATACCCCTGATCTTTCTTCGGGGACTTATGATTTAAGGATAGAATTAAACTATAATAATGAATGGATAGGGAAGGCGTCTGATAAAATAAGCTATGTAGTTCCAGTAATTGGTGAAATTGTTAACCCCAAAGATAAGGCGATAAGTACGACAATAACATTTGAGAAAGGAGATTTGAAAAACTCTATTGGAACTGATGGAAAAGGTGCTTACTCCTCGGAAATACCTCGAGGTACTTATGATATTGAATTAGATTTCCCTCGCTCAAATTTATTATTAGAGGATGTTGAGATAAAAAGTTTTGAAGATCCTATAAGGTATGATGAAATTACTTCTGGTTTTGAGCTAGAAGGAATAGGTGTTAATGCTATTTTCGTTTATGAGGTCGCCTTGGATTATGATGAGGCTCATCTGGAAATGACTTATGATGACAGCCTGGTCTCCAACGAGGAAAGGATAACGGTTTATAGATGTCAAAAATGGAATTTTGGTGCAAGAGTATGTAACGGAGATTGGAAAGAAGTTACCGCAGATATAGATACAATTAGAAATGAGGTTAGTATTGATACTATCACATTGTCAGCATTTCTGATTGGTTATAAGAAAGAGATGATAATTGATGCCAATATTGAAAAAGATAACTACTTTTTGGAGGATATAGTGAAAGTTCTTGGTATAGTTGAAGACGAAAACCAAAGAGCGATAGAAGGTGTTAAGGTAAATGGAGAGATAAGGGGAACAGAAATAACTTTTACCGCTGAGACCGATAGTGGTGGGGTATTTACCAAAGAATTTCAAGGTCCTTCTACTGAGGGGAAACATGATTTGATACTTACCGCGGAAAAAGCGCCTTATGATGACGTTGATCAGACATTAGAGTTGGAAATGATTAGAAGTAAAAAACTAACTTTAACAGTCCCTAATAGTTTGGAATTGAGGGCGGGAGATAGTGCAAATACGGAATTTCTGTTAAATAATATCGGTCAGACCGATTTTTACGATCTTACTATTACCCTGAATGGAATCTCAACAGACTTCTACATCCTAGGATTTACTGATATTGACAAGATAGAAGCAGGAGAAGAAAAGAGAGTACCGATTTCATTTAATCTCTCTAATTCTGTGGTTGAGGGCAGTTACCCTGGCACAGTGAGGGTAAGAGGAGAAGATGTTGATTTGGAGGAAAGTTTTACACTTAAGGTTCAAAGCAAAGAGACCACAGAGGTTGAGGAATCTAAATCAAAATTCCCATCTGCCAATATAGTGATCCCTAATTTTTCCTGGGAAACATTAGCTGTCTCAGTTTTTGGTGTTTTCTCAATAGGTGGTGCGATCTGGTTTAAAAAGAAAAAACAAAAACCAGGTAGAGAAAGGGAAGATGTCAAAAATATACTTTTAAACATCAAGAGTGAGGTAGAAAAAAATAAAAAACCTGTGAAGGTTAAGAAAAAGAACAAGAAAGATAAATCTGATGATTCTGTCTATTACGCAAGTTAATCCCATTCTAAGGTATCAGATATATAAAAAGTACTCCCCAAACTATTCTAGAGGGTATCTATGTTAATAGCAGCTACTGCGGATATACATTCACCACTTCATTACGATTTGTTTGTGAAGGAAATAAACAATATTGCGGTTCAACCTGACTTATTTTTAATAGCTGGAGATTTGGTTGATAGGAACGCTACCAGGAAATCTGGTCCTTTTGGAGAATTAAGGAAAGTTTCAAATGCCATGTTCGGGAAGATTAATTGTCCGATATTTGCCTGTTTTGGTAATAATGAGTTCATTCAGCACTGGGATCAGATAAGGGAAGAAAACCCTGAGATAAAATTCCTCCAGGACGAGAGTGTGATTGTTGAAATTGATGGGAAAAAAGTGGGTATAGTCGGAAGTAAGGGGAGTTTGGATAGACCCACTTGGTGGCAGAGAAACAATATTCCTGGAATTGCTGAGAAATATACCAAAAGGATTAGTAGAATTTCTGACTTACTTGCTAATCTGGACGTTGATTATAAGATACTTCTGATACATTATCCACCTACTTATAAGATTCTTGGTACAGAAAATCCCAGAAGTCATCCAGAACTTGCATGCGGAAGAATGGAGAAAGTTTTGATTGAACAGAAAGTGGATTTGGTTATATCTGGTCATGCTCATCGTGGGAAGAAAGAGGCTTGGGTTAACGGGACTCCTGTTCTTAATGTTGGTTTGGAACTGAACGGTGGCATAGTTGAAATTAAGCCTGAGGATTTGAAGCCTGGGTTGGAGAAATTCTTTTGATCGAAATTTTTCAATTAAAATAAATAATTTCTATTCTAATGATCTTACATGGTTTATGTGAGAGTCATAGGGTCCTGGACATATGTAAATAGAGATCCACCGGAAGATTATGGGAGTTTAGATTTAGGCAAATGGGATAATAGGGATCGAATAGTTAGTTGGGGAGGTAGAAACGCTGATAGGGAAGGGATAACTTGTGTTTCTTTGGCGGGAACTCTTGCAATGGAATTGGAAAAAATATCGGCTTATAAAACTGGTACTATTCTGCTAGATAGTGGGAACATTTTTGTTTCTTGTCTTCGATAAAAATACATTGAAGATATTTTAATCCTCTTCAACAACAGTGTAAAATGGTATGAGTTCCCCGGTAAAACCCATATCACCGACCAAGTCTGCATGACGGCAGCGTTTTGCATAAAGTTCCCTTCTAGTTCCCATAGCAAGAGTACACCAAATTATCCCGTTTCCGTCTGGATTGGACATATATTCACAAGGAGGACTTTTCCCTGGGTTGACAGTTTTTTCTACTGCTTCGTAATGGTTCTTCCCTTCCTTGTCAGTATAGAGTTCTCCATCACATTTAATAACCATAGGAAATCCTTTTTTATTAACTTTTAAATATACCTTTCTTTCCAATGGCTTTTTAGGTGCTGGAAATGCACGGTGAAAGTTGGGTACAAAACTAAGAAGAATAGTGATACTTTTAAGTCTCATTCTACAAATCTAATATCTATGAAGTTCAAACCTAAGATCAAGAAGAAGAGATGGGATAAGTCTTTAGAGAAGTCTCTTTGGGATATGTGGCAGGAGAAAAAGATATTCAAATTCAATAAAAAGTCCAAAAAACCCTTATTTTCTATAGACACTCCACCACCTTATGTTAACTCGCCCATCCATATTGGTCACGCTTATACCTATGTTTGGCAGGATATTATGGCTAGATCCAAGAGGATGCTTGGCCATGAAGTATTATTCCCCTTGGGACTTGATAAAAATGGTTTACCAATAGAAGTTCAGACCGAAAAAGTCTATAATATTAACATGCATGAAACTCCCAGAGAAGAATTCATAGAATTATGTAAAAAAATGATTGAAAAATCAGGTGATAAGTCGTTAGATTCATTTAAAAGATTGGGATTAAGCTGTAATGAATGGGATGTTAAGTATGAGATTTCCGGAAGGTACGATACTGATGATCCTGAGTATAGAAGATTAACTCAGGAAACATTCATTGACCTCTGGAAAAAAGACCTAGTTTATGAGGATTTAAAACCAACTAATTACTGCTCAGTTTGTGGTACAGCTATTGCTGATGCAGAAGTTGAATACAGAGAGAAAACTACCCAGCTGAACCACGTTAAATTCAAGGTTAAGGGCTCAGATGAGGAAATAATTATCGCTACCACAAGACCGGAATTACTATGTACTTGCAAAATCGTTCTCTACAATCCTGAAGATGAAAGATATCAACATTTAAAAAATAAAAAAGCAATTGTTCCAATTTTTGACCAAGAAGTGAAGATAATTCCACATCCTATTGCTAAACCTGAGTTTGGGTCTGGTTTAATGATGATTTGTTCTTTTGGTGATTATACTGATATAAGGACACTCCGGGAATTGGAAATAGACCCTACATACGCCATCAATACGGAAGGTAAAATGACCGATGTCGCAGGAGATTATCAGGGGATGATAGTAGAAGAAGCGAGAGAAAAAATAATTGAAGAGCTCGGAGAACAGAATCTTCTGGTTAAACAAGAAAAAACTCATCAGAGACAACCAATCTGCTGGAGATCAAAGACGCCAATTGAATTTGTTGCATTAAAAGAATTCTACCTTAAACAGGTCGATTATATAGATCAGTTGAAAAAAATTTCAAACAAAATGAGATTCTTTGCTCCTGAAAGTAAGCAGATACTCATGGACTGGATAAATTCCATAACGATTGACTGGGTTTTATCAAGGAGGAGATATTATGGTACAGAAGTTCCTCTTTGGTATTGTGAGAAATGTGGTTATACTTACGTTCCTGAAAAGGGTAAATACTATCAGCCATGGAAGGATCCTTGTCCAATTGATAAATGTCCTGAATGTGGGGGAGATAAATGGAGAGGCGAAGAAAGAACATTCGATACATGGTTTGATTCCTCTTCGTCCGAAGCTTATATCTTGGGATATCTCTGGGATAAGGAATTCTTTAAGAAGAATATGCCCTGTTCAATGAGACCTCAGGGAAAGGAGATAGTCAGATGTTGGTTGTATTACACGATTCTTAAATCAATGCATCTCTATGGTATGGAACCTTTCGAACATTGCTGGATACATATGCATGTTGTTGATGAAAAAGGGATAAAAATGTCCAAATCACTTGGGAACGTTATTGATCCCCAGGAAATAATCGAGAAATATGGTGCTGATGCATTCAGGATCTGGTCCTGCCTTGAGGGTAATATTACCCGGGGAGACATCAGATGTTCATTTGAGAGAATTGAGGGTAATGCCAAATTTTTGACAAAGCTCTGGAATGTTAGCAGGTTTATTTCAATGTTTCCTGAACCTGAGGAAGCAAGTTTAACAGATTCAGATAAGTGGATACTTGATGAATTGGGTGCATTGATAGAGAGAACTAAGAAGAACTATGAGATATACGAATTCAGTCTAATTGCTGAGGACGTTAGAAATTTTGTTTGGGATACATTTGCTTCTCATTACATTGAAATGGTTAAATCGAGAGCTTACGGACAGGAGTTTAACGAAAAAGAACAAAGAGCGGCCTGGTATACTCTTCATACTGTTTTGAAAAATATTTTGAAAATATTATCCCCGGTTATACCATTTGTAACCGATCATATCTGGTTGGATTTATATTCTGATAAGAACATTTGTACGGTTTCTTATCCCGAAACTGAATGGGAATATGGTATGCAGAAGTTAACTGAAGGACTTTTAGGTTTTAACAGTAAAGTTTGGAAGATGAAAAAGGATAAAGATCTGAGCATGAAAGACGAGGTTAAAGTTGATATTCCTGATGATCTGAAGAGATTTAAGAAGGATTTGGTTAGGATGCATCATATTATTTAAGTTATGGTATTATAATTCTCTATTTTTGAAAAATTATCTAATAGTATTCTAATATCTGTTATATTGGTTAGTAGATAGAATGAATTTTATAGGTTCGAAATAAATCTCATCTTTTATGGGAGATCCAACTCCTTCACAGACTTGCCTTAAGAAATTTACCGCCCCCTGTTCTTTCTCAGCTCCTTGCCTAACAAATTGTAGACTTAAAACCCCTCGACCTCGAGAACCATCTATCTCCCATTCCATGTACTTAGACGTAAATAGTAATCTTCCTAAACTCGGATGTCTACCAGTTAAACCACCAGTATAATCATTCGCATGTCCATCAGAAATAGTTAGTCCTGGGATTTCAGCTAGAGCTTTGGTTAAAATAGGGATTTCAAGTTGCTCATTTAAGGGAATATATCGATATCCCATAGATTTAAATTTAGTGTAAATCCTTAAATAACCTACTCATCAGTATTAAAATACCTAGAATTCTAAATAATATGTTTATGCCTGAAAAAATACTTGTAGTCCCTAAGGAAATCCTCTTCGGAAAAAAGAATGAAAGATATTTCCAAGGCTTTAAGCCGAGAAAAAATCTAGATTTTGAAAATGTAATCAAAAATCACTCAAAGTTTATCCTGAGGAAAACTACTTCACATAAACAGTCTGTCCCAGCTGAGCAGGACGAGTCAATGAAACAGATAATACCATACATAGTTTTCAGACATAAGGACAAGTATTTTGTCTATAAAAGATTACCTAAAAGTGAGGAAGAAAGATTAGTTGAGAAATATTCAATGGGTGTGGGTGGCCATATTAATCCGATTGATGAGAATAGTTCAACTAATATTCTATGGGAGGGTATGAAAAGAGAGTTTGAAGAAGAAGTAGATTATCCTTATGATTATAAAACCAAAATAATCGGATTTATCAATGATGACAAGGACAGTGTGGGTAGGGTTCATTTCGGTGTTGTTTTTCTTGCTGAAGGTCTGAATGACAGAATAGAAGTTAGGGAAATGGATAAATTATCTGGTAAGATGATGACATTGTTAGAGGTTAAGAGGATAAGAGATAAACTAGAAGGTTGGTCACAGATTGTGTTTGATTGGTTGAGAAATTCTTGATCCATATTTAAGGTTAAAAATACTCTTCTAATGACATGAAATACAGTGGTAGAACTACTGTCTTGATACATGGGGGGGGTCATTCCAGAACTCTTTCAAGTGCGATTGGTGATTCCAGTCTAAAAGTTTTCTATTCCCGTCGATTCCCCAGTAGAGGTGATATTCTATTAACACTTCCTTGTGATCAAGTTCCTCTCCTTGAACAAACTCTTGATCCCTATATGCATGATGATGGAATAAGGATTGAAGATATAGGATTCTTTGGAGGAATTAATTTCCTTTTAGGAAATGATTAACTACTCTACTCTAACAACTGAATTTTCTACTAGACCACCTAAATCAGCTTAAATTTTTTAAGAGAGATTATTACTTATGAAATGGTTCCGGAAGTTAGGTCAGGTAGGGATAGTAGATACAAAAGTTACCAAGCTTATAAAATCGGAAATCAAAAGACAGGAAAATACAATTGAGTTAATCGCATCAGAGAATTTTGCAAGTCCCGCGGTCATGCAGGCACAGTCAAGTGTAATGACCAACAAGTATGCAGAAGGATATCCCGGTAAGAGATATTATGGTGGTTGTGAATATTATGATGAAGTCGAAAACATAGCAAGAGATAGGATAAAAGGGTTGTACAACGCAGAGCATGCTAATGTTCAACCACATTCAGGTACTCAGGCCAACTTTGCGGTCTATTTTGCAATGCTAGATGTAGGAGACAAAATACTCTCTATGGATCTCTCACACGGTGGACATCTCTCACACGGTAGCCATGTTAATTTTTCCGGAAGAAATTATAAGGTTCATTTTTACGGAGTTGATAAGTTAACTGAGAAAATAGATTATGATGAAGTAATGAAGATAGCAAAATGGTTTAAGCCCGATATGATTGTGTGTGGCGCGAGCGCTTATCCTAGGACAATAGATTTTGAAGAATTCGCTTACATCGCGGATAAAGTTAACGCTTATCTTATGGCTGACGTTGCCCATATAGCTGGTCTGATTGCAGCAGGTGAGCATCCTCAACCATTTCCCCATGTTGATATAGTAACCACTACTACTCAGAAAACACTTAGAGGTCCCAGAGGCGGAGTGATAATGTGCAAAGAGGAATATGCTAAAAAAATTGATAAAGCAGTCTTCCCAGGAACACAAGGAGGACCATTAATGAATACAATTGCAGCAAAGGCAGTTGCATTCAAAGAAGCCGAAAAACCATCTTTTAAGAAATACCAACAACAGATCGTGAAAAATGCAAAAGCACTTGCAGAAGAATTAATTGTTAATGATTTCAGGTTGGTTTCAAGGGGTACAGATAATCATCTGATGTTGGTTGATCTAAAAGACAAGGGAATAACAGGTAAACATGCGCAAATAGCTTTTGAAGAGATTGGTATAACTTTGAATAAAAACGCTATTCCATTTGATACTGAACCACCTTGGATAACTAGTGGTGTTAGGTTGGGTACACCTGCTATAACTACCCGTGGAATGAAAGAACCACAGATGAAAGAGATTGGTAAGATATTCTCTGCTTTTGTTAAAAATGAGAAAGATCAGAAGATAAAAGAACATCTTAAAAAACGGGTTGCTGGTCTGTGTAAGAAATTTCCTTTGTATTATTGAATCAGTGGATTATTTAAGTTTAAAATCCATTTTTCCTTCATGGCAATTGGGGATGTTACAAAAGAAGGAAGAATTTTTGTGTATGAAACAGAACGTGGGGCACATGTAAGAGTTTCTCCTCACCAGGAATTTCAGGCAACTCCTAGAAGAAGGATACCAGGATATCGAAAATGGCAGGAAGTACCTCACCGAAGATTAGATTCTTATTATCCGGCTCATAGAATAAGAGTAGTTCTTGAATAATCTATAGAACATTCAATTCTCTAATAACTCATAAACTAATTTATTTCTTAAAATCTATACTAACTTGGGGTGCTAGTTTTGAAACCATACTTAGATATTGTTAAACAAATCCTAGAAAAAGGTTCTAAAAAAGAAGACAGAACAGGTACAGGTACTATTGCTATTATGGGTACTATGTTCAAACATGATATGAAAGACGGATTTCCACTCATTACAACAAAATCCGTTCCTTTAAGGTTAGTGGCTTCTGAATTAGAATTTTTTATCAAAGGTATAACAGATAAGAAGTGGCTTCAGGAAAGGAATAACCATATTTGGGATGAATGGTGTTCACGAGATATTGTTCCTTATGCCCATGATGAAGAAACCAAGAAAAAAATGTTGAAAGAAAGAGAATTAGGTCCCATTTATGGATTTCAATGGAGAAATTTTGGTTCAGATTATCAAGCCTACAATAGAAAACCAAAAGGAAAAGGAGTAGATCAGTTGAAGAATCTAGTTGAAAAAATCAAAGAAGACCCTAGTGACAGAAGAATGATAGTAAATGCATGGAACCCAAGTGATATTCCAAGCATGGCTTTACCGCCTTGTCATTACAGTTTTCAGGTTACAGTTATGAATAATAGGCTAAACCTTATGTGGAATCAGAGATCTGTTGATGTGGCTTTAG
Organism: Candidatus Aenigmatarchaeota archaeon; assembly: GCA_014728985.1. Taxonomy (GTDB): domain Archaea; phylum Aenigmatarchaeota; class Aenigmatarchaeia; order CG10238-14; family CG10238-14; genus CG10238-14. The sequence continues at coordinate 18,480 of WJKS01000066.1, forward strand.
GATTACCTTTCAATATAGCTAGTTATGGGTTGCTATTACATTTATTGGCGAAGGAATCGGGTTTCAAAGAAGGAAACCTCGTCGGATTTCTAGGAGATACCCACATTTATGTTAATCATGTTAATGGTTTGAAAGAACAACTCAAAAGAGAACCCTATCAATTACCGGAAATCAAGACAGATAATTTCACATCCATCTTTGATTGGAAGTATACCGATTCAAAAGTTATTAATTACAGACATCACTCAAGAATTAAATTCGAGATAGCCGTATGACCCAAATAATCGTAATTGCAGCTGTAGCAAGGAATAATGTTATTGGTAAAGACGGCGATATACCTTGGCATATACCTGAGGATCTTAAACACTTCCGGGATGAAACTTCAGGTTTTCCTGTGATAATGGGGAGAAAAACTTACGAATCCTTACCCAAAAAACCGTTAAAAGGGAGATTGAATATTGTTCTCACTAGAAGAAAAGACTATAAACCAGGCAAAGGAGTCGTGGTAAAAAACTCGTTAAAAGAAGCTATAGAATACTGTGAAAAGAAGAATTATGTCAGGGCTTTTATTGGAGGAGGAGCCTCTATCTACAAGCAGGCCTTATCTTTTGCTGATAAGTTGGATATTACGAGAGTCCATAAAGACTATGAAGGAGATACATATTTTCCTGAAATTGATCCTGATAAATGGCAGTTAGTTGAGAAGGATGATCAGAATGGGTACTCATTCTTGGTTTACGTGAGGAGATGATTACGCAGTTTTCATAAGAATCCCAGTTAATAGCGAGGGGAAACCTTTATATAGTATTACGCGTAATACTAATTATGAGTGAGACAAAAGTAACCACGAAATATCAAACAACTATACCAGAAGATATCAGAAAATATCTCAAGGTAAAACCAGGAAGTAAAGTGGAATGGTATATGGTTAAGGGATTTGCTATAGTGGATGTACCTAATAAAATAAAAAATCCTGTAGATTTTCTTACTTCTCAAATTAAACTTGACCTGGATGCTGTAAAACTTGTAAAAGAATCACGTGAGGACTTTAAATGAAGTATCTTGATACCAATGTAATAATATATGCTATTGAAAACCATCAAAAATATGGTAAAAAATGCAAAAAGATTCTAGAAAAAGTCCAGGGTAGTAAATTAGAGGTGGGTTGCTCTATTCTTGTTTTAGTCGAATTAATTAATGTTCTTAAAAAAATTAATAAAGAACTGAAAAAGAGAAAGAAGGAAGTTCTTGATATAAAGAAAAATATTGATGCTGTTTTATCCCTTCCAATAATTTGGTTTGATATTGGAATTATTGTAGTTAAACGGGCTTCTGAATATGAATTTAATGTTAATGGAGTTGATTACCTACATATAGCCACAATGGAACTTAATTCTATAAATGATATAATAACAGCTGATAAAGATTTTGATAAGGTCCATATTGTTAGGAGATTAGATCCTCTGATGACTAGATAATAATTCTTCCTGAAAAATAGATCTTCATAGTTAAGTAGATAATTTAACCTTCTCAGTCTCAGGTATGGGTTCTTTGATAAGTCTTCTTTCTATTTTTATTAATCCTTTGACCATCGAATTTTCTCTGTTTAATTTGTAAAGTTTGGTTTTACCATATTTTCTTGAGACTTTGACTATACCGAAATTTTCAATATCTTTCCATACTTTGTAAAATGTAGTTTTGCTCATCCCCACTTCTTCTATTATCTCCTTTTTACTGAAATCGAATAGTTTATTGTCTAAGAAAAAATCTATTATCCTCATTTTGGGGGATTTTCCAAATGCTTGTATTAATACTGAATCGTCTTCCATGGATTCTCATCAAGTTAATTATACCAGTAATTTCATATTTTGGTTATAGTAATAATTGATGGATAAGTATTTAAATATATACCTTTCAAGGGTATCAAAAGTGTACTAAATGGGTAGGAGAAAACTGACAGACGAAGAAATAATATCTACCATATTTGATAAAATGGCGAGAAAAAGAAAATGGAATGCTTCCCATATTCCTATGGATACAATAGTTAGGTGGATCAGTAATAAAATAAAGAGAAATGGTAATAGAGTTAAGAAAATACTGACTAATTTAATAAAAGAAGGGTTTATTTTCTCAAAACCAGCTCACTATGGGACTGAGATATCACTTAACTCAAAAGAGTCGGAGAAAATATTGGAGTTAACAGAAGAATTGTAGCCACTAATCTAAAATTCTTGTTGACCCATAATTAGCCTTATGCATGTACTAATATTCACAGTGGTCTTCCTGGTTTTGGATGTACTAATTAACCTTATCTCTCTCAGAACGTTTAAGTTACTTGGGATTGATTTCCTGTTCTTTGCATCTTGGTTGGCTGGAATTAATTATGGAATAGGTCCAGGAATAGTTGTTAGTTTGGTTCTTCTCGCTGAGCACACATTTATTCATTTCAGAAAGAGTAAGTACATAGCATTGTCTTTTCCTGCCCAGATTATTTCTGTTGTTTCAGGTTATTTTCTTGGAGTTAATGGATTTTTTATTTCTTTGGGTATCTATCAGGTAATTAATAGTGGTTTGATGCTCATTGTTGGTGGTTTAGGGCCATTTTTCTTAAATTTTTTGGTTATTAACAGTGCTTTTAATGTAATTTTATATAGGATTTGGTTGTGGGTAGTCTAATGTTATTCCACCGAAAATACTTAAATTCTCTTTTAATCTAATTAAAATAAGGTGAATTGTATTTAGCGAAGTTGATGAGAAGACATTAATTAAGTTGAAAAAACTAGTCAAAAAACTAGAAGAAATACGGGGAAGACACACTGAATTGGTATCCCTTTACGTTCCTTCAGGGTATAACCTTAATGAAATCCAGAATATGCTTCAGTCAGAATATTCTCTTACACAGAACGTGAAATCCAAGCAGACCAGGAACAATGTTCTAGATGCACTTGAGAAAATAATGAATCATCTAAAAGTTCTGCAAAGAACCCCTGTGAATGGTCTTATAGTATTTGCTGGGAATACTTCTGGAAAAGAGGGTAGTTCTGACATAGAACTTTGGTCAGTTGAACCTCCGCAGCCATTGGAAAAGAAGGTTTATTGGTGTGATCAGACCTTTGTACTTGATCCTCTGAAAGATATGCTTCGGGAGAAGGAGATCTATGGATTGATAGTGATAGATGGAGGAGGTGGAGATGTAGGTTTCCTAAAAGGCAAAAAGGTAATTCTGGAAAAACACATAGAGTCAATGGTTCCTGGGAAAACTAAAGCTGGAGGATGGTCACAGATGAGGTATTTAAGAATCCGTGAGGAGGCTAAGAAAGACCACATGAAAAAGGTTGCGGAAATTGCTAATAGGCTATTTTTACCAGAAAAAGAAAATTTGAACGGAATAATAATTGGTGGACCAGGACCATTTAAAGAGAAGTTCAATGATGGTGAATATCTGGATCATCAGTTAAGGAAGAAGAAATTAGGGGTAGTTGATACCAGTTATACAGGTGATCAGGGACTACAGGAACTGGTTAAACGTGGAGAAAAACTCATTGAGGATGCTTCTGCAGTTAAGGAAAGGCAGATTATGGAAGAATTCTATGCTAATCTCCAAAAGGACAATGGATTATCGGTCTATGGCCTGGATGAGGTTAAGAGAGCCATGGAACTGGGGTCAATAGATACGCTTCTGATTAGTGAGGATTATGACTGGATCAGGGTTAAGTTAGAATGCCAGTGTGGAGAAACAATTACTAAGGACACCCCTCCTGAGAAGGAACATAAATGCCCTAATTGCGGTTCAGTAATGGAATTAGTTGAAGAAGAAGAACTAATGGATATACTTTCCGAAGAAGCTAAGAATTATGGAACTAAGACTGAGATTATTTCAACCGAAAGCCGGGAAGGAGAACAGTTCAGTAATCTTGGCGGTATTGGTGGAATACTTAGGTTTAGAGTTGGTTAGGAATGATATTTAACTTTCAGAAATAATTTCAATTGTGTGTTCGTATGGCTAAGTATCAGATTCTTATTAATTGTGAACGCCCTTATAACTACTCTGGTGAAGGATGTGAAGATCCTGTTTTTGATTGTAAACAGCCCCAACATTTAGTTATTGAATCGGATCAGGGTCAAGGATTTCCGTTGTCCGAGATTGACCGATTAAATGGTGTTTATCAAGTCCCTGATTGCTCGCAGACAGGATTTCGTAGATTTCTCTGCAATACGGTGCTTAAGGCAACTGATCCTCCCGAGTTTACTCATTATACTCTGGGAGATTTGAGAAGAAAATAGTTTGTATTTTTGGAATATTCCCAAACCGACCCTAAACCTTTAAATATCGTAAAAACGTATTCTGAAAACATGATTAACGTCAAAAAACTTGAAGAAAAGGAAAACAAAGTATTGAAAAGAAAAGATATACTTCTTATGTTAGATCACAAGGGAGAAGCAACACCGAGTGAGTCTAAAGCAAAGGAATTAATCAAGGATAAATTCAAGGCAGATCCAAAGAAAACAGAAATAGTCTATATGTTCTCTGAAAAGGGAAAAGCAGCTACCAAAGTCAAAGCCTTTGTTTGGGATAAGAAAATAGTTGAGAAACCTGAGGAAAAGAAAAAAGAATCAAAGGAAGAATCAAAAGATCAAGAGCCTGAAGAAAAACAGAAAGGGAAAAAAGAAGAAAAGACCGAAGAGAAAGAAAAGAAAATAGAAAAAAAGAAGGAAGAAAAACCAAAAGAAGAGGAAAAGACTAATAAATCTGAAGAACAAAAACAGAAAAGTGGTTAAATGAAGCACAAATCAACAAAACAATGGGAAATACTAAAGGTAGAAGGAGATAAAATAGTTAAAACCAGAGAGAATTGTCCAAGATGTGGAGATGGTGTTTACATGGCTGAACACAAACAAAAAGACGGTAAGGTCAGAAAATATTGTGGAAGATGTCATTACACTGTCTGGAACAATAATTCCGAATCCTAGAATATTATAATAAACGTCTCAATTACTGCTCCTATAATTAGGCAAACAAAAGAGATAATCATCAATCCTGCAGAATCTTTAACAATATATCCGAATTTTCCTGTACCGTCTTTCATTACGGCTGCAGATATTAGACCTCCTGCTATAGCACCGATAAAATAGGCAACTATCTCAAAAGTACCATGTGGGATAAATATTAACACTGCGACCGGTATTCCTGTCACTCCACCCAGGCTATTAGCGATTAGTCCTATAGCTGCCGAGAGTACAGAAGCATTCCACGCCAGGATTAAAACCGCACCTGTACCAAGTAAAAACGAGAAAAGGAACGCAAGCATAAGTACACTTGTGTTATTTGCGATTATATCAAGGAATTGATTACCAAAAGTGAATTTCCCCTGGATTATGTTAACTTCATTGATCTGATGGTCAAATATGGTCTCAACCACATCTCCAGGTAGGATTACGAATGCTACTGACATGGCAAGAAGCATTCCTAGGAACATTGTCCCGTAAGCCATGATAACGTCCCCATGTCTTTTGAAGAAACCTTGACCTTCACCTGTTTTTTCGGTTTCTTCCTCTTCATCTGCCATCATAGTGTTCATAAAAGGAACCATTATCAATGAGATTATAACAACTGTGAATAACCCGGTGTTTTGCTTAAATACTGTGTAAGAGATGAATATTGAGATAACAGAGATAAGAACACTCAGTAAGAATATCATCATAGGCTGTTTACGGTTTTTCTGCCCTGACAAGATACTTTCCAATACCATGCTATCAATAACTAATTTGGGATTGAGTTGATATAAGTTTTTGTTATTTAACTATGTATTTCTCCTTGACTGATTCAACTGTTTTGTCAAATGCAGTCTGTAGATCCACTTTGTATCTTATTGCTAATGTTAACAGACAGAGTAGAATATCACCCATTTCTTTTTCCATATCAACTTGAGTCTTCTTCCCGTGCTCTATTTTACGAATAGCCTCTCCCAGTTCTCCACATTCCTCCATGAATGAAGCTAATTCCGCAACTTTACTCATTCTCTTTTCGCTTCTAGACCAAGCGTCTTTTACCCATTCTTGTGCTTCTCTTATTTGCATGGATTATTATTATCTTTATTAAGTTAAAATATTCTGTAATTAGTGTTGCCAGGATAGCAGAATCAGGTAATGCGCTGGATTCGAGTAATATTCGATGAAGAGAACCTGAGGTATCTGATCAGTGATGATACGTCGATGTTCAGAGAAATCCAGTGTCCTTCGGGACTTGTGGGTTCAAATCCCTCTCCTGGCGTTCTGAATTAATGTTTTATACCCGAACTTATTACGTAAATACTCAACACATTGGAACCAGCTAAAGTACCAATAAAAATACCCTAAAAAACGAGAATTTAGTAGTCTAAGAGCCTCTAGATAAAGAAAAACGAATTAATAACTAATCAATAGTCACATAAGATTTTAAATTCCGTATCCCCTAAACATTATTTATGGCAAAGAAAAAAACGAACAAATGGGGAAAATGGGCATTCATAGTAGGAGTAATACTGGCATTACTTGCAGGATTGTTCCCAGGAGCTCTGGACGTAGGTTCAGTAGCGTTGATACTAGTGGTACTTGGGTTAGTGGTAGGATTGTTGAATATCCAGGAAAAAGAAGCAGTCAATTTCCTTGTAGCGACAATAGCTTTGATGGCCGTAGGTTCGGCGGGAGTGGAAGTGATAGGATTATTTGGCCTAGGTTCCTATTTGGAGCAGGTAGTCACTAATATTGCACTCTTTGTTGCTCCGGCAGCAGCAGTTGTATCCCTGAAATTAGTCTATGATTTAGCCAAGGATTAAGAATAGTGTTTTCTTTTTTCTTTTTATTTTTGTAAATTGTTAGTGTTAACTAGTTATGTGCGACTATGATCCAGTCTGGTTAAGATCCGAGCTTCCCAAGCTCGTTACGCGGGTTCAAATCCCGCTGGTCGCATTAGTTCTAATTTTAATTTAAATATAAACCTCCAAAAAACTATACTGATATCATGCTTGTGGGTAGGATAGTAGGTAAAACCTCGCCTGAATCTTTCCGATTTGAGGTATCAGATATAATAAGGAAGATGGACTTTATCGCAGTCAGAGATCCTGAAAGACATATGGTCTTGGGTAGAATAGATGACATCTTCCAGAAAGAGGATAGAGCAATAGCCGAAGTTACAGTAATCGGTTACAAAGACAACCGAGGACTAGTCCAAAGACCGAGAATGCCGTTCAAGCCCGGAAGCATGGTTTACAGTGCTGACGATGCTCTGATAAAAAGGGTTCTCAACCTTAAACAGTCCGGATTCTACATAGGACTCCTGAAAAATTCTGAGAGTTTAAAGGTCCACATGAGCCCGAAAAAACTTATTACAAAACACCTTGCTGTTCTGTCAAAGACCGGTATGGGTAAGTCATATTTTATAGGTGTGATGCTTGAAGAATTTCTGGAAAATAATATACCTGCTGTTGTTATTGACCCGCACGGGGAATATTCATCCTTAGTAGAACCTAACAAGAAGAGAGAAGAAATAAAGTACATGGAAAGATATGGAGTAAAACCAAAGGGTTATAAGAAAGATTTACAGATTTTTTCACTTGAAAAGAATCTTTCCCAAGGAATGAAGAAGCTCAAGCTAAATGGTAATCTAACACCAAAAGAAATCTTTGAGATGCTACCTTTTAGGTTAACTTCAAGTCAGTTGAACATAATTTACTCAATAGTTAGGGAGACCGAGGACCAGAAAAGATTCACAATCGAAGAGCTCAAAAAAGAGATACTCAAATCCAAAAGCAGGGCAAAGTGGAACGTGTTAACCGTTCTTGATTACTTGACAGGGACCAAGATATTTGACAAGTCCAAATATGTTAAGCCAGAGGACTTGGTAAAACCGGGAAAATTAACAATAATTAATCTCAAAGGTATAGAACCAGATGTCCAGCAGCTACTAGTCTACAAAATTACCAAAGATCTGTTCAGTTCCAGAAAAAAGAAAAAGATACCCGCGTTCCTTTTGGTTGTTGAGGAAGCACATAATTTCTGTCCGGAAAGAGGTTTTGGTGGCCAAGCAGTTTCTTCAGGTATTCTAAGAACCATAGCATCGGAAGGTAGAAAATTTGGGATGGGCCTGGCCGTAATTTCACAAAGAGCGGCAAGGGTTGAAAAGAGTGTACTGTCCCAATGTAATACCCAGGTTTTCCTCAGAGTTACAAACCCAAACGATATCAAAACAATCATGGATTCTGTAGAAGGTGCTACAAAAGGTATAGAAAGTGAGATAAAGTCGTTGCCAGTCGGTACAGGTCTAGTTGTTGGTGTTATAGAACAGCCTTTATTGGTTGATATAAGAATCAGGAGGACCAATCATGCGGGCGCAGCCATTCTCACTGACAAGAAAAAGGAAAAAGAACCTGATAAGTTATTCTATTTCCCTAAGTTCCTTGAGTTAGATGTTAAAAAGAGTATTAAGAAAAAACTGGAGCAATTCAAACTCATTTATTATCCTATGTGGAGATTAAGCTGTAAGTTCAGTACGAAGGAAGGGGAGAAGATTGATGACATATTTCTTGATGGGATAACTGGGGAATTGGTTTATTTTCAGGATAACATGCTTAAGAGAACTTCTGGTATGCCTGAAGTTGTGGGACTGAGTAGGAAAGAAAAGGCCGTGTTACTTTATCTCACCAGTTATGGTATCTCCACTATGGGTGAAATTTCAAAAAAACTTAAGATAAATGAGAACCGATTGAGTAAGATAATTGAATCCCTCGGAAAAAAAGATCTGATTATGGAAAGAGGCAATGAATACCAAAGTTTACTTAAGATTAATTTTGAGGATATAGTTAAGAACCCTTTGGAAGACGATACTGTTGATTACAAGCACACCGGACAATTGGTTGATTTTAAGGTAAGTGAGAAGGATACTAACAAGGTTTTGGACATATTTAATCCTGATATGGTTGACAGGAAGAAGCTCTACTATCCGTTTTGGTTGATTTTCTATGATGATGGTCGGGTGGATGTGGTTGATGCTTTGACAGGAGAAAGGGATGATTATCTTTCTGAAGGAAGTTTTGAAGAACTGGCTATTTGATTAAAGTTCCATACCTTCTTTCAATGCTTGACTAACTATTGTAACTTTATTTTTCATTTCTTCAAATTCTTTTAGGGTATAACAGATAAAGTCCACGGGAAAGTCCTTCCCTTGTTCTACATGTCATTCCCAAGACATTTTTGACATAAACTCACTTCTTTTCCATATTTTATCAGAAATTACTAGCAGGTCTATATCACTCCATTTATGAGATTTACCAGTTTCAAATGATCCGAATAGAATAATCTTACTTATACCATATTTCCTAGCAATTTTCTTTTTAAAATCTCTCGCTAATTCTAGAGCTTCAGTTTCCTCCCCCATTCATTCACCTTCCTTCCCTTTTTGATTGTATCTTCTGTAGTTTTCTTATCAATCTCTTCTTCCATATCAGGGTATCTTGAAATTGTATAAAAGGATTAACATCTTTACAAAATCTCAAGATTTTCCTCGGGACCTTGACTTTTTTAGCAAGAGTTAGTAAGTCATGTAGTTTGTCAAAATTATTTGGTTTCTCATAATTTACGGAAGTGAAAAGATTTTTCTGGCAGTCTCGGGAAATAAGGAATTTAAGGAAAAAGTAGGAGAGGAGCTAGGAAAGTATTGCCATGATATAAAACCTGAAGAATCCTTATATTTTTTGAGTAACTAATAAATCTTCAAATAGATTACTCTACAAGAATTAGTTATGCTCCCGTAGTCTAGCCCGGTCAAGGATATGGGCCTCTCGAGCCTAAGACGCGGGTTCAAATCCCGCCGGGAGCACTTATCTTAATTAATTGAATCTTGATGAGATTTTTGATGAATTAAACGAATTTAAGTTTTATTGTCTCTTAATAAAACATGAAAGTCAGAATACCGGTCTTTTATTCAAAGGATGAGGTAATAGGTTTTGAAAATCCATATGGTACGAGAATACTCGCACCTGAACCTTTATATAGAGCCTATGGTGGTTTTGCCCGAGGAATAGTAGACGGAGTAACTCAAGAGGCACTTGAGCATGGATTTGATGCGCCCGATGAATTAGCACCAGAAATGGAAAGATATATTCTTATAGAAGCATGGGACAGGTTAGATAGGTTTGCACTTTTAACTGATGTGGTAGCCGTAAAAGGAGGAGTAACAGTTTTGAATTATCCCGGAATAACCGCTCAAAGACTTATTGATAAGACTTTAGGTAGAATATGATTAATCTAGCCTTTCTAGTACCTTTTTAATACCAATCTTCTTTTCCTCTTCCAGAATAACACTTAACTTAGCCTTAGTACTAGGTTTATCGGGAACAATAGAACAACAGCCAGCATGAACAATCCCTTGGCCGAAAGTCCCTATCTCCCTTCCTATTTCCATGATTTCTTCCTTGTCCATCCCAAGCAAGGGTCTGATTATTGGAACTTTTACACTTTGGGAAATTACCACAATATTCTGAAGGGTCTGTGAGGCTTTTGATCCCAAGAATTCCCCGGTAACTATAGCATCTGAACCGAATTTCTCGCACAATTTCTCTGCAATTCTGAACATCATTCTCCGACAAAGAACACAAGTATATCTTCTTTCGCATTTCTTGGATATTTCTAACAAGTTCTTACCATTAGGAACAGCAATAAGTTCACCAATATCCACATGTTCCCTTAGTCTTTCAATAGAATCTCTAACCCTTTTTATATTCTTCTCAGCTGTAAAAGGACTGTTGTCAAAATAAATAGGAATTACTTTATACCCAAGTCTACCCACCATATAAGCTGCTACAGGACTGTCTATCCCGCCAGATATCAGTGATATTACAGACTTCATAATAAACAATAGTCAAGAAAAGTTAAAAATCAATTATTGTGCCTTAACTTCTTCAGGAGATTGCCTGTACACTCTTGCAAATTGTGGACATATGACCAGGAAATTATCATCTACTCCTACAATATCTCCGCCCATTGCAATTGAACCCTTTCTGAGCTTTTGAACGGCTCTCTTAAGTTCACCCAAATTCTTCTCTCTTAAGGCTTTAATTTTCAGAAAAACAATATTTCCCTCCCTAACAAGTCTTTGAACAGCTTCAACATCTCTGTAATCTTCAAGGTCTTCAATTCTAACCCTTACTCTCTGTTTGTTGTCAGTTGAACTATGATCCAACTCAATAAACTGTTCTTCTAAGTTTCTCTCTTCGTCTTCCTTCTTGAATAACCCTAAAACCAATCATCTCACCTCTTAATCCTTACTTTTGATTTAACAAATTAAATTTAAATAACTATGACTCCTCATGAATACTCTCTAACATGCTAACAACGTTCCAAATCTGTGTTCTAGTGTACATTGGTATGTTAGGATCATTTGTTATCTCGTCAAGGTTTGATATGACTGAGTTCAATCTTACATCCATCTCTTTAGAGTCATCTTCCAGACTGGTTTTTGCCTCCTCAATCACTGATCTGACGTTTCTCGGGACTGTTCTGTCGTCTGCAATTTCTCCTAACAGGTTTATTATTGTTTCTAATTTTGACATAAAAGCCCCTCATAATCATCATTTCATCATTTTTTTAACGTTTTCTTCTATTTCTTTCAGGTTTTTGGTTACCCTATCCTCTGCTTTTTTAAGGGTTTTTAACCTCAGATCAATATCATCATTTTTCTCTTTTAATTCGGTTTTCAGGTCCTTTGAGTCCTTTTTAATCATTATAGGACCTGAGATTTTATAAACCTTTTTGGATTTTCCTGCTTCCAGTTCTTCTAAAGCATTTTCCAATTCCAATTTCTGTAGTCTCAATTGCTCTTTCTGTAGCATGATTGTCTGATATTGTTGCTGATACATCTGAAACTGTCCTAGTATGTTAGAACTATCTAAATCAACCATAATTAATCTCCTCTAATATTCAGGTATTTACAATGTTAAATAAGTTTGGTCTAGTATCTTAATTACCTAGCCTGAACCTTCTTAATGGTCTTAGGTCTTTTCTTAGAAAAAATTCTGTACCCACAGAAAGGGCATCTAACTCTATCAATTACCTTTTCAACCTCTTTACCACATTTTAAGCATTTGAATACCATTATTCACCACTACTCCTTTTGGTTTTCGGGGTATATGCGCCTCCAGTCAATTTGGACCCACATCCTTTGCATTTCCATATACCGGCAGCCACCCTTTTAAGTTTCATTTTTTTACAGACAGGACATTGATGTTTTTTCTTCTGTTCTTTTTCTATCTTCCCAAGCAGTACTTTGGCCCTTCTTCCATATCTTGGACCAAATCTTCCTGTTGTTCCGACCTTCTTTGTCCTTCCCATTTAAATCATCTTATTATTTTGAATTTATTCTTTTTGTTGGTCAATAAATTTAACAGTTCTTTTAGTTGTTTATCATCAATCATTTGTTTAATTTCACCAGACTGATATAATTGGACCAGATAGAGTTCCAATTGGTTTGCTAACTCTGGTTTCACAAGCTTTATTCTTCCCATCCTTTGTATAGCATCTTTGGTTAATATCTTCCTTACTATAGTCTTTTTCATTTGCTCGATTTCTTGCATTTTTTCTAATTCTTCAGGTGTCATTTCAGTCATTTCTTAACCTCAGAGACTACCTCTTTAACAAACTTTCTCCCTTGCTCTGTTAAGACCCTACCTCTCTTCAGACCCTTATTTTTGGTTTCAACCAATCCAGCTGATTCTAGTTGCTGAAGTATCTTTCTTATGTGGTTTCCTCCCGCTCTCCTGAATCTTTCTGGTTTGTGACCCCGTTCTTTCCTACCTCCATATTCTGTTCTTAATCTTGATACACCTAGATAGGGACTTATTTCTAGTTTTCTAATTATAGATGCTGCACGGGTATACCACCAATCCTTTTTATGCGGTGGGAATTTAACATGAGACCCTGTCTTTGCAAAAATAGCCCATTCAGGTGGTTTCAACTCTTTATAACTCTTTTTCAGTTTCTCTTTGGCCACTTCGATGAACTTAATTGGTTCGACTTCCTTGATTCGCATATTAACACAACTTTCAAATCTTAGTATATTAATGTTTATATTTGTTTTACATTCTTAACTATTTGGGTATTTTCTTTTTTTCTCCGCAGTTTAGACATTTAACAACCTTTAATTCAGGTAGTTTATCGCTGGTTATTTTGGCAGTTTTACCTATATATAATAATGTATTGCATTTTTTACAAAAAGATCTTTTTCTCTCCTTGGATAATCTTATATTATATCTTAATCCTATTTTTCTGGCCAATTCCACATATCTCCTTGACCTTTTTGGATATTTTTTTAACTCTTTCTTAGCAAGTTCAAAAAGTATATCTATCCTTTCTTTTGCTATTTTTAATTGCCACTTAGGTTTTTTTGACCTTCTCCTCATTTTCTTCACTCTAAAATATGTATTTTTAAGTCTAAATTAACTTCACTTAGTTAAAATTAGTTACTACTATTGTATAGTTAAATATAGAAAAGTTTAAATACCTTTTGGATGTATTATTACTAGTTAATAGTAAATATGGGTGGATAGATGAAGATGTTTAAGATATTCAGTTTAATTGTATTGTTTTTGTTAATTTTTTCAGTAGCAATTTTTGCTTGGGTTAATATTAATACTCCAGCGGATGGGGGAACTATAGTAAATAAATGTGGTGACAGTTGGGGTGCCTGTGGACCTCATTGTTACGTTTCTGGGAATCATGCTTACTGTACTGCTCCTCCAGGGGGTAGAGTAGATAGGTACACATGCGATGGACATACATCTGAAGGCAATCCTTATGGTTATCCGGAATGTAGAAGTAATGGAGAATCATTAGGTGGAGGTACATATGGAATAACAGCAACTGGTTATAAAACTCAGCAGTTGGATGTTTATTCTTGTTCAAGTGGCTATGATTGTCTGGTAGATTTTATTGTTTGGTATGGTCCTTATAGTAGTCCCACAACAACTACGACCACCACTACAACCAGTACAACTACCACAACAACAATTCCACAGACATGTACTTTGGACATCTATGTATGGGATGCAGGAGATTTCACACCTTTAGATGCAAATATTTATATTGATAATAATTTCCAAGGTTATAATGATCATTTAGCAGTTACTTTAAATGTAGGTACATATTCAGTTGAAGCAACTAAATCAGGATATAATTCTGACCAAAAAATTGTAAGTTGTTCATGTGGGCAGATAAAGAGAGTTGATCTATACTTAGATGAAATTTATATCAATCAGCCACCTGTAGCAATTGCAGGACCTGACCAGACTGTATACGAAGGTGAATCCGTCACTCTAAACGGTTATGATTCATATGATCCAGACGGTTACATATCAGGTTACCAATGGAAAGAAGGATCAAGTATCCTAA
>WJKS01000067.1 GCA_014728985.1 Candidatus Aenigmatarchaeota archaeon
GTTTAGAAGGTCACCACTACCTGACGTGACTATTGGGATATCTTTAGAATCAAATGCCTGTTTGATAACTGCCCCCTGGTTGTGCGTCCTGTAGAGCACACATATTTCTTCTGGTTTTATGCCCTTTTCAAGTTCCTTCTCAACCAGTTCAGCGACTTTTCTCGCTTCCTCGTCTTTATTTTTGGTCTCTATTATCTTGACAGTTTCTCCTTCTATATCTTCTATATTACTTATTTCAACACACTCTTCAGGGTCATCAAAATTATTCAGAATAAGTTTGTGAGCGGTCCTTAAAATTCTGTTACTGGACCTGTAGGATTTATCTAAATTGAATGTATCTTTCTCACCTACATCAAACACATCTTTGAATTTTTTCAGGTTTTCCCTGTAAGCACCTCTGAATCCATATATAGACTGGTTCTGGTCTCCTACGATTGTGATGTTTTTATGACCGATACTCAAATTTTTAATCAATTCAAACTGAACTTTATTGGTGTCCTGGAACTCATCAACCAACAGGTATTTGTACCTCTTCATGTACTCCTTTGAACCGAATTTTCTGAAGTATTTAAGAGCGAAGAGGTTAAGATCGGAGAAGTCCATCAGGTTCTTTTCTCTCTTCAGTTTGATGTAAGCTCTCCAGGCATCTACAAGATCCTGATATCTCCTGTATTTATGATAATCATTTAGAAATTCTTTTATCTCTTTCTTCCTTCTTCTGGTTTCTTTCCGCTCTTCTTTTGTTCCAGATGGTTCCAAATGAAGAGTTTTAAGTTCTATTTCCTGCGACTCAGCAAACTCCTCAATATTGTCCAAATCCGATGAATAATCAGAAAGTTTTTCTTTAAGCTTTTTTGTATAATCCCTTATCTCTTCGAAACTTATCGAGAGATCCTTGGCAGTGGACATACTAGAAGCATACCAACCTGCGTAATAGGGTGAAATATCAAGTGATTTATGAAGGAAGACTTTCATATCATCAGGTTCCAATATATCAAACCCAGGATCTATACCAATTTTCTTTCCCTGTTCCCTCAATATGTCAGCACAAAAGCCATGGAATGTTTTTACTGTCACCAAATCCGCATGAGTGACCTTTTTTGATATTTCATCACTCAATTTATTAGCCGATTCAACAGAAAAGGTCAGAACAAGTATTTCTTCCGGAAGATATTTTTTATCTTCATTTTCAATTAGGTATTTGATTTTTTCAACAATGGTAAAAGTTTTACCTGTACCAGGACCCGCAAAGATAAGACAAGGTCCGGTTATCTTCTTGACCGATTTCCTTTGCTGGGGATTTAATGTCACTTTATAACCTCTTAGATTTTGTTTGAACTTATGATATATTTTATTTCATTAGTTATACTTAATATTCTAACTCTTTAATCAATTTTCCCGTATTTTTCTCGATCAACATGTTTCATAATGAAGTCCCAATCACCTGTCCCAATAAGCTCATTTTCCACCCCGTAATCTATCATTTTTTTGATTGCGTCTAGAATAGCCATAAACCATTTTTCATTCCAATACTTATGTTCTTCGATATCTTTAGAAATTCCTTCAAAACATCGGTTTATTTCTTTTAAGTAATCTTTTACTTTTTCATCTGTTGGGTTAATAGACATATTTTTCATTCCTCCGAAGAGTTCTATCACTTTATCCGAGAATAATTTGAATGTTATTGTATCTTCTATACTTTTACCAGTTCTGTAAGCCTTTTCTAGGCTTTGATAATACCATTTTTGTTTGGAATAAGGTTTATTGAACCTCTCCCATAATTCTTCCCCATGCAAATAATAATCCTTGATCATATCCTGAAGATTAGAAAGTTTATCCGCACAGCAGAGCAATTTGATATCCGCATCTTTTGTTGTTTTCATTTTTTCAATTGTATCTTTTTTTCTTGGTTCCCAACTCTCCTCTTTCTCCTTTTTAGATTGCCCCCAATATTTCTTGGGTTCAGAAGCAGCTAAGACATAATTTAGAACCTTCTTTCCAAATCTTTTTTCGATATCACGCTCGATATCATTCTTATCTTTCGGTTTTTTTACCGTATCTTCAAGAACATCATGCAATAATCCAGCTGCAATAAGTTCATCAGACACTATATCCTCCTTTTCCTCCTTCATCAGTATGGAAGTCACGTCAATGGGATGGACGATATATGGTATTTTAGTATCCTTCCTATTATCTCCTTTATGTTTCTCATACGCGTATAACAACGCTTTTTTTATGATTTCTGTTATTCAAATCACCTTTTCAATAATTTTCCTTATTTTTTGATCTCTCTATTTTTGTCTATACTTTAAATCCCTCTGATTAATTTAAAGAATCTTAAACTTTTATTTTCGATATTTCCCCTAAAACTAAGGATGGTTTCTATTTAGACTAACTCTTTGTTCTTAAAATCCCATTCTTTTCCTCTAAGAGGTATCTTCCACAACCCATCCCCTTTACCCTCGTCCCAATAAAGATAATCTTTACCTTCAGGAACGAAAACTGTGGAGATTTCCTTACTACAATTCAAACACCCATAAGTTTTGACTTTGTTCTCCTCCCAGTCTACCTCTTCACTTCCAAGTAAACTCATCTCCTTTTTACATTTTGGACATATCATACAATCACCTCAAATATTTCTTTACTTTTTCCTTTAATAGAGAGACCAAATCTGGGTCCATAAAGTTGTAGATGTCCCTAATATTCAAGACTATAATTTCTTTTTCTTCACTTACTTCAGGAAATCTTCTGAACAATTCTTCTTTCTGATAGTATTCCA
>WJKS01000068.1 GCA_014728985.1 Candidatus Aenigmatarchaeota archaeon
ATGGTATAGTTTATCCTCCTGTTGATACAGAAATTTTCAAGCCGAGATCAAAAAAGAAAAAAGGAGTCTTGCTTTATCTTGGTTCAAACGCAGGAGATACTGAAAGCTCTTTAATAGAAGAGATTTGTGAATTACTGATTAATAAAAATCAAAAAGTCAGTCTTCTTGGAAATAAGAGATTGGCTGAAAAATT
The DNA here is from genome assembly GCA_014728985.1 of Candidatus Aenigmatarchaeota archaeon. Taxonomy (GTDB): domain Archaea; phylum Aenigmatarchaeota; class Aenigmatarchaeia; order CG10238-14; family CG10238-14; genus CG10238-14. The sequence goes on from WJKS01000068.1 coordinate 194, forward strand.
ATCTAGTACATTCGGAGATCACCTCCATCACATTTCGGGTGTGACCGATAAGGATTTATCGTTAATTTATTCCCAGTCTAGGCTAACAATATGCCCACAACAATGGGAGCAATTTGGTTATGTTGTTGCTGAATCGATGGCATGTGGGACACCTGTTATTGCATTCAATTATATGGGACCCGCAGAAATCATAGAAGATAAAAAGGTTGGATACCTAGTGAATACGAACGATCAGTTCCTGAATAAAATCGAAGAAATTTTAGATTATAGGGTTGGGATTAAAAGATCGATAGTTAGAAAATATTCCAAGAGATTTTCTATGAAATCGTCAACCGAGGAACTTTGTAATATACTAGAGTAGGTGAAAAATAATAATGCCGTATGATTCGAATTATTTTAATGAAACAACAGTTAAGAATGAAGATTCGATACAAAAACATTTTTCTCTTTTTAGAAGGGAAAATCCAAAAAAAAAGCAGAAAATACTTGATATAGGATGTGCTGGTGGGTTATTTTTAAAAAAATGTGATGATATTGGACTTAAAACTTATGGTCTTGATATCTCAAAGTATATGATTGAACAATCAAAAAAAATAACGAAGGCAAACCTTTTTGTTCATGATTTAAATAAAAAGTTAGAAATTTTTGATAAAAATTATTTTGATTTTATTACAATGTTTGACGTAATTGAGCATTTACATAGTCCTTATTATACTTTGAATATGTTACATCCTTTATTAAAGCTTGGTGGAAAAATTATAATTACAACACCGAATCTTAGTTCTATTGGTAAAAAGATTTTCAGAGAAAGATGGGGAGGATTTCTTGATAAAACACACATATATCTCTTTAATCCGGATTCAATTTGTTTTCTGCTTAAGAAATCTGGCTATAAAGTCCTAAAAGTGGAAACGCCCTTTCATTTCATTCCCATAGTTTTTCAAAAATTCGCCAATAAATCAGGAAGAGGGGGACAGATTTGGGTGGTGGCTTCAAAGGGAAGATGATAGAATGAAAATACTATATTCACCTTGTCATTATTTTTTTACCAATAGATTTGGGAGTGAATTTTTATGGTCGTATAAGATAATTGAAAATTTATCAAAAATAGATGATGTAGAAATAACAGCTCTATTTTTAACTGAAGATATAGGTTCTGATGATTATTCGGTTGATTCTGATTCGATAAAAATAATCTCCAAGGATGGTAAGTTAAATTTACCACCACCACCTTACAATTTTTCTATTACTAAAATGGCGAATTTCATATCCTGGTATTACAAAAAAGCTAGGAGAATAATGAGAGAAGAAAAGATTGATGTTATTCATCATCTTTTTCCTTTTGCCTTTGATAGGACGTTTAATCCATTGATATTCAATTTAAAAGAGGACCTACCTTTCATAACAGGGCCTTTACAAGCACCTCAGACATCAGATCCTGGTGTTAAAAACTATAAGCAGATAATATTTTTCAATACAGTCTATTTCCCATTGAAGTTTTTATCCAGAAAGACCCTGAAAAAATCAAGTAGAGTAGTGTGTGTTTCAGAGGAATCTAGAAAGTTTTTCCAAAAAACAGTTAATCATGAAAATATAGAGGTAATACCATGTGGTATAGATGTAGGAAAATTCCCTTATGTTAAAAGAGAGAATAAAAATACAATAGAATTGATGACTGCTAGTACATTGATAAAGAGGAAAAGAATTGATTTATTGATCAAAGCATTTGATGAACTATCCAGTGAGTATACTGATTTGAAATTAAGAATACTAGGAGACGGACCAGAGGAGAGAAATCTTAAACTACTTACCAGGAAGTTGAATCTAGATGATAAAGTCATCTTTGAAGGAAGAATACCTAGAGAGAAGATTTTCGAATATTATAAAAATGCTGGTATTTATGTCAGTCTATCTGCTTCAGAGGCTTTGCCTGTCAATTTAATGGAATCAATGTCGACCGGTTTACCCACGGTTTCCTCAATAAATAGAGGATCCAAAGAACTTATCCGAAACAATGAGAATGGCGTACTTGTCGGAGATGAAATAAAATCAATAGTAGATTCAGTGTCTATGTTGATTGAAGATAAAAATTTTAGGAAAAAAATTGGTTCTAATGCAAGAAAAACTATTGAAAGGAGGTATAATTGGGATGTTATTTCACATAATTATTATAGACTTTATAGTTCTTTAATTACTGGAGACTTATGATAAATATTTTAATGTTAATAACTTTTTAGGTCTTTGGATGAATGATAAACCAAATATTATTTTTATAGTTGTTGATGCATTAAGACCAGATAGATTAGGATGCTATGGTTCTGGTAGAAACCTAACACCCTCTATTGATAAATTTGCAAGTGAATCCGTTGTACTTGAAGATGCTTATTGTTGTATAAATTGTACTGACTCTTCATTGACTTCTATTTTTTCGGGATTATTCCCTGTATCTCATGGGTTGGTTAACCATGGGAAAAGAGTAAAAAAAAGTGATATACAGGAACTAGATAAAAGAGGGGTAAAATTCTTACCGGAGATATTAAAGAAAGAGGGGTACTATACTGCTGCATTAGATTGGCTTGGTAGATGGCATACTAGGGGATATGACTATTACAGTGGACCTTTTCCGAATAAAGAGAGGAAAGAAGCATTCATGAATACTTCTTTTGCCAGTAGAAAATTGGCTTATTATTATGAAAAGAAAATAGATAGGGGAGACATTTTGACCCAGAAAGCAATTGATATAATTGAAGAAAAAAAAGACAATCCCCTTTTCTTGTTTATCCATTACTGGGATACTCATAGTCCATATACACCACCTTTGAATTGTTATCGTGAAAAGGACAAATTTTTATCTGGAGTCTTTCATTTAGTTTTTAGCCCAAAAAAAATTAAAGAAGTAATAAAGTATATGCCTAAGGCAATAGA
>WJKS01000069.1 GCA_014728985.1 Candidatus Aenigmatarchaeota archaeon
AATTTAATCTGAATGGAACCGATTACAATATGAATAGTCCTCAAGAAATTTTAGAAAAAATTACGAAAGAAAAGAATATAACATATCTCGATTTCACAGAGGAAATTAAAGAATTACAAAGAGAATCAAATCTTTACTGGGAAACTGATGGGCATTTCAACAAAGAAGGCTATAGAGTTTTTTCAAATATATTACATGAATCGTTGGAGACTTTGATTTGCAATTAAAAATATTAAAAATTCAAAAGATAAGTTATTGTATGGTAAAAGAATCATTTTTTAAAAGGAAATTTTACCTTTTGATTCAATTATGGGATTTTCTGAAAGTAAGAAAAAGATGGTGGTTATTACCGATAATTATCATGTTAATACTTGTGGGAGTTCTTATAATATTCTCACAAAGCTCAGCGTTATCTCCGTTTATTTATGCGCTTTTTTGAAAATAATCCATTAAAAATAATTTATCTTAAACTCTAATTATTACTATGATATATGTAATAATTTTCTCTTTAATAGGAATAATATTAGGAATAATAGCTGGTATACTTCCGGGAATTCATCCCAATCAGTTCTTTGTTCTCGTTGTTAGCTTTATTCCCTTTCTTTCCCAATTTCCAACCGAAGCCACTCTTGCTTTAATTATCAACATTATGGTAAGCAATATACTTCTGAATTACATTCCCGCTATATTCTTCTCTGTACCTGACCCTGAAACTGTCATCAACATACTACCTGGTCACAGGATGGTTCTAGAGGGAAAAGGAATGGATGCACTTTTTATTAGTTTAGCTGGCGCGTTTTTCACACTCCTGGGCTGTGTAGTTACATTACCTGTTTTACTTTGGTTTATACCTATACTACATGAATTTGTTTATCCTTATCTCCATTTCCTGCTACTCGCTTTAGCAGCTTGGATGGTGATCATGGAAAAAACCTGGCGGAACAGGCTACTTTCCCTTTTCCTTTATCTGATTTCAGGTATATGGGGTATACTCTGTCTGAACTCAACTCTTATCAGTTCTGAATGGGCATTATTTCCCACACTTACAGGAATGTTTGGAGTTGCTGGTTTATTGATGAGCATGAAAGAAGGTATAAAGATACCTAAACAGATTGTGAGTGAGAACATTGAAACAGGAAATATCCCAAAGATAGTTATATCTGGATTAATTGCGGGGCTGTTAATAGGTGTACTTCCAGGAGCAGGTGAGTCTCAAGCTGGAGTTTTGGTATCAGAATTCACCGGACTTGGTCAGAATGAATTTCTTGGATCTCTTGCCGGAATTAACATGGGGAACGCATTTTTCGCATTAGTTAGTCTTTATTCTTTTGGAAAAGTTAGGTCAGGTGCAGCCGCAGCTATTGATGAAATTATCCCAGAATTTGGTATGAGTAACCTTGTCTTTTCTGTGGGGCTTATTTTACTCTCGGCAGGTCTTTCAGTACTTGTTACCTGGATCATAGGAAAGAAAAGCCTGAAGCTCTTAGAAAAAATTAATTACAAACTGGCTTCACAGATAATCCTTGGGTTCACTGTAATCATGGTGATGTGGTTCACAGGTATCATTGGTTTGTTTATCATGGCTATTTCAACATGTCTGGGATTGTTGCCGGTACTTTGGGGTATCAAAAGGACTTCAAACATGGGATTTCTCATGGTTAGTACTACTATATACTTTGCCGGGCTGACTTGGATGATTAATGGGGTATTGTTTTAGAATTTTTCAGAGGACTGGAAAATGATATTAAATAATTGGAAACAAAAATAGTGATATGAAAAACTTGAAAAGTGAGATTAAGGGAGCTTTAGTGTCTCTACTTAGGAAGGCCGAATTATTAAAAAATGAAAATATTATAGAGACTCTGGAAACGCCACCTGATACTGAAATGGGGGATATGGCCACCAGCATATCATTCTCCTTAGCATCAAAATTAGGTAAGCCACCAACTCAAATTTCAGAAGAAATAATAGCAGACTTAACACTATCAAAGAATTCTTTTATTTCAAAAATTGAAACTAAAGGTGGATACATTAATTTCTTCCTCAACTATCAGAAATTGAGTGAAAAATTATTGAAAAAAATATTAGAACAAGGTGAGATTTATGGCTCATCTGATTATGTGGGAAATCAGGAAGTATTGATAGAATATTCCGCCCCTAACCCAAACAAACCTATGCATATAGGACATACAAGAAATAATTTTATTGGGATGAGTATCAACAATATCCTAAGCTTCAACGGTTATAAAACACATCCTGTGAACGAAATAAATGATAGGGGTATACACATCTGTAAGAGTTTATGGGGATATTTACAGTTTGGTAAAAAAACTGGCTCTGAAGGAATTAAAAATTGGAGGAAATTGTTAGAAGAATGGTATGAGGATCAAAGTAAATGGACAATTCCAAAAGACGTTGGTAAGAAACCTGATCATTTTGTAATGGATTATTACGTAAAAGCCGCTAATATGATAGCAGAAGATAAGGAATATGATAGGCAAAATAGAGAAGTATTACAAGAATGGGAGAAGGGTAATAAAAAAGTCAGGGATTTATGGAAAAAAATGAATAACTGGGCGTATCAGGGCTGGGACGAAACTTACAAAAGACAGGGATGTGAATTTGAAAAATATTATTATGAAAGTAATCTTTACAAAAGAGGTAAAGAAATTGTTTTGGAAAACATTGATGGTAATTTGTTCTTTAAATCGGATAAAGGTACTGTTGTTGCCAATTTAGAAAGATATAATTTACCAGGATTAGTTTTCATTAGAAGTGATGGAACTACTCTTTACCAAACCAACGACCTAGCATTAACGGAAAAGAAAGTTCAGGATTATCCGAATAGTAAATTAATCTGGGTAGTCGGTGGTGAACATAAACTATATTTCAAGCAATTATTTCAAGTATTTGATAATTTAGGAATAGTGAAAAAAGATGAATGTTATCACTTGGGTTATGGTTTAATATCTCTTCCAGAAGGTAAGATGTCTTCAAGGAAAGGTAAAGTAATCCTTGCTGATGATCTAATGGACGAAGTTCATGAAATGGTAAAAAAAGAAGTTGAGGAGCGAAACCCAGAATTAAATGAAAATGAAAAACGTGATATCTCAGAAAAAATTGCATTAGGTGCACTAAAGTATGGAATGCTTAGAATAGACGCATTCAAAAATATTGTATTTGACCCAAAAGAAATTATAAAATTTGAAGGTAATACAGGTCCATATCTACAATACGCTCATGTTAGAGCAAATAAAATTCTCAAAAAAGTTAATGGTTTCAAAAATCGATACCAACCTGAAAAACTAGAAAAAGAAGAAAAATTATTAATTGGGAAATTACTTGGATTCCCAGAAGTGGTTGAGAAGGCAGCAAAAGAATACAAACCGAATCTTGTCGCAAATTATGGATATGAACTTGCAGAAGCATTTAATTCATTCTATCATTCCTGTCCAGTTATCCAATCTGAAGATGAGACAAAAGAATTCAGACTAACGTTAGTTAAAGCATTCAAGATAACTCTGAAAAATTGCCTAACTCTACTTGGGATAGACACTCCTGAAATTATGTGATCAGTCTACAGTTACAGTTTTCGCTATGTTGCGAGGATGATCAGGATCTATGCCTCTTATAACTCCTAATTTGTAGGATAATAATTGGAAAGGAACTACATTCAAAATCTCCTGAAGATATTCGTGTGTTTTTGGAAGATAAATCACATCATCAGAATATCTACCTATTTCTGAATCTCCATCATAGGAGATTGCTATTACATACCCACCCCTAGCTCTAACTTCATGTAGATTAGAGAGAACTTTGTCTCTGTATTCACTTTGAGGAACAATGACTATCAGAGGAGTACCTTCAGAGATTAAAGTGAGTGGCCCATGTTTAAAATCACCTACCGGAAGTGCTTCCGCATGAATATAAGTAGTCTCTTTTAACTTTAGAGCACCTTCTTTTGCGGTTATCAATCCTCCCCCACGGCCAACAACATAAACATCATCATGAGCATCAAGATATCCAGCAACTCTATCCAAATCAGTTAACCCACCGGAAAGATAAGTTTCAAGATAATTAGGAAGTCTTCTCAATTCATGATCGATATCATCAACATCTACTCCGATATTCCTAGCGGTTTCTATTGCTAACCTAGCTGACAAAATACAATGTGAGGTAAACGTCTTAGTCCCGATAACACCAAATTCTGGGCCTGCATCCATGTGAAGACTGTAATCAGATGTTCTCTCAACGATACTTCCTCTTTTATTGGTCAGAGAAAGATAGGATACTCCGAACTCTCTTGCATGATCCATTGCATTGATTACATCTTTTGTTTCTCCGCTTTGCGTGAAAAGAACGACTAATGATCCATTAACTATACTGTTCAAGCCCATGAATTCAGTAGCTGATTTGGATGTTATTGGTATACCTGATATTCTATCAAAAAGATACTCAAAATACTCAGCAGCATATCCACTTGTACCTGCACCAATTGAATAGATATGAGGAAAACCTGATACCTGAAAATCTAACCTAATTGGAAACTCCCTTAGAGTTTTTCTCCATGCACCCGGTTGTCCATGAATCTCCTTCAGAACAAAATGAGGATACCCTCTTCTCTCCATATCTTCTGGGGACCAAGCAATTGTTTCTATTGATTTTTCAATCCTTCCTCTAGTCAATGAATTATAAAATCTAGGACCAGATCTTTCCAGAACACATACTTCATTGTCATCCATACGAATTATTCTGTTCGTGTAAGGAACCAACGAAATCTCATCAGAGGAAGCGTAAAATTCAACACCATCATCATATTCCTCACCTATTCCTATGACCAGGGGACTTCCATTCCTCGCTAGAACTATTTTATCCGGATCTGTCTCTGATAAAATTCCGAAAGCATACGATCCTTCAACTCTTTCTAATGCATCAAAAACTACCTCTTCCAATAATAAACCATCCGAATATAACTCCTCTAATAGATGAGCAAATGACTCGGTGTCTGTTTCACCAGAAAATTCATGTCCTTTTGTTTCCAAATCCTCTCTTAACTCATCAAAATTTTCAATTATGCCATTATGTACAACTACAAAAGTCCCTGTACAATCAGAAATAGGATGTGCATTTCTAACCAGAGGTTTACCATGAGTTGACCATCTGGTATGACCTATACCAATAGTACCCTCTGATCTTTCCAGTTCCATCTCACTGATTTTACCAACATCTTTAGTAACAGAAATATCACCCTCATGAACAGTTGCAGCTCCTGCAGAATCATAGCCCCTGTATTCCAATCTTCTCAAAGAATCAATAATTATATCAAAAGCATCTTCATGACCGATATATCCGAATATTCCACACAAAAATTATCACCTAAAAAAAGAAAAGGGGTTGGCGGCCAGGATTAAGAAAGGAAGTAAGACGCGAATTAATCAGATTGCCTTTTTGGTTGCGACAAATACTGTATTTGGTATTTCATCAGTTAATCCATGATAATTTAGGGCTGACCAATAACCAATGTAATAAGACTTTGTCAGTTTAGATGCTATTCTAAAATTATGAACAATAAATGCATCAG
>WJKS01000070.1 GCA_014728985.1 Candidatus Aenigmatarchaeota archaeon
GTACAATCTAATAATTGAATGGATAGAAGATGCAGTAAGGATTACTGTCGACTGGTGGGACAATAGTCAATTACAAGCAGTTATAATTTCAGAGAACTCAACAGGTGAATGGGTTAATCACACGGTATATTCATCTGATGGAACAACTGTTACAGCCCCAGTCCAAACAACAACGACATCTATAGTTGAGTGAATGAATTCGTTTGATTAATTCTAATTAAATCCTCAAATGGCTAAGTATCTAAAAAGTCATTAATAGAGGATTTTTTAATAAGTATATTTAATCAAAATCCTAAATTATTATTTAACTTTACTTGGGGAGTGGGATAGCAATTAGACACGATTATATTAGGTTAGTTTATACAATTCTGGGTATTTTATTACAGTCATTAGATTCATTATTATCATTCATATTTTCTCTTTTTTCAGGAGGTCGTGTCAACCCCATTCCCCAAGACCGGCCTTCTGGAATTTCTTTTAAATTTGGTAAAGTATTAATTCTGATTTCATTTTTGATAATTCTTTTAATTTCGATTACAAGAATTAACGCACAATCATATGGTGTTCAGAAAAAAGAGTATGATCCAGATATCTTTGGTGACTACTGGTCCAAAAAAGTGGAGATATATTCAGAGGGGGATGAGAGATACTCATATGTACCTGTGCTTATTAGCGTGCCTGAAGGTCTGATTGAGATTAATTTGTATAAAGAGTTCTCAGACGGGTCTCAGCAAAAAGTTACTAATAAGTTAGGGTACGAGTTTGAGATGATAGACCAGGATGATGATGGGTTAGTTGACCATATTTCCTGGATAGTCCCTGAAGTTACTAGGAATATTTTTTTGATTGAAGGTAAGGTTATAGGCGAAAAAGAGATTCTAGAGAAAATAACCACAGCCGAAATCATCCCAGCAACCACAATAATTCCAGTAAGGACTACTAATTTACCTTCTACAGCAGTCACAACTACAACTTTTGATCTCACTTCAACTATAGTAACGACAAGTTCGGTCACATCAACCGAAGAATCAACCTCAACAATTGAAACCGATTACACTGCCGAGACGCTTACCTCCATGGGTGATCTTGAAGAGGAAATAATAGACCCTGAGGAATTGATGTTAATTCAAGACAAAGCTGAGATTAATGAACCAGTTAAGTGGAAGAAAGTTGTCTCAGTGAAAAATGAACAAGTAGACACTAAAGAAAAAATAATGCAATTTGAATTACCAGTTGGGTCTGAGAATATTAAAGTTAAAAGGAGAGTTAAGATATTGGCAAATCTGGAATGGAGGAGAAATGTTGATTCTGAGGTTATTATGGATCCCAGTGATGGGAATAAAATTAAGGTTAAATTTTCTGAGCAATTTAGATCTTCTCAGGAAAAAAAGTATACAATTAACTTTGAAACTCCGGCCCCTGAAAAGATTGAAAACCCACCAGAGGAAAATGATGATAAATGGAAAAAAGAAGTGAAAGTAGTTAGTGAAACCTCTGTTCATTACAAAGACGTCCTAAGTTATACTGAAATTAAGGAGACTGAAAGAGAACAAATTCATCTTTACTGGTTGATTGATGGTGAGAAAGTAGATGTAGTTAAAGATCAAAGATTCGATGTTAAGTTCCTGGACACCAATAATAATGGATTGATTGATAGATTGGAATGGATTATTCCCCAGTTATCCGAGCAAATATTTTTAGTTGAGATTGATATCACTGTCCTTAATCCTTACACCTATCTTCGGGATGGAGATAGTTGGGTTGTTGCATTCAATACTACTGGTACTGCTGATCTAATTATTTCTTCACCTAATGCAGGTTGGACTGAATTCCCTGAGGATAATCCTGGCACTTTTGATGAGATGGAATTCCTGGGTATTAATTGTGGAGATGAATCTCTGAAAGATGAATTGAAGCTAATCGATTTTGATGGGGATATTTACAATTATAATGAATTAGACGAAGGTGATTCTGTTGACGTTGAGAAATTATTAATTGAGGATTATTATTGTGAAGACATTGCTTATTTTTCTAACTATATGCATAAAGCTGGTTATGCCACTATTAAATTTGGATTTTCAAGCCAAAATGAAACTGTAAGTGATTATGCTTATGACCCAGAAATTAATTATGTTGAAATAATACCTAATCCAGCTTACACAAATGATACATTAAATTGCCTTTTCAATATAACTGAACCTGATAGCGCTTATGTGAACATAACCTGGTTCGTTGATAAGGGCTCAGATTATGAAGTGTGGGTAGAAGATAACCAGAATGAAATTTCAGTAACAAGTAATGTTAATACAAGTACAAACTCCACAGGCGATATAGAATACAATAATTCCCATCATGATTACTCTTGGATATGTCAAGTTACTGCTTGGAATAGCACAGATACAATATCGCAAAATTCCTCTGCTTTAACAATATCCAACTATTCCACATCAATGACAATTGAGAACGATACTGATACAGTTGTCAATGAACAGGTTTATTTCTATGCTAACTATACCTCAAATAAAATTGGGGACATCGGTGGATTAGTTTGGAATAAGACAAACCCGGATGATATTATATCAATAGCTGTTTTTGATTATGATGGTGATGGTAAGAGAGATGAGATAGTAATCAATCAAAATAGCCCCCCAAGAATAAAAGCATATTTTTCAAATGGAACAGAGATTTGGTCTTCAGAGTGTACCGGGGAAGGATATGAAATAGAGATATTCGATGGGAATAATGATTCTTATGACAATATTGCAGCTCTTGGATATACTGGAGGTTTTTGTATTTTAAACAGAACTGGAGCTACAATAAATAGTTCAGATTCTCCCCCTACTCCCTCTTCAATCATTTCGGGGGATTTTGACGGTGATGGACTTGAAGATGATATAGCTATAGGTGCTTGGAATTCAACAAATAATGTGGTTTATATGTTTAGATCCAATGGTACTAACTGGGAGTTAAATTGGACGTCCAAATCATTTGGAGATAATGCGGTTAATGAGAGAATACATGGATTAGATAGTTATGATATTGAGGGCGATGGAATTGACGAAATAATAGGTCCTTCATACGAGGGAGGATTAGGTGGATGCTTTGTTCTACATGGAAACAATGGGACCGTGAAATGGGAATATGTGGGTGATAGAATGTTATCAGCTACCTTTGTTGATTTGGATCACGATGGGAAGAGGGATGAGGCAGTATGTTCAGCTGCTGATAACCCTATGCAACTATATTATTTCAATGAGTCAGGAGATAGTATTTTAAACGGAACTTTATGGGAACCAAGTTATGAAACAGGAATTATAGACGCTGATGATGATGGATGGGAAGATGATATAATTGTTGGTAGTTTTAGATCATGGGACAATACATATACATCATATATAATGGCTTTTGATAATTCAAGTAGCCAATTATGGAACTATTCGGATGATAGCGGCTCAGGAACTACGAACAGATACTATTCAATGTCAATAGGGGACGTGAATGACGACGGTATAAAAGATGTCATTGGTGCTGATCAATATCAGCATAAGATACATGCTTTGGATGCACATGGAAATTTCTTGTTTACACGGACAATAGGGGAAGGATCAATAGGGACCATAGTTGGGACTGAACCTTCGTCAAGGGTATCTGATATTAATAACGATGGAATAAATGATATAATTACAGGACATGATGATGGAAGTGATGGTCACATTTATATAACCCAAGAAGTTTCCTGTATCATTCATTTCAATGATAGTACCTCAGCCAACATGACCTGGAATGTAACATCAGGATTATGGGAATACAACAAATCATTCGCTTCATCGGCAGCTTATTCATGGAATGTGACTTGTAGTAAAGGCGGGTATGATTCACAGTTCCAGGAGGAAGATATAGTAATAGGTTCAAATAATGTACCAACAATCAACACAGTAGAAATAACACCAAATCCGGCTTATACCAATGACACACTCAATTGTGAATTCAATATCACTGATCCAGATAACAATGATATCACAGCAGATGTTACCTGGTTTGTTGATAAGGGTTCAGGCTATGAAACATGGACAACTGATGATGAGAATTCAATCTCAGTAACCAAAGGAGCAAATACTTCAACAACATCAACTGGTGATGTTGAATACAATAACTCTTACCATGATTATAACTGGATTTGTCAAGTGACATCTAATGATGGAACAGATTCCACTTCAAGCAATTCATCTGCCCTAACCATCAGCAACTATTCCACATCAATGACAATTGAGAACGACACTGATACAGTTGTCAATGATCAAGTTTATTTCTATGCAAATTACACTTCAAGTAAAA
>WJKS01000071.1 GCA_014728985.1 Candidatus Aenigmatarchaeota archaeon
CTAGTAGTCTTCCCATCGACAGATGTTTTCAATATCTATGTTCCCAAAATTAAGGAAAGGCTTGATAAGGTAGTTTATCTCAGACCATTTTCAGACGATTATTTGGATGGTGATGATTACAAGCTCATGAGAGAAGATATCCTGAGAAGTTTCAAGGATGAGGACAATGCAGTCCTATTCTCAATAGCGTTTGGTTCTTATAATGAAGGCGTTGATTTTATTGGGTGTTTGCAGAATGTCGTGGTTGTGGGATTCCCCTATCCAGGTATCACATATCAGAGGCGGAAACTCGAAGAATTCTTCATAAACAAATTTCAGAACAAGAATTATGCCAGATTTTTGGTATCAATGTTACCTGGACTTGAGAAAAGTATACAATCCGCAGGAAGACCCATTCGTAGTTATGATGATAGGGCAGTTGTTGTTTTTTATGGTAAGCAGTTTGGTCCTGGTCTATGGAAATACCATAAGTTCCTCGAGTTATTCCCTGATGATTTGAAAGGACAGACCATTATTTCGACAGATTTTAGTGAACTTATAGATGAGATTAACAGTTTCAATTATGGTAACTGATTTAATTTAAGTAAGTCAGACAAATTAATTAGTGGTAGTATGGGAAAGTTCAATAAGATTTATGTATACACTGATGGTGGGTCTAGAGGTAATCCTGGCCCGGGTGCGATAGGAATTCTGATTTTGTGCGAAGGTAAGAAAATAGTTTACAGAAATGCTGAATATGTTGGGGAAACGACAAACAATCGTGCCGAGTACACAGCATTAATAGAAGCTTTGAAAAAAGCGAAGAGATATTCTGACGGGGAAGTTAATTGTTTTTCAGATAGTGAATTGATGGTAAAGCAACTAAATGGCGACTATAAAGTCAAGAGTTATCATCTAAAGAAATTATACCAGGAAATTAAGGGGTTGGAGAAAAATTTTAGAAAAGTCAATTATAATCACGTTAAAAGAGAAGATAGAAAAATAGCACTTGTTGATAAGTTGTTGAACCAGGTTTTGGATAAGAATGGAACATAGTTCCTTTTCAATTTCTTTTATAGAGTTTCACCATGAGGATAACAAATGAGAGGAATATTATTACTGTCATTATAATTGTGAAATATATATTTTCCATTGGCCAATTAAACCAAGAGTAGACATCCAAAACATTTTCCATATTACAATTTTTTGTTTCTAGCTTTAAAATTCTAATTCAAAATATCAGAATCGATTTAATAATCTATTTAATCCCATTTTTATAACTTTAAGATAAGGTAGATAAAATATGGAAAAAATAGGTTTGATTTTAATGACAACTCTATTTTTAGTACCATTAACTTTGGCAGTCTCGCCAGGTTTACATAAAAACAGTGATACAGTAAGACTAATAGCTATGTCAAATTCACCTTCTGATAAAGCTTTCTATAAGGCAAGGGGATGTGAAATTGTACATGAATTGTCTGATTTTACAGCCATAAAATGTCCTATGTGAGTTTCGTTATTCAATGTAGTTGAGGATAAGGTTTATCATACATTGGACTCAACTTCAGTCCCACAGATTAGGGCTGATATGGTACAATCAGAAGAAGTAACAGGTGAAGGAGTTGTTGTAGCAGTTCTTGATAGTGGTATAGACACAGATCACCAAGAATTTGTTGATGACCATATAGATGGAATGAGTTTTGTTGACTACATAACAAGTTACGAAGATGATGCGGGACACGGTACACACGTTTCTGGGATAATAACTTCTCCGGGAATTAATTCAGATGCAATTGGAGTCAGTCCAGATGTCGATATTTGGATGGCAAAGGTATGTGATTCAAGTGGATCTTGCTATGTTAGTGACATGATAGCGGCTATAGAATATATTATTCGGCATGGAATAGCTGACATAATGAGTATCAGTATTGGTGGTGGTGGAACAACTGCTGAAAATTGTGATACTGATATGTTGGCCGCTAAGGTTAATGATGCGGTGAGTTCTGGTATTACAGTTGTAGTTTCCGCAGGAAATGATGGTAAAGTAGTATCGTCACCAGCTTGTGCGAGTGGTGCGATAGCAGTAGGTGCAGTGGATAGTAGTGATAATGTAGTTTGGTGGTCAGGTAGAGGGAAAGCTTTGGATATAGTTGCTCCAGGTGTGGATATTTATTCATCTGTTCCAGGAAGCTATGACCATTATTCAGGTACATCAATGGCCTGCCCACATGTATCAGGTACTGTAGCATTGTTGAGGAGCGTTAATCCCTCTTTGACAGATGCAGAAATAAAAAACGCACTTTATACGACAGCAACCCCAGTGAATAAATGTTATAATGGAAAGATTACCGGGCCATTTGTTAGAACCGAAGAAGTTCAGTGTACATCAGAGATAACAGGTGCAGGTGTTGTAGATGCTTACGGTACATACCAGGCAGTAGTTCCACAGGAACCAGAATGTTCATTCGATTCCGATTGTGACGATGGTTTGTGGTGTAACGGCGCAGAGACATGTGATTCAAATGGTTTCTGCCAACCAGGGACAGTGGTAGACTGTTCTTCCTACGGAGATCAGTGCAATGAAGGTGTATGTGACGAAACAAATGACGTATGTACAAGTCAGCCAGTAATGGACGGAACATCATGTGAAGACGGATCTTTTTGTACATCAGGAGATTACTGTTCTTCCGGAGTATGTCAGAGTGGAACAGAACCAACATGTGATGACAATGAAGCATGTACAATAGACACATGTGACGAAGCAGCTGATACATGTACATATACATGGCCAGAATGTGGTTTAGCAGACGGTTGCTGCGGTACTTCATGTGATTCAACAAATGACCCTGACTGCGATTCATGCGGTAATGGCGTATGTGAATCAGGAGAGGACTGCAATGCATGTCCATCAGATTGTGAGAGTAGAGGACCACATTGTTGTGGAGATGGGGTATGTAGTGGACCTGAATCAGGATATTGTATAGTAGATTGTAATTAGGTTGTCAAGAAGAAGGCTTCTTTTTTCTTTTCTATTTTTCTATAAAAACCAACATAAATTTAAACTTCAATTAAACCTAATTCTTATAGATATGAGAAAAATAATCGTCTTATTAACCACAGTTCTAATTTTACTTACTGGTACCTTCGCACAAAATCATTATTTTGATCTCTTTTATGTCAAGACCTACCTTGGGGGAGGTGATATCTCAAGAAATATCATAGAAGCCAACATAGTTGCATTAGAGCCACTTCAAGAAATTGTTTTGGAATTACCAGAAAATTTTGCTGATGTCAGAGCAGAAGATATCCAAGGTAATGATATTGATATTACAATAGTAGAGAACGACTTGACTATTTACCTAGATCCTCTTGAGAAGGGAAGAAGTACCTTTGTTAAAATTACTTATTTCACAGATGATTCTGTTAGTTTCATAAATGACAACAGGATATTCACCTATGCTTTTACTTCCCCTTCAAGAATAAAAGACTTCAGATTTACTATTTTTCTTCCTTTAAAGGCAACAATTACTATGAAAAATGGAACGCCTTTGGTCTATCCTCGGGCTGAAATAGATTCTGATGGCGAAAAAATATCAGTTAAATATAAGGAAACACTTGAGCAAGGACAGGAGTTCTCTACTTTAATCACGTATAATCTGAATCGAAATCATACATACCTTTTGTTCTTATTGGGTCTTTTCTCAGGGGCTTTAATAGTTTGGTTTTTCTTAAAGAGGAGAAATAATAGGAGAATAAACGTTAGGGTATCTGAGACTTTGGATGAAGATGAAAAACTGATTTATGATCTAGTACGTGCTAAGGATGGAATCTTACAAAAGGAAATAGTACAATTAACAAATTTTTCAAAATCCAAAGCTAGTAAAGTAATCAGAGAGCTCGAAAAAAAGAATATTGTTAAGAAAGAGCCATACAGAAAGACCAATAAAATTTTCCTAAGATAAAGAAAAAAAAGAAAAAAAATAAGCTATTTTCCTATTCAGAAGTGGTTGTTGTAGTTTCTAATGTTGTTGTAGTTGTCTCTTCCGGAGTAGTTTCTACAGTAGTAGTTGTTGGTTCAGGTGTAGTAGTTGTTATTTCTGCTGTAGTTGTGCTTGTAGTTTCTTCAATAGTAGTTGTGGTTTCCATAGTTGTTGTAGTTGTCTCTTCCGGAGTAGTTTCTTCTACAGTAGTGCTTGTAGTCATCTCAGGTGTAGTTTCTTCCACAGTTGTTGTAGTTGTCTCTTCCGGAGTAGTGGTTTCAACTGTTGTAGTTGTTGCTTCTGAAGATATTTCTGTTATTTTGATAACCGGTTTTAATTGATATCTTCCTCTACCAGTTTCTATTACAGAATCTCCAGCCTCAAAATCCAACAAAAGTTCAGTGACCTTACCTTCTTCTATATTGAAAGCATTTACAAGTTTAACCGAATTACTCAATATTCTTAGACCGCTTTCTTCTCCATCAACCGTTACAGTAGCATCTGAAATATACAATCTAACTTGAGTGTATTTACCTACATCCAATTCTTCAGAAGCCAAGAATTCCTGAACATCTTCAATTTCGGGTAGATTATATACTTTTTCCTCTTCGGTTATTGTTATCCATCCTGCGTTATTGTCGTTTTCACCATTACCTTCTCCGTAACTTGCTTTATGGACTTCAACCTTACTGATAGTCACATATAGATCTGTTATTTCTCCTGATACAGGTTTATCAGTAATTTTCATTATCAGGGTTCCTTTACCAGTTACAGCAGATATATTCCTCTCTCTTGTTTCATTTTCGGCTCTTTCACTTTTTATTTTCCCTTCCTGTTGCCCAGACTCTTCTCTTTCTCTGGAAGCCTCTTGTGTTTCTGATCTTACTCTTTCCATTGTTTTCCCGAATTCTTCAGATCTTTGTATTGACCTTTGAATGGATTCCTTTGCTTGCTCTGGGACCTTATTTTGGACTAATTCAAGTACTGCCCGGTGTTTTTGATTGGATTCTTCCATTTGACTAAGAAGTTCAGATACATCCTGACCTATACCTTTTGATTTATTCACTTCTTCTTCTGCTTTCATCAGACGCATCTGGTATCTTTCCATAAGTTTTTCTGCTTCCTCGGGTTTTCCTTCTGCAACCACCTTTGCTTCTGCTAGTCTTTCCCTGGCTAGTCTAATATTTAGCCTCGCCCTTGATTGGGAATTTCTCGTGAATACCATTTGTACATTCTCCCAAGCAGTTTTGAGCCCATACGCCCAGTGACCTGGAACTACTTTTGGTGTTGGTAAATCCTCCTGTGCCATTACAACTATCGGTAAAACCAACAAACTTACCGCTAATACTGAAAATATATTCTTGTTCATTGTATCACCATCTCAGTTATTATTATCTCCTCCTTATAAAAAAACTTGAGCAACCGTTTCTTAATTACCCCGAAAAGTTTCTAAAATATCTAAAAGGCCTCATTTTGGTTTATTTACGTTTTTAGGGGCTTAAAAATCCCAGAAGATAATTTTAGAACTATTTCCAATCATCTTCACAATTAACCCTGTTATAAGTCTTTCTAGAAATAACTTCGCCTGTATCAACTTCTAGTCCCCACTCATCCTCCCAGTTAACATAGTCAACCCAATATCCCGCTTTACTAAGGACTACATGACCTCCAGAATTTGGGAGAGAGAATTTAGGATAAAACCTTTTCCTTTTCGAACTGCCGAGAACACCCTTTAACCTATCATTATCTCCGTCACGGGAAATGAAATAATAATCCAGATCAATCTGATCAACACTAGGATTATATATCTCAACATATTCCTTTTCACTGTCCTTCCCAGTACAATCATAATAAACTTCAGAGATTACAATATCAGTCGCAGTTAAACATTCATCAATTGACCCATCATCATAATTCCATACTCTTTCAAATTCTTTCAGATATTGCTCAGCAATGAGTTCATCAGTAATTATCAAAACATTCTCATCGTTTTTCTCATCTCCGGATTTAGTCGGATTATACGATCCAGTGATAACCGTTTCATTATCTATAATAAAAACCTTATGATGTAAAACATATCTATTTTTATCCAGTTTAACATCAATACCAGCATCCTTTAATCTATCATATTCTGAGTAATCACTTACTCTGGTCTTTTCAAAAATTCCTTTAACCTTAACTCCATCATCGAAATTTCTTATCAACATATTCCCGATATTATTGTCCGTGAAACTAAATATCATAAAGTATATTTCGTTTTGTGTATTTGCTAGGATATCTATCACACGTTCAGAACAATCATCTTCAGGACAAAAATAATTCTCAAATTTTGAATCGTCCAAATAAACTATAGGATATCTGATTTCTTCTCCTCCGGAAAACATTTCACCGTAAAGTTCTTCAAACTCAGTCTCGTAATTCTGTGAGAGATATTCGGATTCGATTATCAGCATATTATTATTGTTGTAAAAATTCCCTCTTTCGGTCGGGTTAAATGAGCCAGTAAAAAACTTCTTTCCGTCAATCACGCAGAATTTATTATGCATTAACTGATATCCGGGATTTGTGACCGGGTTTAGTTCTTCAGAAGATTCAAGGTTGTCAATATCGGTAACCAGCTTTACATCAATACCGTCCATATCAAGTAAATCTTTGATACCTTCCAGTTCCAGGTCATATAGTGCACAATGAATAGATTTCTCAGCGCTTCCCAGGAGATCAATTAATCTTTTTTCACATTGATCCTGAGGACAAAAATAGACTTCAACACTTTTTTCATCCTCTCTGACAATTTTAGGTCCTTTAGTAACTTGCCCACTTGGCTGAATTCCAGTACAGCCGCTGAAAAAAAGAATCAATAAGAAAAGAATAACGATTTTATTCATAGTTCAACTAATAGTCAATATTAGAATATATTTTTTTATGTTATTAATCACAATTTTATTTTAGTGAAGTTTATAGATGCCTTAAGACCGACTCCATTAAAAGTTATTTTAACAATACTTTTGTCAATTTTAGTATTCCTAGCTTCATATTCAATTAAATTGTGGACAGATTCACCTATAGTTTGTGCTTGTATGGATTGTCCCTGATCAATCCCTAATTTAACTCCTTATTATAATTTCGCTTTAAAAACTTCAATTATTTTCGCTTTCCTATATTATTTAACACATTCTTTGATAAAATTCTTAAGGAACAGATAATTCATATATCTCTTATAGGTTGTCTTGCTCCACAGGCTTCACATACCATTAGTATTATTCTGGATTCTTTGACCAGTTTAGTGTCTGGTCTGTTACATTCTTTACAATAGACAAATTCCCTGATATAAGATTTCAATTTCTTCTCAACTAATCTTTTTGTTACTTTCCCCTGGAGTATCAGTCTTTTTCCTTCCAGATGGCCGGGTTTTGCCAATTCCCGGAATAAAAATTTAGCCAAGTGTTTCGGTTCTCTTCTCAGAGCATTTGTTATATCTTCAAAATTAATAATGAAAGTCTGATTACCCTGGATCATCAACTTGGGTCTGGGTATTTTTAATCTTTTTTTCTTGGTTATATCTTCGGGTAACTTCTCTTTTGCTTCTTTTAACATATCTTCATAACTTTTCATACGATCAACCCTAAACTTTCTTAATCACACCAGGTTTTGGTTCATAACATATCCCTTCTGTTAATAATTCATTGACGGTTTCCTGGAATAAATCTTCTTCCAATTCAGATTTTTTTAGTAGCTCCTTAAATGTTACTCCCTCACCTTTATCTAATTTATCCAGTAATTCTAATAACATTGGCTTATAATCTTTTTTCTTCTTTTCTTCCTTGCCTCCAAGACTCTCCAATATACCTTCTATTTCTTTTTCCTCAATACCGTGTTTTTTCTTCATGTATTTTTTTAGCTCATCAAGATCTGCAAATTTATCCCATTTTTCTTTGACCAGTTCATTTATCTTCTTTTCCTTTACCAGGTCCTTCAGTATCTTTAGTTTATGATAACTTGCGTAATTATGATTAACCTTTCTAAGAATCTCCGGGATAATGTAGTTCTCATCATTATATTCTCTGACCTTACCGACTAACATAACATGATCCCCGATTTCAAATTCATCAAAAAAATCAGCTTCCTCTTTAAACGCTTTTGTTCTTATAGCATCGGTCTCATCATCAATAGTCACAGAAGAATAATTTCCGTCATCACTCATAAATTTATCAACAATAGTCCCAACTATCTTTGTCCGGGATATTTTCTCTCCCAATTTTGTCAAGATATAACTTGGTTCCATACCTTCTTTTCTTACAAATTCACCTGTTGTCAAATCAGAAATCCTGGCTACTTTTGTTGTTTGTCTTAAGGTTTCCATGGGGTTATTATGTGAGATTAAGCTTTTATGGTTTGGTTTATACAGAAGCAGTTAAATATCTATCTTTCTTTACAGTACTTCCGAAAGTGTCTCAGAATAAGTAAAAAATAATAAGAAACCCATCCAAATATCATTTGAGGTGAATTTGAATGGGTGACTGTAAAATTATCTTTGGAAATAGTACATAAAAAGTTTTTGAATAAGTTCTGTAA
>WJKS01000072.1 GCA_014728985.1 Candidatus Aenigmatarchaeota archaeon
CATAAAACCTGAATCACCGACCCACATAGGAATCATCTGAAAATGCAGGTGCTCAAATGTCGCGCCAGCAGCCGGGCAGATATTACAACCAATATTAAAGGACTTTGTATCATATGCCTCGTTAAGCACACTTAACATGATATTAATAGTTTTATATAATTTCTTCAAATCTTTTTCACTTAGCTCACGTGGATCAATAACATGTTTTTTTGGTAATATCAGTACATGGCCTTCCTTATATGGACTCTGATTTATCATAACGTATGTTTCCTTGTCCTCAAATACCATATCCTCCTTTGTTTCAATTATCTCACAGAATCTACAATTCTTCTGAGTATTCTTTTCCTTACTTCCAGGTTTTCTCATATAATCCCTCATCATATATTTTTGTGTTATAAAATCACCTATTATTCTCTTCTATATAATTTTCTATCACTTCAATTATTTTATTTTCCTTTCCAATGTTTCTATTTAACATCTTAGACTTTTCAGCTTTCTTTATCGCTCCTTCTAAATTCTTTATATCGTAAACAGGGATAGCGCGTTCTCTTTTTTCTAACACTTTAGCTATCTGTAACTGATGATCATCCACATGTTCATCGAATTCTTTTCTCCTCGGAACTACAACCAATTTTTTATTTTTTTCCAGGACATTTATAACTGAACCTAAGCCACCATGTGATATGACCAAATCAGCTTCTGATATCATTTTTTTGTATTTTTCAAAAGGTAATAGATCCGTATATTCATAATTCTCTGGCCTGTAATCAGACTTCCCTACTTCTACAAAAAATTTGTCTTTTATTTTATCTTCACTGACCAACCTATCTATTTCCTTGAACAGTCTATCAAAACCTTTTGTGTGAGTTCCTACGGTTACAAATATCATGATTTTACCTCATATGAAACTCCCAGCATATACTGCTTTTTTATAACTCTCCTTTAACTGGGGGTACTGTACCAAAAATAGATCTGATACAGGATGTGCTAATTTTCCTGAAAGAGATGGTTCCATTCTACAGAAACTTTCTATGAAAATAACCTTCTTCCCCATCATCTTTGCTATATAACAAGCTGGTATCGCAACCCCAGCGCCATTACTAATTATATAGTCTGGGTTCTCTTTTTTAAGAATTCTGAATGATTGTACTATATTTACCAGAAGTGAGAGAGGGTTTCTACTAGGATCTTTAATGAAATAAACTTTTTCCTTTTTCGAAAGGCTTAGGGAATTATTTCGCTTAAAAGTGAGGAAAAAATGTTCATTTTTTTCATATATTTTTTTCAGAAGTTTTATTTCTGTTAGATGCCCGCCAGCAGAACATGCTATGCAAATTTTTACTTCGTCCTTTCCTCTCCCTGTTTTTTTATCTGCCATACTATAGACCAATTATAGAGATTATAAAAACTAATAAAAGTTTGTGAAGTTATTTTTAATTTGTTATATGAAACTCAAAGAATTAATAGAAAAGGTATTGCTTCTTATCAAAAGACGTGAATTAAAAGAAAAGTTCCTCATAAAATTATTTAGATTTTATTTCAGGGTCTTCCCAAGAAGAGGTCTAAAGGTTTTAAAAAAAAACTGGGATGTTCTCATCGTTTTAGATGCCTGCAGATATGATATTTTTAAAGAAGTTTGTAGAGAGAAAAAAATTAAAGGTGAGCTTCATAGGGTAAGCTCAGTTGGTTCTAGTACCATTGAATGGGTCAAAAAAAATTTTGAGACTGATTGTTCAGATATTGTATATTATTCTTCAAATCCTTATGTATCAAAATACCTAATTAGAAAAACATTTGGAAAAAGAAAATTCTATGATATAATACCTGTATGGGACTTTGGTTGGGATGAGGAACTTAAAACAGTACCGCCAGAAAAGGTGAATGAAGCCTTTTTTAAATATTGTAAAGATTATCCGTCCGAAAAAAAGGCTATAATACATTATATGCAACCCCATCATCCATTCATCGCCGACAAAGAATCTATGAAATTAATTCAAGAAGGTTGGAAATTCGCACGTGAAGAAAGAAAAGGGAGGGAAATCAGAAAGAAAACAATATGGGACAAAATCAGAAAGGGCGATATTCCAATTGAAGTGGCTTTTCGGAGTTATAAAAAGAATTTGGAATTAGTTTTAGACTCTATAGAAGATTTATCAAGAAAAATTGAAGGTAAGATAGTAATAACTTCTGATCATGGGAATTGTTTCGGAGAAAAAGGACTCCTTGAGCATCCATATGGGGTCCACATAAATGAATTAAAGGATGTTCCATGGTTTATATTAGAAAAATGAAGTGATTATTAGATCTCTTAATTTGATAAGTATCATTTATTTCTTTCTCATTTTAAACTTCACTTCTTCCGGGGGCAAAAGTAAATTTGATAGTATTTTCTCTGTGATTGCTCTATTAATGTTATAAATTGGATTGAATACATTAAAAACCTTAAAATTCCCGTATCTTATTAAATTAAATTTCACATCAAAAACTTCAAAATTAACTTCAGAAAAATTCTTTATACCGTCCCTCTTCTCTTCCCTAAAATAGTCAAATGAATATGAATTGAAAAATCTTGCGTGCTCTGGTATGACAACAGACACTCGGCTCTTATGATGGGGAACTGAAACCCAAAATTCACCATCGTCCTTCAATATTCTATGCACTTCTTTAATTAGATTAAAAAAATGTTCGTTATGTTCTATATGTTCCAGAATATGACTTGCCCTGACAACATCAAAGTACTTATC
>WJKS01000005.1 GCA_014728985.1 Candidatus Aenigmatarchaeota archaeon
GGCATCCCTAGGTGGTACACCATTGGCAAGCCCTTCATCTATAACCTTTGAAGTGGTATAATTGAGAAATTACTATAAGAAAATTTTGATAGGCCTTTTCTTAGTTTTGACTTTGCTACCACCAGTGTTTCCACAAAGTGTTTCCACAGATAAATCATCATACACTCCAGGTGAGACAGTCCAGATTACAGGATCAGATTTTCCCTCGAATACAGATGTAATAATCCAAGTAAATGACCCCAATGGATTGGTTAAGTTTGTTGATCAGTTAACAACAGACAGTTCAGGGACTTTTGCTAGTAGTTATATAATACCGGAAGATATCAACAGTGGTGATTTTACCATTTATGTAAGTTCTGATGGTACACAAGAACAAGATACGTTTTCAGTCGGGTCTAACATTACAACAACTACGATAACCACGACAGCCCAGCCTATAGCAACTACAACTACATCAGTTTCTGGGACTGGAGGCGGCGGCGGAGGTGGTGGAGGAAGTTCTTCTGAGACTACAACGTCAACTACTACATATACAACAACTAGACGTCAGCCAACAACAACTCGAATTTTTCAAGATTTCACTTCAACTACAAGAATTACCACAACAACTGTAGAGGGGGATGAAGGTCAAGTAGGTGGTGTGAATTATCTTTTGCCAATATTCATTTCACTGTTGGTCATAAGTTTGGTCGTATTCTTTGTAATAAAAAAGAAGAAGTCAGGTGGCGGATCAGGTGGAAGCTATAAGAAATTAAATAAGCTTATTAAGAAAATTCCTAGGCAGAGAATGTCAGAATTCCAAGGAGAGATAAGCCTTGCAAAGGCGGCAATTCAGAGAGGAATGCCGAAAACAGCAGAATTGCATATGGAAAATATCAGGAAGAGATTAAGATAATAATAGTTAAAAATACGAACACCGAAATTATCTCATGAGAACAGGAGAATTTTTCCCAATAGCTACTTTTATGATCCTACTAATAAATGTATCTGTTTTCATTTTCAGCTTTGACGAAATAAGTCATCTTTTCCTATCATTTTTCAATCCGGAATATTATGTCAAGCCGAAAATCTATTCTTATGGTCTTCACCCCACTACTTTAAAAGAGAATCCTTATATATTGGTAACTCATATGTTCATACATGATAACTGGATACATCTAGTTGTCAACATGCTCCTACTGACAAGTATAGGTATGTTAGTGGAGAGAGAAATAGGTGGATTCAATTTTATCTCCTTATACTTTTTTTCTGGTTTTTTTGGAGTCTTAATAAATCTTTTAACTAGATTTATCTTTCCTGTACCGAATATAGTATCAATTGGTTCCTCTGGTTGTATTTTTGGTGTATTGTTTTTAGGGTCGGTTTTATGCGGAGAAGAAAAAGTCCCAATAATATTCGTACCTATATTGAATCTATTGTCACCTTATGTATACTTGTTGGGTTTTAAATTAGACGTTAATCTGGGTTTAGCATTTATGTTTTATATTATATTCTCGGTTATGTTGATATTACTTAAGTTTGGTAATCTTATGGAATTATCTCATTTTGGAGGAATATTAGGTGGCTTGGTTTATTTCTGGTTATTATCGCCTAAAAAAACTTAAGTTCCATTTATTGTTTTTCAAAAAAGTAGGATGTCTTAGAAATCTTTAAGGAGTATTTTAACTCAAAAAAAGAAATTATATTCATGGGATTCTTAGGTAAGTTTAAACTAGTATTAATTTTGATATTTTTAATTTCATCCTCATTTCTTATCCCCATTATTCATGGTGAAGACTGGCCAATGTTTGGAGGTAATCTAAAAAGGACAGGTTATACTAGTGATCAGGTAAATCCACCAACAGGCCCAGGATGCAGTGAAGCGGTTTGGGTGAGAGATTTTTTCACTGGGAATGAAAATGAAGCAGATTTAATTGGAAGCAATATTCAGCCATTAGTGGTAGGTAATCAGGTATTTGTTGCTAGTTTAAAAAATAGAGTTTACGCTTTAGATACAGGAACAGGGTCAATTAATTGGGTTATTCAGCTTACTCCTTCGGGGAAAGTTTTCACTACTCCGTCAATTTCTGGAGTTAGAATGTATTTGGGTTCTACAAATGGCTATTTTTATATCTTAGATATTAATAACGGTAATGTTATTGATGAGAGAGAGATAACTCAAATAGGTGGTTTCCGTTCTTCGCCTGTAGTCGTGGGAAATAATATTTTTATCGGAGGAGAAGATGGATATTTTTATGCTTTAGATGTCAATACTCTCAATGAATTATGGAGATATAATTCTGGTGCACCAATTATTAGTTCACCGTCTGTAGATGAAAATTATCAACGAATTTATTTTAGTAACGAAGCAATGCATGGATTTGCGCTTGATTTTTCAGGCAATGAGGTATGGAAAACACAGAAATTCCATGGAACGAGCACTCGTAATTTTTACCCTGTTGTTGTTGGTAGTGGATCAAGTGCTAAAATAGTTTTCCGAACCGCGCCTGGAGATGCTCATCAAGCTCTTAATGGTGGCGACACTGCTTTAAGTAGAGCCGCTGGAATTACAGTTCAGGATGATTTCACTCATATGAGAGCAGATCAAGGTGTTGATATCAATGCTAACCCAGTTGGCAGTGATCTTGAGGATGAGCGTAGCCAGATATTAAACTTTTTAGAAAGTTATCCCGAATATAAAACTTTTTATGCTGTAGATGCTGCTACCGGTACCGAATCGGTAGAAATGCCTATATTGTGGACTCAAGGTTCAAGTGAAGTTGGTGAGCCCCCTGTAATAAGTCCTGATGGGACAGTTTATCTTAAATCTAGATCATACTATAGCGATTTTGATGTAGAGAACTCTGCCTATTGGTTTGGGACCCCAGTTATTCTTGACTTAAATACCGGAGGATTTAGTTTGATTGAAAGTAGTACAGGTGGAAATAACCCATATTCAACTGGACTATTTTTAATTTCTGATGAACAAGCAGCTCCGCTTTTGGGCGGTAATCGCCTTTATTATAATAATCATGCCGATTCTACTGGTAGTATCTCCATCTCTGGAACATCTGGGATAGGAGAGAAGATTTCAGTTTGCCGGGATCGCCCTCATGGGGTATCCCATGGAAACAACCCTGATGCGGATAGAGTGCCATACGTACCCTTTAATTTGGGTACGACTTTAAAAAGTGTAAGATTCATAGGCCATGGAGGATCTGGAAATTGTGGTTTAACTTCATCTCTGGGAGACAACAAATTCTTTTATATTTCTCACGGTATGCTAGGTATGTACAAACAGAATGGAGGAGGCATGAGTTATTTACATAATGAATGGATTGAGCCAGATTATGGTTCCGTTACTGTACCTCTCACATCAGAGCTTAATTCTTATGTAACGGAAGTACCTACAATACCTAGTTCCTTCTCATCTACTTTAGCCAATAAATTGGAAGAAGAAATTAATAATTTTATCGAAGCTGTCTTAATAAATGGGTGGAATAGCAATACCCATTACCAACCGTTTCTCTATCCCAATGGCAAGGGACATCCAGGTAGATATTTCGTTGATCCAACAGAGGAGGCCTATGTTTTAGGTTTAGCATATCCCTTTGTTTCAAATTCTACTCAAAGTGATATTAGGAAATATGTTAATAGTTATTTGTTTGATATTTATTCTAATCCTCTTTCTCAATCTTTTTCCTCAGATGGTTTAACTGGAAGGAGAAGGGAAAGATACTATATCAATAATAATTTGG
Source organism: Candidatus Aenigmatarchaeota archaeon (assembly GCA_014728985.1). Taxonomy (GTDB): domain Archaea; phylum Aenigmatarchaeota; class Aenigmatarchaeia; order CG10238-14; family CG10238-14; genus CG10238-14. The sequence goes on from WJKS01000005.1 coordinate 3,738, forward strand.
GTACTGAAGCGTTGAGTGGCTATATTCCTACCTATTCTTATCAGACAAGAGTTTACAATCTTTGGTCATATGTTTACCATACGAGTGATTGGACTTTTGTGAGCAGTTATTATAATGCAATTAAGAGTTATTGTGATGGAATAAATTCTTCTAGTAATGATAATGGAAATTTTGCTAATTTAGTTGGTTGTTATCATATTGCACAAAAATTAGATCATTCTAGTGACGCTTCTAACTATCTAAATAAAGCAACCAATCTCTTAAGAAATAGGTTGGAATGGGAGCAGGACAATCCACCTAACCCTTGGATGGCGGAAAGTATAGATTCAGCATTTTCCAGCACAAATTGGGCTAAAGGGGCGGAGATTGTAAGATATAAAAATCTAAATTATGAGCTGGGTCGAGCATTATATGATTATGCTAGGCAGCCCATGGAAGTTCAAAATAAATTTATCGAAACAGCTATGCCTGCGCAGATTATTGGGGAAGGATTTTCTGTGCATAGGACAGAGGTTTTTTCTAACTTACCTCATCAAGCTAGGGATATTTTCTTACAGAAGGCCTTTATTATGGGTCTATCTTCTGAGAAATTAGGTAATCATATAAGTTCTTCCTGGTGTAATGGTGATTTGTATTATATGGAGAGGTTAGCATTAACTCTCAGGGCGAGTGAAGGGTCATACCCAACCACCACATCTACGCCTCAACCAACAACTACTTCAACAACTACAACCACAGCCCAACCAACCACTACCATTGCGACAACAACTACAGTTCCAGTAGACACATCACCTGAATGGTACAATCTAATAATTGAATGGA
>WJKS01000073.1 GCA_014728985.1 Candidatus Aenigmatarchaeota archaeon
CATCTCTATATATTACAGGTGTTTCTGTATAGTTCAAATAGTACATGGTTATGTTTGCAGATGAATTAAATGTATTGTTCAAATTTTGTGAAAGTATGGTAACATTGTTGTTAGTGTAAATTATATTCTGATCAAAATCAGTTCCTGAGGCGTTTATGAATCCGTTCCATGTCACTTTTGCTGTATTTGTTTTAGCTATTGTCGGTTGTGAAACATTTTCTATATCTGGTACACTATTAAAATCGGTTTTTTCTGGATCATCAAAGTCTGTATAATTAGCTGGATAGCCGGATACTGTAGCATAATAGGTTACAAAAGAGGATTGATATCCTGAACCAATAGAAGCGTTAAAGAAACCTGTTATATTATATACTCCACTTTCATTAAATGAGGTAGTGTTGAACAATATAGAATCAGTTCCCTTTACTATATTCCATCCAGAAATATTTGTATCAAGGTAAATATCTTGACCGGTTGCATCCAAAATAATCGTGAAATTAACGACATCACCTATTCTGTAATTATTCTTATCGCCTTCAGTACCATTCAAAAACAATCTAGTCAATGTAGAATCTTGAATTATATGATAACTCAACTGATCAGTAGAATTTACATTATCTACAGAATCATTCGCGTACCACTGATAGAAGTAAACTCCAGCAGTTAAATCTGTGAAATTTATGTAATAAGTATCATCCAAATTAGAAACCTGATTTTTACTACAGCTATAATTTGTATTATTGAGTCTAAATACTATATCATCTAAGCCTTCTTCCTCATCAACCCAATTTATCTGGAATCCGTAATTTTGATCAGGTTGATAATTTGGTCCAGAAGGAACTGATGTGGAATTATTCGACCATCCAGGAACTCCGGTATCAACATAAAATTCATAGGTTTTATTTATTGGATCATTTGTATCATTGGTCAAAACGTTTCCATAAGGGTCATTAAAAGCAAAATTCAAACGGTAATGACCAGAGTTTTCGGATGTTGTATTCCAGAGACTTGAATTCCAAACATAAGATAAATCAAGATTTTCACCCGTAGATATAGATCTTTTAGTTTCAATGTTAGTGTCGTTGATCTGTGTGGATATCCATTCCCATTCTCCGCTTGTATTTGTTTGAATCTCCATTACTAAGTAGCCAAAGATATCCGTAGATCCTGTATTCTTTAACTTGTTAACACTGGTCTCAGATTCTTCAGTTCCAAAACTGACGAAACTACCTTGATCCCATATCATTTGGTATGTTTGATTTACCCAGTCAGCGTTTTTTGCTGTTCTGGAAAACCTTACTTCGTCTATAGTCCCATCAAAAAGAATATTATTTGTACTAAATCCTCCAATACTAAATGCAGCAGTATTTCCAGAAACATTCTGAATACCATGCTCACTATCAGAATCTTTATATTCTCCGTCTATGTAAAGAGTTCTTGTTGATCCATTAACTGTTGCAACCAAGTAATGCCAATCATCATCGTTATAAGTCGTCCCAGCTGTCATCCAATCATGAGCTGGACTTTGATCGTATGTAGCAGTTAAAAATCCTAGATTACCTGCACTCTCCCCATCAAGTGACATCAAAGTGCTTGCTGTTGATGATCTTTTTACCGATGATATATACCCAGGATCACCAGAATTAGAATGTTTTACCCACGCAGAAAATGTTACTGTTTGTAGATAATCACCAGTTAATGAATTTGAAGATGGGCCCAAAAGAATGTCATCAGTACCATCAAAATCAGTGGCTCCTCCGACAATACCTTCTATATCCTCATCTCCATCAAAACCAGTTAACGTATCCATGTCATTGTTAAATTGGGTGGAGTCATTTCTTGAAACCGTTGTCCCTTTTTCATTTAAATGATAAACGCCCCTATAGTTGATCTCCCAAACACCTTCAGGATTTTCACCTGCCTCTGCGTTTGAATTATTATAATACATACAAATGGAAGTTGCACCCAATGATAAGGAAGGTATTCTAATCCAAACATCTGCCTTTGAGGATGTATAATTTTCTATTTCATAATCTAACTGGATCTCTCCATTACTATCACAGGAACCATCAATAAATCTTAAATCAGAATAATCACTTTTCATATCCGGTGCTTTACTCACGTTAATATAGGCAGGGAAATCTGTCAATACTGAAGAACCCGCGTTCGTAATAACTATCTCCTTTCGATTAATCCATGAATCGTTCCACCAATTAAAGAACCCCTCAAAGCTCAAATTTCCAAGGACCCAATCAACATTATTGTAGAGTGAAATACTAGAATTATCATCATAATTATCATAGTAGTTCCCATTCATGTCTATAGTAAAAGAACTTGATTCTGTATCGTTCAAAATACCAACACTATTATTTACAAAAACATAGATTGTGTATGACCCCTCCTGTAAATCCAGATATTCATTGTCAGTAGAAGAGCAAGAGGTACATAAAGTTATATTCTCTCCATCGTCGATGTTATACCACGCTGTATCAACTACTTCTCCGAAAGTCAAGTTTATTAAAGGAGTTGTATCTGATAATGTACCAACAGGTGAATTTATTTCAACAGATGGTGCCCCTGCATCTATTTCAATTGTCCAGTTTGAATCGGCAAATACAGAATGGGCGGAATTATAACATTCTATATTCCATTCATAAACTCCATCAGAGGAAAAGATCTCTGTAATAATGTTTACTGAGTTATTAACAATAGCAGAAGTGTTACTTACTTTCAGACTCCAAACAGTTTCATTAGTCCATATAGAACAATTGTATATCTCATCACCAATTGAAATAGGAATATATGCAAAATCAACGGTGTATGAAATATTTGTACTCAAAGTGTTAGGATATTCAAGGGAAACAGTTAGAGGTTCTATTTCTATATCTTCTTCATTTCCGTAATTTATGAATTCATCTTTCATTGTGAGATAAGACGCATTTATCCAATCTGCACTTCTATTCGTATCTGAAATACGGACTTCATCTAATTTACCACTTGCACCTGCTCCTCCGTCTCCTCTAGACATTAATTTAACGCTTATTACAAGAGCATCAGCAGTTGGACCAGTGGCACTACCTATATATTCACCATCAATGTAGAGGTCTGAAAGACGGGAGGAACCACCAGTAGATATCATTGTGAACCCTAATTGATGCCAATTTCCATTAGAAGCGATATTACTACCATCCACTGTTTGACTATCTCCCCAAAAACCGTTGTTTGGATAACCTAATATAAAATCACTTGAATAAGTCGGAGTTGAATCTGTTTGAGACACTACATATTGATTACCAGAAGGTATGTCTTTTACCCAAACAAAAACACTGACCGGGGCATTATTTGATATCTGATACGTTAAACCAGTATCAATATATTCAGCAGCTTCAAAATTAAGACAACCACCAGATTGACCAATAGTATAATCACCAGATTCCATACCAACAGTAGTTCCATTGTTTCCATTATATGTACTATCCTTTATGTCACCAGGTTCGTTGTCCAAGTTAGTTTCATTTAAATGGTAAACTAGTAGATAGTAATCGTCGTATGTTCCACCTTCATCTTGTTTAACAGTATCAGAACAACCATAATATACCCAAATATAATCTTCAGTTGTATTTTCTAAGAGAGGAACCTTAACCCAACCATAACTATTTCCTGTCTCATTCCATATTTCCCAATGATGCTTTAATTTAGTTGAATTATCATCATCATAAAATCTTATATCAGTTTCTGAGGTTTTTGAATAATCTATTCTGGTTGAATTTAACAGAACCATAACCGTGAAATTGGTTAAGTTACCCGAACCGAACGGTTTATCGAAAGTTAGTAATTTCCTATAATTACAATTTGAATCCGCCCAGTTTGCTTGATTGTAAGCATATTCAACATCATCACCAAATTTAAACTCTAAAATATGTTTACCTGATGTCAATATCCTTGAAATTTCATATCCAATTTCATTACACGAATAGTCTTCATAGACAATAGAATTCCCACCGAACTCGGGGATCAATACATCATTTCCACATCTAAGTTCAAGAAACTCCAAATCATCTGGTAGTTTCTCTCCAAAGTTAGTTCCATTAAAACCAGTTATCACCAAATCAGCGGTACCAACTGTATCAAACCTAACAGTCCAATTACCACCAACAGTAGGATAAGACTGAATATTGATTACTGTGATTCCAAATTCAAAAACATCTGAATCGTAACCAACATGTAACCTAAATTTCGGGATCTTATCATTAACCAAAGGCACAGTTAAATTAACCTCCTCTGAAGGTCCAGACTCTGTAGCCGATAAATAATAATCGATGTCTCCCTCTACCCATACTGGCAGAACTTTAGTTGAATTATGATAAAACGTGATTACAAAATTTTCCCCTCCCTTACCTACAAAAGTAAAGAATGTCTCATAATCTATTTCGTCCTGTATTTTTTTACCAACAGTTTTGTTTTCATTATCCTTTACTTCATCATTAACTCTAGGAACTAACTGAATTTTAGTGTTTTCTAATTGAATTGTTGTGGTTGAAGTGGAAGTTGTAGAAACGATTGTTGTTTGCTGAGTTGTATTTAAACCTAAAATGGTCGTAACGACTGTTGAAGTAGGTTCTGAAGTTATTGTTACGGTTGTGGTTTGAGGGGAGGTGGTGGTTGTAACTACAGTTGTTGTTGAATCTGAAGTTAAAGTTGGATTTAAAGTTGAGGTAACTACTGTTGATGTAGTTTCTGAAGTTATTTGGGTAGTTGTTTCAATTGATGTAATAGTAACTGCTGAAGTCGGTTCACTTACTGTAGTTATTACTGAAGTATTTACAATGATCGTTGAATTTGGTTCCGAGGCGTTCTCTGTAGTAGAGTTATCTACTATCTCTGTTGTTGAATTAGATTCTTCTGTATTATTTTTCTCCTCGATATAGGTACAATTGGATTGATCCACAATTGTTTGATTTAAATCAAAAGCCTGGTTAACAGTAACAGAATTATTAACTGTTACATTCTGAGCTAGGGCTAAAGACTCTATTAAAACTAAAGATAAAATGAGGAAAATCAGAAGGTTTAGAAGTATGCGTGGGGGCTTCAAAACCTTCTGATAAAAATAGGAAAATTCTTTTATTCTGTTGTTCCAAATACTCAGAAAATTGATTAGATAAATATGAAGTTTACTACCCTGACTAAACATTTTTAACAAAGCCCCCACGCTTTCATTTAATGAATATTAATCCAACTAATTCTCTTCTGAATCGTCCTCTTTTTTACCTCTAATTTGACTTTTAATTTCTGAGAACGTCTCTTTTATCTTACTCTCATTCTTAGATGATTTTTTCTTTCCTTTTTTAAGCAAGAATGCTCCAGCAAATGAAATTGCCATGAAAGGTATGATATAAAGAAGTTTATGTAAAAATTGTAGGCTTGGGAGAGATATCTCAGGGAGAACAAACTTACCTGTCGTAGAAGAGGTATCTGATTCTTGGTTCTGGTCGTCTTCTCCTTCTTTCTGAATTTTTTTCAGTACAGTGAAACCAAAGATCTCCTCTTTTATCCTACCATCAAATTCTATCTTGAATTTACCATTAAAAGTACCCTCACTCACATCTTCTGGGACAGAAAAATCTATTTTTACCTTTTTTTCCTCTTCTTTTTCCAAATATGGTATCTTTTCTGTAAAGGAATAATAATTCTCCGGTAACCCTTCAATGGAAAATTCTATGTCTGATAAATCAGATTGGCCTATGTTAACTACTGATATCTCTATAGACGAGGTCTCTCCTTGTTCAACTCTAACCGCTTCTGGAGTTACCAAGGAAATTTCTTCTTTCTCGTCAACAACCAATTTTATTTTTGAATTAAAATCGTCATAAGGATCCTTTTCAACATTTATTGAAAGAGTATAATTTCCTTCCTTATTTGGGGATGACATGGTGACTGAAACTATTCCATTGGATGCGGACTTTATTTGAATATCTTTACTAGTTCCTTCTAATCTTATATCAACACTGGCATTACCAACAGGATCATGTATATCATCTCTAATTACGCCTTGGATATTTACTATATCATCCAAATAATAAACATCCTTATTCAGGGAAAAACTAGGGTCAAGAAATTTTCTATTCCCGATAGCATAGGCCGCTTCGTTAGAAGGTTTAATATTAACTTCATTACTTTTCTTATCCTGTTCGAAATCAATCTCTTCCCATATATCATCACATTTTCTATCTCCTTCGTCCCAATTATCGCACTTATAAACCTTCAGATTATCCTCATTGGAAATGTACTGGGGATTATAATACATATTCAAAGAACCTTTGGAAAAACTAGGTGATATCTCAAGAAAATAAAGGCTTGCTGCCCTTATCCCACCTAAGTCAAACTCGTCAAAAAAGTTATAACTAAATGGGTCGGAAAATTCATCTTTATCAAGTTTAAGATTTTCTAATTCAAGATCTGTGTGGGGAAATTTTATACTCGTGTAATATGTGCCAGGGCACATATAATCAAAATAGGAGCCATTATTAGAGGTTTTTATCTTTTTATTGAAATAATTAGAACTGAAGCTAAATTCCGCATTTAAAGGATCATCGTTGTAGTTCAATATTCTACCTGAAATTGGAATAACATAAAATAATTTCCTCGTTTCTTCAATTATAGGAAAATTGTTATAATCAAAGCTTACTTTCAGGCTTTTCTCACCTCCAGAATGAGAAGGTGGTTTTAAATCTATGTCATAATAATCACTCCCTTCCTTTGATATCGAAAAATAATCAGAATCAACATAATCAGAACTTATCTCAATTTCCAGATATTCTTTTTTCAGTCTAAAATTATCATTATTCTTATCAAAAGCTCTAACCCTAATTGTGATATTTTCATTGGGTTTTACCTCTGTTCTATCATCTAAGTTCGTTATTTCAAATTGTACAGGATCTTCCACATTTATTTCAAAAAGATTAGAAACTTTCTTTCCCCTATAATCTGCATTAACTTCCAGATCGTGTCTACCTTTTATCAAGTCCTCAATCTCTAAAAAATAACCATCCTTTGAGGGAATATAAACGGGATTCCCAGGAATAAAATTCCAGTCTTCTCCGTCAATGCTAATCTTGAAATTTTCTAGGCCTTCCTTTTTAATCCTGCCATTTTCTTTTAGATTAAATATTATTTCAATATCTTCCCCCAGATAAGAAGGGTTCGGTGAGACTTCAATAGTGGTTTCAATATCATATATAGAAAAAGAACCTGACTCTACATTACTAATTTGATTTTTATTACAGAATACAACTACATAATATACGCCCTCTAAGTTAAGTATCTGCAGGTATTCAGCAAGTGTATCTTGCTCTATTTCATGATATTTGGGAGATATTTCTATCAAACTTAAATCTCTAAATATGGTTCCATCAGGTGCGGTTATATTTGAAAAACACCTAACACCAGTCTCGTTATCCGAGCGGGTTATAGATATTATCGGAACATCTGATGTTTCCCCATTTTCCATCCAAATCTCATCTGGATCAATAGAAAAGCCCTGAATTACAGGGGCAGCTCTAACTCCTAATAGTAATATTAAAACTGTAAATAAAATCAATAATCTCTTCATGATATCTTCCCCCAAATTCTTCTAAGGAATGGAAATTTAGGTGGTTCATATGATTTCCCAGATATCTTTGCAGCTATTTCCTTGAAAGCAAGAGATGAAGGTGAATAGGGATTAAGGAAAACGTTGGGTGTCTTTTTGAATAAACTATCTTGGATTGTTTTATCTTCAGGAATCACTCCCAAAAGTGGTTGATCACAGATAGATTCAATTTCATCAACCACCTTTCTATGATTTTCTCTTCCTGAATACCGATTAACTACAACACCTAAACAATTGACGCCTAATTCTTTCCCCTTATCTATGGCTTTTATCGCATTTGTTATGGATTGGGTCTCAGGTGTAGTAACCACAATTATTTCTTTTAAAGTATGTAAAACCTGGACGAAATTGTCCTCAAGCCCAGGTGGAGAATCTATTAGTATTAATGATTTACCAGTCAGAAATTTTTCCATCAAAGGGTAAAGATTGGTTAGTTCTAAATTCTCTACAGTCAAAGAAGCAGGAATTACTCTTATCCCGGAAGAATGTATATGAAGAGCCTCTAAAATATTTCCATTATTTCTTATCACATCATTCAATGTATTCGAAAAATTGTACATCCCTAATCTCAGTCCAAGACCAGCCATTTTGATATCAGCATCAACTGCCATTACATCTTCATCAAAATTCATCAATGCGCCTGCAAGATTCAAGGTAACTGTAGTTTTCCCTGTACCTCCTTTTCCAGAAACTATTCCTATTGTCCTCAATTTCTTATCTTTTTTTTCTTTTTCTACTCCAGCAGGACTATCTGACATTATTCCGGGTATAGTATAAATTTTGGACCTTCCGACTTTATGCAACTCCAGTTTTCCCCGTTTTTTCATAGATTTCAAGATAGCTGAACCAACATCTTTTCTCACACCGATCTCTTGGGATATTTGTGTCACCGACATCAGGTTACTTGACAAAAGTCCTATTATCTTATTTTCAATATCTCGATTAGAATTGGTTTTAGATGGCAAGCTACCCCCTTAGATTAATTTTGTTTTGAGCGTTAATATAGATTTCTCAAGTATTGTACCATATGTAGACCATATGTAGAAATGTATTTCAAGGGCTTAATAGAAATAATATTTCCTGATCAATGTCTGTTTTTCAAAAAGGATATTTTGGACTTCAAAAATTTTCTTTTCAATGAATCAAATTTCAGTAAAATTACGCCAATAATTAAAATGACCATAGTGACCAGAATTGAAGTATTCAATTTCCTGGGTATTGAAGAATCGCCTGTTATTTTAACCACTTCACCAGTTGGACCAAGGCCTTCATTTAAAGTAGTTGTAGTAGATATGACTGTGGTAGATGTTGTTGGAAAGGTGGTAGTTGAAGTTAATTGAATTACTGTGGTAGTGGTTTGAGCACTGACCGTAGTCGTTGTAATATCCGATGTGTCACCTGAACTTCCTCCACCCCCACTAATTGTTATTGTGGTTGTTGAGGCATGACAATCTTCAGGGCAGGAGTAATAGTTTTCATTGCTATTACATATATCATCACCACAATATTCCCTGTACTCAAAAGCACCATAGAAACTGAAATGAGTAACGTTCCCCCAAACATGATTAAAGGATGTATTAACCCCTGATTCTTCGACCTCCTCCCATTTTGAAAGGTCCTCATTGAATGTATATAATTTTAAATCTTCCTCTACCACGCCGGAAGTTAGGATATCCTCATCAGTGTAATAAATCTTTATCAAGGCCCAGGAAAGATTACCTGGAATACTGGAATCTGTTAAAATTTCAACATAATTCCCAATACCAAGAAGAGCAAAAGTCGAATTAACTGGATCATCGGAATAAGAAGTCATACTTATTGTCGAATTTGGTAAATCTTCGTCAACCATTAACTCCAAGGAAATTCCCATAGCATCCTGCTCATCTAAAACATAGACTTCATCTTTTGTTAGATCCATTTCCAAGTTAACAGTATAATTACAATCTTTATTTTCTGGATCCGGAGGTAATTCTGTTCCTAAACAATCATTAACATCATAATAATTCTTATACTGAATTCCTCCCGACTGACATTTTCCCCAACTTTCATTTAGAACCCATTCTGATATACAATAATCGCAAAAATATGTTTTATTCCCAGGTATTTCGTTCAAATCACTCTCCAAGTTGGTCTTGGAATAACAATCATTTTGATCAATATAATACCCAATTTTTGTGTCATCTGACTGACAACTAGTATTAATCTCAACCCAATCAGATGTACAATAATCACAGGTAACATAAGTTCCGTTATCCTCAGGTAAATTGTAAATGGAAGTGCAGTTACCATTATCAGTATAATAAATGAATTTGGTATCATCTAACTGACATTCATCTTCATGTAATACCCACTCGGGTATACAACCTTCTATTTCAAGAAAACTGTTGTTTCCATAATACACCCATTGATCTATCTTACATGTTGTATCAGAACCCATTACCTTCATAACAAACGAAAATATTCCATCCTCCTCATCTATAACTAACTCAGTGAGATCAAATCTATCCCATATATTAATTTCTCTGTTAGGCTGATGAACGCGGAAAGGGTAGATATTACATTCTGAATTAAGATCCCATTTTACCTCACAAGGTTGAGAGTACCAAGAAATGTTAGTTCCCCAGTTATCATTCTCAATATAATAAAAACCTATATCTAAGACCGCAGGATTATTCTTATCTTCTTTGAATAACCACAAAGTTGCTTTTTCTATACTTACATCTAGTTCTGATAGATCGTATTGGATATAACTTCTTCTAGAATTATAACTTGTACATGAAACCCCTATATTCCCATCTAACTCACTTATAGTGGACTGACCAGAAGAAATCATCGCTGTTTTTGACGGAGTTATGTTAAGAGGTACTGAAAAACTCAGAGATGGAATTAGACCTATGAATAGTACTAGGAATAATAGAATTTTTAACTTCAAGTGTCCCCCTTTATTAATTCATTTTATATCATATATTAATTTACCCTTTAAGAGGAACTCAAAACAATCTTAAAAGAATATCTAAAAGATTGTGAAGGAATCTTCCAATATCATTGACTTCTTCCAAACTTACCTGAGTCCTTTTATGAAAATTACCCTCTTCTGTAAAAACATGTAGTAAAATCTCATTTTCAGGCCAAGGGGTTGGATAGTATTTCAAATTGACAGGTTCCCAATTATTAATTTCCAAATTACCAAGAGCCTCCTGCTCAATTATCCAAGATTTTGGATAACCTGAGAAAAGTATTATAATTTTATTAACTTCTTCCTCGCTCTTAACATCAAATTTCAAGAAATCTCCCGACTTTCTTACTCTCCTGACCTTAAAAGTATCCTTTGTTTCTTTTTTATCCGCAACTTCAAAGCTTATATTCCCATATTCCAGTATCTCACCACCATAATAAAATCTAAATCTAAGATTAAATTCACCAGTATTGTTAATATAAGAAAAGAAATTGTAGACGGACCTTTCGGAAGGATTCAAAATTCTCTCATCGCTCCAAATAGTCTGAATAACATTACCTTGATGTAATATTTCCATTCTACCTCTACATCTAAAAGGAATGCTACCTACATTACTGAATTCTAACTTCGACTTAACAAGCCCGAATTTAGAGGTTGCATTTAAAAAAAAACCGCTTACTTCCCCATTCAAAAGTTCAGGAACACTAACTTTTATTTCTGATGAGTAGAACAAGGGAAATAAAAATAGAATCGTAGAAAGAATTACAAGTATTCTTCTCATATCTCTCAACCGATCTTTTTGTGTCTTATTATTACATCCACTTCTCCCGTATAATTACCAACCTCTATATTTTCGGTCACGTTTAAAAATACAAATATAGTGTCCTTACCCTCCAAATGGAAATTATTCCTACCAAAATTTACCATTTCAGAGATGTTACCAAAGGCTTCCAATTTTATATTAGCACCCTCTCCCTCCTTAGTAGAAAGAGTCATTTTCTTTTTTACTGTATTATTGCCTATTGGAGCTATCCCAAAGTCTAATACCCAAGATTCCGTGGATATTCCAATTAAGTTTCTGTTATCCCCAGTTCTCAAATCTACAATTGACGCCCTAGCTGGATATCTAATGATACTATAGTCGTGGAATATACCAGATTTATGATCATAGGTTACATTATCAACAAAATCCTCAGGTCTATCAATACTTGTATTAAGTATGTCCAAACAAAAAATGGTCCCCGCAAATAGGATTAAGGCAAAGATTATAAGCGAAAATAGCTTAAGAGTTCTCATTTTCTCATCCTCTTATAAATCAAGATGATTATAAAAATTAATATAAGCAGGATCCACCAAGGAAATTTAAACCCTGCTTCTTTAACTTCTCCAGTTATTTTCTTCATAAGTTCAGGTTCTATATTTATTGTTGATTTAAAAGTAGTTGAACCAGTATTATAATTAACCTTTACAAAAACATCGTATTCACCAGGATCTATTGACTCACTTGAGAAGTAAGATTTTAAGACCTCGATTTTCTCTGGTCCCACATACTCTAAATTAGAAGTCAGTTCTTTTACTATCTCCCCTTCTCCATTCTTAATTACTATTTCCGTTGCTTTAGCAGAAATAGTAACAGTACCACTGTTAAAAAAGTGTGTATTCAACTCAATATTATTCCCAGACCTATCTGTTAAAACATCCAATATTTTTCCTTTTCTTATGGCTTCGCCCGGGATATTAAATATAATACGCACTGGTGATACTCCAATTACTTGTGCACCCACAATATCTTCACCAATCTCATTTGTACTTGGTGAGGGAACAACACCAATGATATGATAACCAGGTTCTGCGTTTTCTGGAACGTTAAGTATAAGCCCCACATCCCTATAACCCTTCACGCTTCCACCGAATCCTAAATTTTCATTAGATTTCTTTATTTCAATAGGATTTTCCACTATCTTTAACCAGGATAAACTATCCTCCTCCGAGTAATTATGGGTAAGTCCCCTGTAATTATCTTTATTAAAGAAATCAAAATTACCTTTTATTTTATCGAGATAGACTAGTAAGTTACTTCCGGAAGGACTGACTATGTAAAAATTAGTAAATTCACTTGAACTTCTCTCCAAGTTTCCCAGATCTAAAACCGCCGGGGAAACACCAACTGCCACTTTCCTTGAATAAACTGGAACGAAAAGTATCACCAAAGGAAATATCATTATTAAGATGATTAAGTTCTTTTTCATGGATTATTATTGGATTTCGAAAAATAAAATATAACCTGTCATTATATTTAACAATATTGTTAAACAAAAAGATTTAAATATAACATTTAACCAAATTAATATCATATGTTATATATTAGAAGTTATCTACTTGAAAGAGGACTTCTGGTAGTTTTGGTAATAACGTTTTCTACGCTTCTAATCCCCCAAGTATTCGCAGATTATAATGAAAGTTCTATACCAGTGAATGTAAGCATAGAGGCTGTAACAGAGATTGAAATCAGTCCTTATTATCTTAACTGGGTAAATGTTACCCCAGGAACAGCAGGTGGTGAATTGGAAATTGATGTCAAAAATATAGGTTCAACCAATGTTACCGGTTTCTATGCATATATTGATACATTGACAGATGAAACTGCTAACCCGATAGGTTCCAGTAATTCCCAAAACTATGCAGCTGGTGGATTTTTGACGTTAGGAAGAAATGATTCAGTTACCATAGGTGAGGAGCATTACTTCGCAGGGAGGATAGAGTGGAACCATACAGATAGAATTGAGCTAACCACCTACCCAGATGATACTGTATCATGGGGTTGGTTCAGAAATGCAAGTTGGGACTATGTATGGGCACTTGCTAACGGTACAAA
>WJKS01000074.1 GCA_014728985.1 Candidatus Aenigmatarchaeota archaeon
CCAAAAACCCATAAACTATAACTAATTACCCACCAATAGAATTACTTATGATAACCATAACCTTCCTCGGGACAGTATCAGGGATACCCAGTCTGTCAAGAAATCACCCGGCAATAGTTCTTGAACATTTCACTGACATCAGAGAAGTATTCCTGTTTGACTGCGGTGAAGGAACACAAAAGCAGTTAATGAAGTCAGACGTAAGTTTTATGGCGATTGACAAGATATTCATCAGCCACTGGCATGCTGACCATTTTGCGGGTTTAATCCCAATGATACAGACAATGAACCTTGAAAAAAGACAAAAACCACTGACAATATTTGCTCCTGAGGCCGAGAGGTTTGTTTCAAATATACTGGATATGGGTTACTTTGGTTTGAGGTTTCCTGTTAAAGCAGTTAATGTACCTTTTGAGGGGAGTGAGATCACCAAGATAGATGAGACCGAGAATTATGAAATCAGTTCAATTCCTGTTCTTCATTCAGTTCCTTCGGTTGCTTTCTGTTTCAAGGAAAAGGATAAATGGAATATTTATGAGGATAAATTAGAGGAAAAGGGAATAAAAAAAGGTCCCTGGCTCAAAAAACTCAAGAAAGAAGGCAAAGTAGTCTGGGATGACCAGGAGATTAAGATAGAAAACGTAGGCTATGTTAAAGAAGGTTTAAAGGTTGTTTATTCCGGTGACACTGCACCCTGTGATAATATCATCAAAATTTCCAGAGACGCGGATCTTCTGATACATGATGGTACATTCCTTGAGGAAGATGTTGGTTCCAAAGCTCATGCTGATGTCAAAGAAGCGGCAAAGTTGGCAAAGAAAGCCGGGGTTAAGAAACTCGTTCTTACACACATCAGCCGAAGATATACCAACCCTAAAGAACTGGAAGATCAGGCAAGAGAAATCTTACCGGATGCTGTTGTTGCCAGGGATATGATGAAGATAAGGTTGAAGAAGGAATGAATTTGTCCATTTACCATTATTTTACTCCTAACTAGAAAATCCTGTTACTACCGATAAGTATTTATATTTCAATATTAACTTAAGACATGTTGAGACATTGGTGTTTACATGAAAGACGGCTTGCCACGTGCACCTTATATTAATCCTAGAGATAGAGTACCTTACGAAGACGAAAGAGACTTGAGTTCAGGTTTCAGAAGGCAGGAATTATATGAGGAAAGAGAGAGAATAGTCAGAGAAGTAGTAACAAAACAGGAGAAAAGATGGCAAAAAATCAAGCAGGAAAGACTAAGATCTTTAAGATTACTAGGTTCTGAATTAATAGGTAACATTTTTGAGAGAGTCAAGTTCCTTGAAGCTAGGGTAGATGACATCCAGGCAGCAATGAGTTTAAGACAGGAAATTAACAAAAGATCAATAGCCGAGATAACTCGGGACATTGATGAGAAGGAAAGTGAGATAAAAACACTAAGTGACCCTGAAAGGATCAGGGATTTACAATTAGATTTAACTAATCTTAAGATGGAAAGGAGGAGGGAAAAACTCCTGTTCTGGAAGGATGAACTTGAACTTCAGAGGGAATTACACCAGTTAAAAGAGCAGCTTGTAATTGAAAGTAAAGTAGCTGATCTATTCGATGGGTTGAGGGAAGATGGTGTACAGAACTGATGAAGAACTGATCGTGGACGATATTAACAGACTTTCCCCTATAGTAGGAAAGACACCAGCAAAAAAGATCAGAGCGGCTTATCTTCTCGGAGACGAACTCACAAAACAGAGAATCCAGGAGACAATCGATGCAATTAAAGCCGCAGTTTTTTCAGAGGAAAGATTCACCGATATCCCGGTAATGGAACCACCACTTGAGCATGCTGCATTAAAAGGAGATATACAATTAGGTACTGTTCTCTATGATAAGAGAGGTTTATACCCATTCATGGTTTCGGAAGAAGATATGTTGACTCACGTTGGGATATTTGGTTCTTCAGGTTCTGGTAAGACTAACCTGGCAAGACTCCTTACAAAAGAGTTGACAAAAAAAGACATACCCGTTCTGATATTCGATTTCTCAAAGAGAAACTACAGAAATCTATTAAAGGATCCTGAATTAAAAGAAAAAGTTAATATTTATACTGTTGGAAGGAACATCTCTCCTTTCAGGTTCAATCCATTAAAACCGCCCGAAGGAATTCCTGTGTCCCAGTGGGCAAAAGAATTCGCGGAGATATTTGACCATGCTTACTGGCTTCTTGGTGGTGGTAGACATGTTATCCTCAAAGCATTAGATAAGACTTACGAGGAAGTAGCCGCATCAGGGTTCCCGAAAATAAAAGATCTGAAAAAAGGAGTAGAAGATGCTTTAAATTCAACCAAAACTTCAAGAGAGAAGAACTGGATTGCGACCGCACAAAGACCTTTGGAATCATTGACTTTTCGTGAGGTTGGACAAATATTTGATACAGAAGAGGGAATAACCCCGGACAAATTCTTTGAGAAGGGCAAGATAACTATCCTTGAGCTAGATCCTCTTTCAACCAGTGATAAGACATTTATGATTGAAATAATGCTCCAGTGGATAAGAGACTGGTTACTCATCAATGACAGGAGGGATAAACTTAATGGTGTTATTATTCTTGAAGAGGCCCACAACATTCTGAATAGAGAAAAAACAACTAGGTCAGGTATGGAAGGTGTAATAGATCTTATTTTCCGTGAGGTCCGTGAACTGGGAATGGGGTTGGTTTATTTGGACCAGCACCCTTCACTGATAAGTTACCCCGCTTTGGGGAACACCAGTACACACGTCTACATGAATCTTGGTCTGGATACTAAATCATCCTCAGATATCATGGATGCATCACACATGCTTGGATTGAAGACAAACGAGCAGATAGAGTATATCAGGAAATTACCTACCGGTTATGGTTATATTGTTACCAGAAGAAGGGATTTCAGAGATCCTTTTCTGATAAAATTCCCACTGTTTAAATTAGATGGTTCCATGGTAAAAGATGGCACTATTAGGGAAATGATGGGTAAAAGACTAATTAATATTTACAAAAAAGAAAAGAAGAATAAAGAGGAGTTAAAACTTCCAAAAGACCCTGAAAAAGCAATAGACATGATACATAGGAAAGATGACATAGATTCTATTGCTAGGAGCCTGGATAGGTCTTTATGGAGTGTCATGAAAATACTTGCTTCAGGTAGAGGAATAACCAGTTCCCAGATACAGAGGAGATTAGGTGTCTCTGGTACTACTTTCAGGAAAAGAGCTGAGGAGCTTGTAGATAAAGGCCTGATTAACCGTAAAAAGGTTAAACTATACAGAAATTATGCGTATTTTTACTTTTTGACAGAGAAGGGAAAATTAGTTCATATCTCCAAGTATGGTGAGGTTGTTAACAGGGAAGAGGAAGAATCTGTTGAAGATTTGGAGAAGAAGATCAAGGAGGACTACAATTCCAGAGGATGGGAGTTGGTTGACAAGGAGAATCTAGTCTTTGGAAAGAAAAACCTGAAAAATAGAGTAATAATTAAGACTTCAGTTATCGGGTATGATGTTGCAGAATATCTGGAAAAGATTGAGGGGGACTTGGTTTTTGTATGCTCATCCAAGATTGTCAAGAAGAAAGTGACCCAATCTTTGGCAAAGTATAGTTATGATACTGAGATGAATTTCATAGTCTATGTGTTAGGTCCTGAAGATATTGGTGGTAACATGGATACATTTTCTGTGGAATTTGTTGATGATTGAGGGGGATTGATGATACTAGGACGAGTTATATAAAGAAATTCTTTTTAGTGATTATTTGAGCCTGATGTGTGGAAAAATGAAAAAAATTTAATATTGGTACTAATTCTTAAGGCGTTTCAGGTTCGAGTACGGTGGGGCCAGGCATAAGTACATAAAGAGCATTATCTCCATGAACTTTACAACCCCAACCCCAGTGGTCCTCAGTTCCGAAAGCATTCCGAAATAATATCCATTCGGCGTCTCCACCCAACAAACGTCTATATCCAAGAGGCATCAGAGCTACAGGCATATACCCATTTTCTTTTCTTACAACAACATCCTGATACATTCCCTCGACACAGTCACCAGCTCTACCAAGGGGATCACGTTCACCTTCATGTGGATCACAATCACATTCAGGGGGATCGCCTATAGGCTGAGGCCCTGTTGTTGAGGAGTTAGATGAATCAGTAGTTGGGATAGGCGAAGATTCAGGGTTAGGATATACAGTAGGAGGGATA
>WJKS01000006.1 GCA_014728985.1 Candidatus Aenigmatarchaeota archaeon
GTATTACTCCTGCCTCTAAGCTAGTAAAAGAAGTCCTAAAAATCATGCAGAAGAACAAATATATCGGTGTTTTTGAATTCATAGACGACGGAAAATCAGGAAGGTTCAAAATAGAACTTAAAAAACGCGTAAACGACTGTAATGTAATCAAGCCGAGATATTCTGTTAAATCTGATGAATTTGAGATCTTTGAAAAAAGGTACTTACCAGCAAAAGACTTTGGTAAACTGATAGTTACAACCAGTAATGGTGTTATGACACATGAAGAGGCAAAGAAAAAACATCTTGGAGGGAAATTACTGGCTTATGTGTTTTAGGTGATATTAATGGAAAAGGAAATAGAAATACCAGAAGGAGTCAACGTGGAAGTTGATGGAAAGAGTGTTAAGATTTCTGGAGAAAAAGGACAGGTGGAAAGAACTTTCCGTTATTTCCATGATATCAAAATTCAGAAAAAAGATAATAAAATTGTAACCTCCTCAAAATCCGAAAAAAGGAGGGTAAAATTGATGATGGGGACTATAATAGCTCATATTCGCAACATGATGAAAGGCGTTAGTAAAGGGTTCACTTATAATATGAAGGTAGTTTATTCTCACTTCCCCATGAATGTTCAAGTTCAGGAAAAAAATATTCTAATCAAAAATTTCATTGGTGAGAAAAAACCAAGGGTGGCCAAAATAATGGGGGAAAATACTCAAGTCAAGGTTAACGGTAAGGATATCACCATCACAGGGATAGACAAAGAGGAAGTAGGACAAACAATGGGAAATGTAGAACAGGCCTGCAGAATAATCGGATTTGACAGAAGGGTATTTCAGGACGGAATTTACTTTACAGGTGAAGATAATGGTTAACCCAAGAAAAAAACCTAAATTCAAAAAACAGGGATCAGGTTACCTGAAAAGAGTAAAGGATAGATGGAGAAAACCAAGAGGTAGACACAGTAAACTCCGGAGGAAAGAAAAATCTAAGGGTAAATTACCGAATGTTGGTTATCGTGCACCAAAGGAAACTAGAGGACTACATCCATCTGGCCTGGAAGAAGTTTATGTTCAAAATATTAATGATCTGGAAAAAATAGACCCGAAAAAACAGGCTGGGAGACTATCAGCCAAGATTGGAAAGAGAAAAAAGGCTTTAATAGTGAAAAAGGCCGAAGAAATGAAAATAAAATTATTAAACGCGTGATTATATGGGCGGACTGACTTTACAAAAAAGACTTGCAGCAGATATCCTCAAAGTAGGGGAAACCAGAGTCTGGATAAGCCCTGATCATATGGAAGAGATTAAGAATGCGATAACAAGATCTGACGTAAGAAGAATGATTGATCATGGTTATATCAAGGCAAAAACTCCGAAGATAAAAAAACCTAAAGAGAAATCTAAGAGGGGTAAGGGTCCTGGAAGAAGGAAAGGGGCAAGAGGAGCAAGATCACCTAAAAAGAAGAAATGGATGAACACTGTCCGGCCTCTGAGAAGAATGCTAAAGGAACTGAGAGCCGAAGAAAAAATTGATGTTAAAACTTATAGGAAATTATATTCACAAGTTAAGAGCGGTACTTTCAGAAATAGAAGCCACTTGAAACTATATTTGGAGCAAAGAGGGATTTTAAATGAAACTGGGACCTAGATACAAGATGCCTTTCAAAAGAAGGTTTGAAGATAAAACAGATTACAAGAAAAGATTAGGTCTATTGCTATCAGGAAAGTCAAGATTAGTTATAAGGACATCAACCAAGCATGTGCAAGTACAAGTGATAAAATACGAGCCTGAGGGGGATAAAACACTTTTATCAGCTCATACCCAGGAACTTAAGGGAATGGGTTGGAAGCATTCTACTTCCAATATTCCTGCAGCCTATTTGACAGGATTATTGATAGGGAAGAAAGCTAAAAAGAAGAAGATTAAGAGTTTAGTCGTTGATTTTGGTCCCCAGAGGATTGTAAAAAGCTCAAGATTGTTTTCAGTTCTGAAAGGAGCAATAGACGCAGGATTGGATGTATCATGCTCAGAAGAAGTATTACCGACAGAAGAAAGACTAAAAGGTGAACATATAGTTAAATATTCTGAAGGAAAAAATGTTCCTAAAAATCAGTTTTCCAAGGTTAAACCAAAAAATCTGGGAAAAGATATTGAAAAAATCAAAAAAAAGATAATGAAGGATTGATATGACATTAAAAGAAGATAACAGAAAAGCCAAGAGAAGGGAGAGGAGATTAAACGAAACTCTATCCGAATGGAGACCAAAGACTAAATTGGGTAGAGACGTCCTTCAGGGAAAGGTAAAAGATATCAAAAATATCATAAGAAAAGGAATTAAAATCCGTGAACCAGAAATTACAGACTCACTTATCCCTGACCTTGAAAGTGAATTGGTTCTGATTGGTGGTAGACCCGGAAAGGGTGGTGGTATTGAAAGAACACCTATAAGGGTTACTGCGAAAATGCACAGATCAGGACGGAGATTCCAATACAAGTCGTTTGCAATAGTTGGTAACAAAGACGGTGTGGTTGGTATAGGTAAAGGGTTTGGGACTGATGGGAGATCAGCCATTCAAAAAGCAATCAAAAAGGCTAAACTTAATCTGATACTTGTTCCTCGTCATTGTGGGTCATGGGAATGTGGTTGCGGTGAAGGACATTCTATTCCTTATAAAACTGAAGGAAAATCTAGCTCTGTAAGAGTAACACTGTTACCTGCACCAAAAGGAATTGGGCTTGCGGTAAGTGAAGAAAACAAAAAACTACTTACTCTGGCAGGTATTGAGGATATATGGATAAAAACTCTGGGAAATACCTCGGCAAGATACAATCTTGTAAAGGCAACTTTCCAGGCATTGAAAAACCTCCACAGATACAAGAAAGGTGAATGAATTGTTAGCGGTTATCAGAATATCAGGAAGGGTTAACATTAAAGGGGAACTAGAGGACACTCTAGGGATGCTTAGACTTCACCGGATTAATCATTGTGTACTTGTCCCTGAGACCCCGGAGTGCCTGGGGATGGTAAGAAAGGTTAAGGATTATGTAACCTGGGGAGAAATTGATGAAAAAACAGCTGTAAAATTATTTGAAAATAGGGGGATGTTGACGGGTAGGAGAAAACTAGATAAAAAAACACTGAAAAAAATAACTGATTATGATTCTTTTGATAAATTTGTAAAGGACCTAATGAAAAATAAGATTAAAATAAAGGATTTTCCTGAAATTAAACCTGTTTTTAGGTTAAACCCAGCCAGGAAAGGACTTAAGAATACCAGAATACCTCACCCTAAAGGAGATTTAGGTAACAGAAAAGATAAAATTAATGGGTTGTTAGAAAGGATGATGTAGTATTACCATGACTCAAATCAATTTACCAAAAAGGAGCATTTTTTTCTCTCTTTATACCCCAGACCAATACCCCAATTTCTTCACTTGAATTCGGGACATAACCAGATACAATTGGTCTTCTAAGTACTGGTCTGATTGGGGGACCTATAGCTATATCAAAACGGTCTCCATCGTCAGTTACATGCTCTTCATGTTGAACCATAACTACTGAAGGCGGGTATCTATGTAGTCTTCTCAAAGAATTTACGAAATCATCAAGAACATGATCTTCTACCCGTTGAGGCTTACCGTCAAAGGAACCAACTCCAGCAACTTTTCCCACTAAACACAAATTGTAACTTATAGGGTCTATTCTATATGCTGTTAAAGTCAAAGAACTATCAAGTACTCCATCGTAAGGTCCGGTTCTTAACACCAAATGATATCCATCTGGATCTTTTTTTTCAACCATTGAAGCTTTGATAAAACGCATTATAAATCACTAATACTACTAGATAATACTCAAAATATTTAAGTCTTTCATATAACGTCTTTAGGTTCTATACGTTCTATTTCTTCCACTTTATCAAAATCGGTATCAAAGGAGACTAATTTATCAATATTATTTTCAACCATAGAGGCTACAACCAAAGCATCGTTAAAATCTAACTTGTAATTTTCCATAAATCTCAACGCCTTTGAAATAATACTGGTACTTGGTCTAAGTATCTCCAATGCCTCTAAATTGGTCAAAAAATCCATAAATTTACCCATTTTTTCTGAGGATCCTGATTTATTCTGTATCTGAATTAAACATATGTAAATAATGAAATCCGATGTTATAGCATCAAATTTGTTTTTATATATCCTCTCTAGAAACTTCTTACATTCCTCTGACCTCTCACCCCCTAACTGTACTTCCAAAAAAATATTTGCGTCGACAAAGTATATCAATTAATCTACCTCTTTTACCCAGGTCTTTGTTGCTTCATTTTGTAACTCTACTGAACTCATTTTTCCCTTTAATTGAGATAAAATCCCATCTATTAAATCTACCGGATTATCTACTTTCTCTTTAGGGCTCATTGTCTCAAATGACTCATTCCATTGCTTTACCGCAGACTCAACTGCTTTTTTTAACGACCCTTTCGAGTACCCATATACTTTCATGGCCTTTTCTCTGAATTCTCTCTCCAAAGCCTGATCCATCTCCACTCTTATTGACATATGTACATATGTAGATATGTACCTATAAAAATCTTTCTATTTTACAAACCAAACATAAAAATAGGATAAGAACGAATGTTAAACCTTAAATCATTTAAAATTTATATCGGATTAAATCAAAGGAGCCAATAATAACTTTAATAAAGTTTACTTGTCAAGAATATATGAGCAGTTGATAGTTATGGTAGTTAGAAAAAAAAGGAAGATAACCAAAAAAAGAGGTCAGAGAAGTCCAGGTTATGGTAGCCAGAAAAAACACAGGGGTGGAGGAAGCAGGGGAGGGAGAGGATTAGCTGGTCTTCACAAACACAAAAGACTGACAGCGCTAAAATACATGCCTGGCCATTATGGAAAAAGAGGTTTTAAGAGACCTCAAAAATCCGTTAAAGAAATAAAGGTTATTAATATCAAACAGATTGACTCACAACTTGAAGATATGCTAAAAGAAGGTAAAATCCAAAAAGAAAAGGGATTCTACATTGTTAATTTGAATGAATTAGGTTATGACAAACTTCTAGGGACTGGAAAAGTTACTCATAAAATGATTGTTGAAGCGAAATCTTTTTCTGAATCTGCGAGAAAAAAAATAGAAGAAGCTAATGGTAAAGCAAGAACGGTTTGATGTAAATGGTTAGTTTTGACATATCAAAGCTCGGTAAATATTTACCGACAGTAAAAAAACCTATCTACAAACTTTCTCTGAATAAGAAGTTGATGTGGACTGGATTAGCTCTGACAGTATATTTCCTGTTATCTTCACAGTTATTTGGTAGTGTTTATGGTGTTTCACCTGAGTTATCAAGTCAGTTCCAGAATATAGCAATGTTATTTGGGTCGTCTTTTGGAACATTAATGACAGTTGGTATTGCTCCCCTTGTTAACTCCTCAATTATCCTGCAATTGCTTGTAGGGGCTGATATAATTAATTGGGATATGAACGATGAGGAGGACAAAAAGAAGCACGAAGTAACCCAGAAACTCTTGTCAATACTGTTTTGTTTTCTGATGTCCTTTGCTTTTGTACTTGGGGGTGCAGTAAAACCAGTCAACAACCGTATTTCAACCATCCTAATAGTAGTATTGCAATTAGGAATAGGTGGTCTCATAGTAATGTTTCTTGATGAAATCGTCAGTAAATATGGAATAGGATCTGGAATAAGTCTTTTCATTGCATCTGGTGTTATTAGTAGGATTTTCATAGCTCTTTTCAGCCCATGTGTAGCCGGAGCAGTTGGTTGTACATTGCCTTCAACAGGGAATCCACCCATTGGACATGTGTGGACACTTCTGATCTACTTAGCAAGTGGTAATTTTTCAAACATTCTAACGCCATTGTTGCCGCTTATAACCACTACTGTTGTATTTTTTATAATTGTCTATGCACAGGGAATAGCTGTTGAAATACCACTAACATTCTCTGCAGTTCGGGGTTTTGGTAGAAGATGGGAATTAAAATTATTTTATACCAGTAATATCCCTGTTATTCTTTCGGCTGCCTTGTTATCAATGTTAACGTTAGTAGGGACTATGATGGCTACTAGAAACTTGACTGATCAAAACCTGAAATGTGGGATCTTAGGCTGTTTTGAAGAAACAATGCAGGGTAATCAACCCGTGAGTGGCCCTGTTTATTATCTATCCGCGCCTACAAATTTACTCGGGAATGTAATAAGCGGCAATGTTATACTAAAGGAATTTATTCGGGCTTTTATTTACTTGACTTTCATGGTAGTTGCGTGTATATTATTCTCAGTTTTTTGGATAAGTACATCAGGTATGGATGCTGAAAGTATAGCAAACCAATTAACATCTATAGGAATGCAAATCCCAGGATATAGGAAAAGCCCAAAGATCATTAAAAGGGTGTTAAATAAGTATATACCACCTTTAGCGGTTTTAGGAGGTGCTGCAATAGGATTATTGGCTGCGTTTGCAGACTTTACAGGTGCTTTGGGGACCGGTACCGGAATTTTATTGACCGTAACAATTATATATCAGTTCTATGAACAATTAAAGAACGAAAGGACAGATGAGGCTCACCCAATTGTGAGAAAAATATTGGAGGATTAATATGTTAAGTTCTGTATGGAATGTGGTTTTTTCCCCGATACTGGGGCTCCATCCAGCTATAGCTATATTCATCGTTTGTGGAATTATCACAACTGTTATAACATTGATAAACAAGAAAACAATGGGGACTACAGATGCTAAAGAAGTTAAAAAAGAGATGGAAGAAGCTAGAAAGAAGATGATGGAAGCCCAGAAGAACGGTGAGAAAGAAGAAGTTGATAAACACATGAAAAAAATGATGGAAATGAACTCAGATTATCTCCAAAAAATGATGAAACCTATGATGGTATCATTAGGTATTTCAATGTTAATTGTCATATTAGTATTTCCATGGCTAAGAGAGACATTTAGCGGTGTGGTTATATTAACTATACCTGAAGCTTTGCCTTTGTTAGGAGGTAAAGAACTGACATGGTTGGTATGGTATGTGATCTGCTCTGTTGGTCTGGGACTAGGTTTGAGAAAAATAATGGGTGTTTAGATGGTTAGAAGAAGCTTAAGATCAAGAAGTTTGAAGAGGAGTCAGAAAAAAGTACCTGGCGGAAGAACAGTTACTCATTACAGGAGAAAAAAACCTAGTAAAGCTAAATGTGCAAAATGTGGTAAACCTTTGCAAGGTGTACCCAGAAAAAGACCTTCTGACCTGAAGAAATTATCTAAGACTGAGAGAAGACCTGAAAGACCTTATGGTGGAAATCTTTGTTCTGAATGTATGAGGGAAGTTTTTAGGAAGAAAGTTAGGGAAGATTGATTCTATTATTAACTAGGTATAAGAAATATAAAATTAGGTTTTCTTTAATTTAATATGACTTTAGCTCGAGGTATTCAAATCTCTAATTACTCATTAAAACCTCCTCCTTCTTTAACTGTTTACATTAAAGATGGTACAGATGCAAATAGAGGTGAACCAGTAGGTTCGAAACCGCAATGTAGTTATGCGACTTGTAGGAATAGGGGAATCGGTGGGGCATATATTGCTCCAGATATAATAGTTAATGAAAATGAAATAGTAATTTATTGTGGTGCAGATCAATGTCGACACTATAAAGTCCCAGATTAACTGTAATACCAAAAAAAACATTCAGTTCTATTCATCTATTCCCTACCTCCAAAATGCTTTAATATATTGAATCCAACTATTTCTTTCAGAGGTGGTGTAGGTGGCGACACTTACTGTAGGAAGAATAGCTATGAAAATCGCTGGTCGAGAGGCTGGTAAATATTGTACGGTTCTGACAGCTCCTAAGGATAATTTTGTTCAGGTAACTGGACCTAAAGTTCTTACAGGAGTCAAGAGAAGAAGATGTAATATAGAACATCTGGAACCGACAAAGTACAAAATAGACATCAAAAAAGAAGATTCAGATAATGTAGTAATGAAGGCTTTGGAAAAGGAAGGACTGGTTAAAAAATTAGGATTAAAGAAGCCAAGCCCCGAAATTGTGAAAGAAGCTGAGAAGAGCAAAAAATCTAAGAAGACGAAGAAAAAGGACGAAAAGGAAGAGCCAAAAAAGAAGAAAGTAAAGAAAGAGGCTAAGAAGAAGAGTAGTAAGACCAAGAAGAAGACAGCAAAAAAGAAGAAATAACTTCTTTTTCTTTTTAATTTTATTTTCCTATGATGACTCTACTTCTTTGATTCATATACCTTAATTTTTCAATAGGACATTCTCCTCTATCTAAATACCTATTCAATTCACTAACGAGTGCGTCTAGCTCATGAATACCTCTTCTTGTACCTCGAACTCCTGTCCTATAAGTTGGGTATCTTTCCCCATATCTTTGAAATTTCCACCCAGAAAATATTTCTGCGGCATCCTTTTCAGTAAATCTTCCATCATCGAGTCCGTGTAAAAGAATATGTATAGGTATGAAAACATTCCGATAATCAGGACTTATTCTCCTTCCTGTGAGAACGTCTGGATCTACTTTCATATACCCACTAAAAAGAATTCGTCACCAATTCTTAAATAATAGATAGTTTAACCTTATAATTGATCTTATGAGAGAGATACCAATTCGGGAACTGATTTACTATAGTCTCATCAATATCAACAAACCATCTGGTCCGCTTTCAAGGGACGTAGACGACAGGATAAGGAAATTATTTAAAGTAGACAAAGTTGGTCATGCAGGTACTTTGGACCCAAAGGTATCTGGAGTATTGGTAGTAGCTTTAGGTGAGGCAACAAAAATACTGAAATTCCTGATGAAATCTGACAAAGAATACGAAGGGATAATGTATCTTCATAATGATGTATCTAAAGATGTAATTGAAAAAACAATAAAAACCCACTTCTTGGGGGAAATAACACAAATACCACCCGTACATTCTCAAGTAGCTAGGAAAGAACGTAAAAGAACGATATATTCATTTGAAATAATTGGGAAACAGGGGAAAGATGTTACCTTTAGAACAAAAGTGGAATCAGGTACCTATATAAGAAAACTGATTCATGATTTGGGAGAAGAATTAGGGACAGGAGCTCATATGAAATACCTGAAAAGGACTAAAACTGGTAAGTTCAAATTAGAGGATTCTTATGAGATTGAAGACATTGAAAAGGCTTACGAATCTTGGAAAAAAGGTGACGAGGAATCACTCAGGGGAATGTTAATACCTATGGAAAAGGCTATAGAACTGAAAAGAATTGTAATTAAAGACCAAAGTCTCCCAAGAATAAGAAATGGTAGTCCTGTGAAAAGAAATGATATAGTAGACAAAGATGATTTAAACCCAGGAGAAACTATTGGAATATTTTCTAAGAATGGAAGGATTATTGCACTGGGAATCGTAAGAAACAGAAGTAGAATCAAGACTGACAGGGTATTTATTGTTAAAAAATGAAGTAATAAGTGATAAAATGACCGTACCAAAGGAACTCATGGAAATACTAGCCTGCCCGAAATGCAAGGGCGATGTCAAGGAGAAAGGTATGTTCATTCTCTGCGAACAATGTGATTTAGCTTATCCTGTAATCGATGAAGATATCCCTGATATGCTCATAGATGATGCATGGAATTTGGAAAAGGCAAAAAAAACTGGATTTGAACATGATCTAGAGTTGTAGGGAAGGCTTAAATAATCCTATACACATTCTATTAGGGTCGATCAAGAATGAACGAAGATGAACCATATCCCAAAGGTGGAGCTCATGCAATTAAAGAAATTAGTACAGAAATTTCTAAGAAACCGATTAGGCTTGACTCTACCCAAGAAAAATGGTTCTAGATTCCAAACAAAAGATGTAGCCCAACAAATCATTGGAGCGATACTATTTGCTTCGCCTTTTATAATTACACAAGAACTATGGGAACTTGCGTTCTCTCTGAACTTGACAAGGATTATTATACTGCTAACTTCCACCGTTATTAATTCTATTCTCATTGTCTATTTTGCCGAATATCAAAAACTTAAAAAAGAAATTGAGGGATTTGATCTCTTACGCGTTCCTATAAGACTTATATCACTTCTTGTAGTTAGTTATACCGTAAGTACAACACTATTATGGACCATAGGTGTTATAGGAATAAAGATAGTAAATCCTATTTGGTCTATTAAATTGGTTATACTGACTTCATTTTTTGCGTCTATAGGTGCAGCAACTGCTGATATCATTAAATAATAGTCAGTTTTAAATACATGTAATACAAGTAATACATGTGATCAAATGCAACTCAGCGTAAGAAATGTTGATAAAAAGGTCTTTGAAAATTTTAAAGTAGAGGTTACGAAAGAGGGATTAACCATTGGGAAAGCATTGACTATGGCTCTGGATCAGTGGATTGAGAGTAAGAAAAAAAGAAAGGAGAATTTCCTGGATCTTAAACCTATAGACTGGGGTGAGGGGACGGAAAATACTAGCGAAGAAATAGATGATATTCTTTACGGTGGTTAAGATAGCAATAATAATAGACACCAATATCTTTGTTTCCTATTTTAATAAGAAGGATCAGAATCATGAGAAATCTCAAAAGATTATGAAGGACATATTCGAGGGAAGAAAATATGGAGATCCCGTAACTTCTGACTACATATTTGATGAGTCTGTAACCA
>WJKS01000075.1 GCA_014728985.1 Candidatus Aenigmatarchaeota archaeon
GAATTCACCAGTCGGGAATATTGCCGGGTGAGCCGGATCTTTCTTTTTACCTTCCCTAGGTTTAAGTGATTTTTGACTGAGTAATTTTTTGCAGTCTTTTTCATATAGAGAATTTTTTGCTAGTTTTGATAAAATTTTCTCATACCCGATTTTTTCAGGTAGTTTCTGACTGCTGGTTCTTGGATAAGATATTAACCCTGCGTTATAAAGTGCTTCGGCAATGGACATGGTTTGCTTAGGTGAATACCCGAAATAACTATAAGCAAGGCTTTGGAGTTTGGTCGTATCTAGGGGGACAGGGGGCTTCTGTTTATACTTCCTTTTATCAACTTTTTTTACCTTCGCGTCTTTACCCTTACATTTCTCATAAATTCCTTGAGCCTTTTCTTTTTCCCAGATTTTATCCTCTTCATAGTCTGCGGTAAGTAATTTATTATCAATTAAGCAGTTCAATTCCAGTTGCCAGTAAGGTGTTGGTATAAACTTTCTTATCTTAATTTCCCTTTTTGTTAGCATGTGAAGAGTTGGACTTTGTACCCGGCCTGAAGAGACTACAGTAAAACCTTTCATATGCTCCTTCATCGCCAGAGTTAAGGCACGGGTTACATTAATACCCCAGTAAAAATCCAGATAATGTCTTGTTAGACCTGCCTCAGCCTGCCCGAAAACAACATGTGGTAGAACATTCTCATAAGATTCCTCAAGCTCAGATTTAGTTAATGTTGAGAACTTCATCCTTTTCGCATCTTCCTGTTTACAAATGAATCTGAGGATATTATATCCTATTACTTCCCCTTCGGTATCAAAGTCTGTTGCCATAATGAATTCTTCAGCATCCTTTGCTACCTTTTTTATATTTTTAAAATATTTTTTGGTGAATTCCGATCCCTTATTAGTGTAAGTGGGAACCCATTCAACCTTAAAATCAGGATAATCCCATCCATTCCCTTTAACACTGTTTAAAGTGAAGAGATGCCCTACAGCCGGAACACAAATATGTTTTCTCCCTTTTCTTTCAAATTCCAGCCAATAAGCACCGCGAGACCCCACTTTCTTAACCTTACTTTCCGCAAGCGCATCTGCTATCCTGGTTGCTGCATTGGGTTTCTCCGAAATTATCAGTGTAAACTTCGACATGTTCTCAAAAATAGAATGGCAGACTTATAAAGTTTTGCGGATAAGGATAGCTTAATCTATCAAATATTCCTCTTCAACTTTGGATAATAAAGTACATATTAACGCTACAGTTCCAATTAAGATGAAGGTGTAATTTAATGACCAGTCGGCTAACATCCCTACTATTGGATTAATCAGTGTCATGGCAAATCTTCTCAACATTGTCATAGTGGAGAGTATAGTTGCTCTTTCTGATGAGGGCACATGTTTGTTTATATAACTTCCGAATAATGGTCTTCTGGTAAGTCCAAAGCCTCCGCCAACAATTATAGATATCAAAACCAGGGGAACAAAATTAGTTAACCCTCCCAATATAAACATTAACCCAGTTATTGATGAACTTAAAAACAACATTCTTTTCTTTGATTTCAGCAGACCCTCAAGTTTACTATAACTATTGATAATAGTTATCTGAGCCACGACCATGAATGAGTGAACAAATCCAAAATACTCGACCGGAACATTAGCTTGTTCAAGTAACGGCTGATATAACCATATCATCAAATAACCAACAACAGCTATACTGATGACGTCAAATGTCAATATTTTTAACACATGGTTATCCTTATAATATTTTAAGCCCTTTTTCAGTATTTTTATATATCTAGTCGACTCAGATTTTTTATGGGTTTCGGGTTCTTTGAAAGTTAGAGATATAATAGTTGCTAAAGTTAGGGGTATGGACATCAGAATTACGGGAGTTCTAACGCCGAAAACCCCGGCAATTGTGCTTCCTAGAGGAGCTCCCAACATAATCCCAATTAATTTGAAAGTCTGCATTCTTGTAAAAACTTTTTTTGAGGTACCTTCTTTTCCTATTTTCTTTAGACTATCATAAACAAATGCTTCACCTGCACCTGATGATAAGGCCAAAGCCATGGCTAGAATAAATTCACCCAATAGGAATATGTAAAAATTGGAACTACTGACATAGACAAGAAATCCCAATCCATTTAGAAAAGCGGCTAAAATCAATGAATGTTTTCTTCCCACATAATCAGCGACCGCACCTGTTGGAACTTCAAGTATGAAACTCCAGAGCATAAACCAGGATTGTAAAAACATTATCTGGGTAAAATTTAGTCCGCCCCACTCAGTGAAAAACGGGATAAGTATACCTCCGATAAAACTAAAATTACATAAAAAGTAGAAAATATAGTATTTCCAAATATTTGACTTATAGCTTAGTTTCATCTTAATCTTTCTAGAATTCGGGTTTATTTAAGTTAATCTATTCAAGTACAACAGGCCTGCTCCAGTAAGTCTCTTTGGTTTCTTCCTCTAATTTTTCGAGTTTCTTGTCCAGGTGACCGATTTTCTCGTTAAAATTATTGACCTTGTCCTCTAATTTTCTTAACATGTTAGGTGTTTTTTGTTTTATTTCCTCGTTAACTTGTGAGATATTTTTAACAACCGACCTTAAGGACATTAATTCACTTTTTAATTCCTCTGGGACCTTTGGGGTCTTTTTCAAGTGATCCAGGTCCTCTAATTTTTCATTCACTATTTTCCTAAGTCCGTTAAGGCCTTTATTTACAAGAACCAACGACCTTTCAAGGTCATCTGTTTTCCTTTCAAGTAGGTTCAATCTTTCCCTCACACTTATAGGATTATCATTTTTTCTTTTAACCAGGTCTTCATATTTGATTTTATCATCCTTAGGAGCGACATTTTCTTCTTCAAGTTCATGTTCACTCAAAGAAGGAGATTTACCCAGTTCATAATAATCAATTTCCAATTCCTTAAGTTCCTCCACCAACTAAAACACCTATAATTATTATTGTCTTTCTTTATTTATCTTCTTTACTTTTTTCAACCAAAAATACCAGATAACTATTATTGCAATTATCATGATTTCCTGCCAGATATATTTATGAGTTATCTCTAATACTTTAACTCCAAAATTCAACCCAATTAAAATTATTATCAAAACTCGGAAAACATTAAGGACCAGAAGAGAAGGTATCCATATACCCAGGAACTTTCCTTTATTTTTTAACTTTCCAGGTGATGCCAACACTAAAGCAAGTAAAGAATACATACTTTTCCAACCAATACAGTCCCTGGAAATATCGATTGGTAAATCCCCCACATAAATGAATATATCACTTACCTGAGGACTGTAACCCAATAATCTTAGGATAGATCCGATGAAGCTAGCAAATGCGGCCTGTAAACCATAGAAGTTAATATCAAAATAAATAACCGCGTAAAAAGGTAACAGAAGTAGATTGAACTTTACCAAAAACACAAACACTTCCTTCAGAGCCTTCTTTGTCTGTAGCCGTTTATCCATTGAATAAATCCTGACTTTTTGGCCTTTTTAAATTTTTGTTTGAAATCCTTTTCTTCTATTACCAATACCTCTTCTATCTCTTTCTGAATCAATTCTTTTCTGACTATCAAGGGAAAATTTATTCTCTCTATAACTTCTTTATCTGGTATATTTGGGGCTATCAAGGCCTTTATTCTGTAATCGTTTAGAACCCCGAGATTTGAGAAACTATTTGTCGAAACAACTCTGTTTTCCAGATCAAGCATTTTATCAAGTAACTCTACCTTATCGGGTTTTATTGATCCCAGATTAATGACAGGCACATAACCATTGTTTTCCAATTTGCGTAAAGTTTTCAATTTTTCTATTGCTATATTTCTTTTTTCAAGTTCTTTCTCCAGTCTATGAGTCTTTTTATTTTCTTGGTTTTTTTTCTCATCATGAAATTCATTGTTCTTCTTTTTCTGTCCTCTGAATTTTTCATCCACATTTTCTAATCTTTTCTTAAGATTCTCATTATAATTTCTTAATATTTCATTATCATTTTTCAAGACTTTGAGTCTTTTTCTTAATTCATCAACTTTTTCTCTTGTTATTT
Source organism: Candidatus Aenigmatarchaeota archaeon (assembly GCA_014728985.1). Classification (GTDB taxonomy): domain Archaea; phylum Aenigmatarchaeota; class Aenigmatarchaeia; order CG10238-14; family CG10238-14; genus CG10238-14. Next base: position 4,050 of record WJKS01000075.1, read on the forward strand.
TTTCCTTTTTTGTCTTCTTACCCTCAAGTAACCTCTCCTTCTTTGTTTTTATTTCGGTTAAAGCCAGATTCACTGCCTCATCAATATTTCTCGCCTTTTCATTTATCAGTAATTTAAGAATTTTATCATAGAATTCACTTAATCCTAAATAGGAAATAGTTCTATCCGTTTTTCTGAAGAGACTAGAATAATTTTTATAAGCCTTCAAAGCTGATGCTAACGCATCTTTTTGATGATCATCATTTACTATTTCCATATATTCTTTTACTAAACTATACTTCTCTATGTTGGAAAGGTCCTCAGATGGTTCAAAGGTCTTGCAGCCGAGAGAGCTAGCTAACTTTTCAACACTCTTTGGAAGTGGGTTCTTATCCCCGGTTACGATAATAGGGTTTCCCCTCTCCGTAATTGATAATAGCAAATCCTTTGTTTTGAGGTCTCTTTTACTATCCAGATAAACAATATTTTTTCCAGTATCAAGTATAGCTAAGCCGGATGTAGTTCCAGGATCATACCCAATTATAAGAGGTTTGGTCATTCAATCATCATATTTTTTGCTCATAATTCCTTTGAGTTTCTTGGCAAGTACTTTTCCAATACCTTCTATTTCTTTTAATTCTTCTTCTGTTACATTACTGAATTTTTTGATCGTCCTGAATTTCTTTAGTATTCTTTTTGAAATAGTAGTCGAAATACCAGGAAACCCTGAAATAATATACTCTTGTAATTTTTTTATGTCTTTTGGTTTTTTCCTGCCTTTTATGGCTATTTTTCTTTTAGATTCTTCCTGTTCTTTTTTAGCCAACCAGAATATAGTTTTTGCGGTATCAAGTTCATTTACCGTACTTATAACCGATATACCATAATTTAGTATCAGTGAAGACAAAGCAGCTTTTAACGCATTTTCATTCATACCTAATCTAAAATTATTCCCTTCAATTATTAGAATTGGTTTCTCAAAATTATCCATTAATTCTTCAGCCTGTTGAAATATCCTACCATCAATAATTGAGTTGATGAAATCTTCACTTGTTTTTCTTTCGACGCAGACGCGGTCACTGCAGATATAATCTCCTACCTTAAGGTCCAGTTTTCTGATATTTCCCCCTAATTCTTCCATTATACCTCTTATACCACTTGGTTCTTCTCTGAAATCCACAAATATCACTACTTGGTCTTTTGGTTTGAGAATGTGTTGCATTAACTCACGAAATCTTTAATTGTTTTTTTAGATTTATAGACATTTCCCTCTTTCAATCCCCTCAATATCTTCTTCATTCTTTTTTCTTTATGATAAGCCGACCAGTAATACCATTCATCTCTGGTGTTTTTTGTTATGAGGAATATTACCCTACCAGATTCAGTTCTTCCAGTCCGTCCTCTTCTTTGGATGGTCCTTATCTCACTGGGTACTGGTTCATAGAATATAACTAGATCAACTGCAGGAATTGATAAACCTTCTTCAGCAACACTTGTAGCCACAAGAACATTGAATATCTCCAGTCCGAATTCATTAATTATCTCAATCTGTTCTTTTTGGGATAAACTTTTACCTCTTTTCTTTGACTGACCATAAAATTCCTTTGCTTCTATTCCATTCTTTTCGAGGAGGCTTTTTATCTTCCCTACACTATCCCGGTAATTTGCAAAAACAATTATTTTACTGTATTTATTATTCCCAACTTCTTCCTTTATTATCTCTAATAATTTCTCTAATTTAGGATGTTCAATTCCTTCTTCATGTAGTTTTTTGGTTTGTTTTATAGCTTCCTGAATTCTACGGTGTTTAACAAGTTTTTTGGAAGCGGATGATTTTTTGTCCTTAGTTAATTTTGTTAGATACCTCTTCAATGCTGTTATTCCTTGAGTTTCAATCAATTCAATTGCATGACCAACTTTTATTGCCTGAGCACATGATAACAATGCCTTAACGACCTGGTAGTCTTTAGTCCGACTGTACATTTTACCCAATTCTCTTTGTGCTGCAAGTAGATCTTTTTTGGAAACTTTTGGAGAAGGAATAGCTTTGACTCTTACAAGATAATATATCTTTTGATTATAGATTTTTTGAAGACTGTTTTTTATCTTCTCAAAATCTTTTGGTAATTTCACGAATATCTTTTCAACCTCAGTTTCCTGTACATATGGCTCGACATCCCCATCCTTTTCTGTTCTGATCTCAACCTCTTCTGTATGTAGGTTATGTTTCACTTCTTCTATTTTGTCTTTAATTCCGCCTGGTGATGCGGTTAAACCGATCATTAATGGATCAGGATTGATTTCCATGTAAGCGTTTGCAACATCAACGTAAGCATAATCACCAACTGCTCTGTGGCATTCATCCACCACTATTAATGAGAATTCCTTTAGATCGAGTATTTTATCTTCTATATCATTCCTGATGAGCTGAGGTGTTGCAAAGAATAACTTCCCTTTCTGGTAAAGTATCTTTCTATCTTCTTGATGTATTTTGCCGGTCAGTGCTACAAATTCGTCTTCTTTAGCGATCAAATATTTTTTGAATGTTTTGAAGTGTTGGTTAACAAGGGGTCTTGTAGGAGCCATCATTAGAATTTTACTTCCAGGTTTCTTTTCAATCTTATAAGCGGCGACAAGAAGTGCGATAAAGGTTTTTCCTAACCCAGTTGGAAGTATACAGATAGTATTCTTTTTTGCGGCTGTTCCTGCGATTAACTCTTGGTATAATCTTGGTTTGAATTCTGGGTCAAGTAATTTCAGTTTCATGAATAGGATTAGGTTTTGAAAGATTTTAGTGTTTTATTAAGTTAATTTTGATAGGATTGTTAAGGTAATTATAAATTGTTAGTAATAGGATTCGATAGTACCATCTCCTAATATTCTTACCCTGGTTATAAGGGGATCGTATGATCTCGTTCTTCCTATATGAAATGGGAATAAGCTAATTTCAAAACTTTGGGGGCCAAGAAAATGGCCATTCCCCGAAGAGTACAAATATCCAGTTTTTGGGTCTTTAAACAATCTTTGATATCCTTCGAGAGCATCAAAATCAATGGTTCCCTCATCATATACTTCCAATCTTCCTAACTGTTCTACGTCTTGGGGACTCAAATAACACCAGTGTAATTCTCTTGGAATAGTTATACCCAATCTACTAAAAGTATCCAGTAAATCTCTTACCCTGGTTTTTCCTTTTCCCATAAATAGTATCTAAAAATATTACACTTAAATATCTTTTTGAAAGCTTTTAAAGACCTTTTTAAATTAGGAAAAGGATGATTTTCACTTAACTTTCCCAAAAATTCCCTTTGAGTAATTTCCTCCATTTATTTTTGATGTCCTGCTCTATCAACATGATATCTTTTTTCTGGAGGTGCTTGAATCTGACCTGAGTTTTTAGGAATTCCTCAACAGGTTTAAGTTTTCCAGGATTCATGGTTAATCTGAACTTACCGTTCTCTATCTCATATAAAGGCCAAAATCCTGTATCCACGGCTAGTTTACCCACATCAATTGTGTTGTATGTGTCAAATCCCCATCCTGGTTGACAAGGTGAGAGTAGATTAATAAATTTGGGTCCTTTTATTTTTGATGCCTTTTGGAGTTTTCTTATATAGTCGATTGGGTATGCAACGGAAGCGGTAGCAACATAAGGTATCCCGTGAGCAGCAACGATTTTGTTCAATGGCTTCCTTTGCTTTGGATTTCCTACATGACTATTTTTCCCTGGTGGAGTAGTTGTGGTATAAGCGCCATAGGGCGTTGCCGATGACCTTTGGACTCCAGTATTTCCAAAGGATTCATTGTTATAACAAACGTAAATAAAATTATCTCCTCTTTCCAATGCACCTGATAAAGCCTGAAATCCTATATCATAAGTAGCCCCATCACCCGCATACACGACAACATTAACACCAGTCCTTCCTTTCATTTTTAATGCTCTACATATCCCAGAAGCAACCGCACCACCATTTTCAATAGCAACATGGATCCAGGGTACTTTGAATGGCGTGTAAGGATAAACAGGAAGTAATGTCATACATCCAGAGGAGTTTACTATAATGGTTTTTTTTCCTAGTGCCTTTAAGGTTAGTTTAAGTCCCAAAACGGCACCACAACCCTGGCAGGCAGCAGAACCACCTACTATAAACTTTTCTTCAGGGACATCTTTGAGTGTTTTAACTTCTTTCATGATAACACTAATAATATTTGTAGGAGGAGTTAATAATTGTTTTTGCGTTGACGGAAATCCCTTTTTTGGGTAGAAAGTATAAATATGATTAATATAAAATAAATTTGGTTTTATGCAGAAGCAAGTAAATTTCATCGAAAAAGTAATTTTCTTTGTGCTGACAATGATGATGCTTTTGGTAGTTATATTATCAACAGTTAAAATGGGTTATGTAATAATAACAAGAATGTTCAGCCAAAACTTCTTTATTGATTTGAATGGCTTGACAGAAATATTTGGTCTCTTTTTATTAGTGTTAGTGGGTATAGAACTTTTGGAAACGATAAAATCATATATTTTCAAGAATGAGGTTCATCTTCAAGTCGTTTTGATGACCGCAATAATAGCCATATCAAGAAAAATAATTTTAATTGATTTTGATAAGATGGATCCTGTATCATTAGTTGGTATAGGAGTCATTTTAGTAGCACTTTCGATTTCTGTGTATATTACAAGGTTTTCGAACTTAAGTTTCGGGGAATTGTATAAAGATTTCCTCGGGAAAGGGAAACGCAAAAGTAGAAAGAAAAAGTAGATTTTAACTTTTGGTATGAATGTCTCCTTGAAAAATTTTCCCTAATATTAGGAGTAGATAGGATTCACATATTCCTCTCTAACGCCCTTTTCAAGAACAAGTCCTGAGTCAACCCAGAAAACTTATCCGTGACTCTACCATCTTTTTCTACTACAATAGAAGGCACTTCTTTGATACCGTATTTTTCGACCGTTCTTTTATTTTCATCCATATCTATTTTCTCAACCTCCACCTTTTTCTTAAGAATATACTCAATATTCCTTAGTAATTCTTTCTGTATCTTAGAAGGACCATCATCTTTCTTATAAAAAAACAACACTTTCAACATATTAATCACTAAATTTATTTCCTTGGAATACTTAAATAATACCTATGGTTAACGAAAGATCAATTCTGTGTATAAGTTGCGACAAGGAATATCACGAA
>WJKS01000076.1 GCA_014728985.1 Candidatus Aenigmatarchaeota archaeon
GTCATATACTTAGGTGGTCAATCTGGGTTTGGGTTATTCTAGTTATTTTCAATATATTGAGCCTCATCATTGTATTAGTTTAAGTATTAATCGAACTAATTCTAATTTAGATAATTATGAGAAATTTAACTAGTTTCTTATTCATGGCCTACACTAATGGTTACGAAATTGTCTATAAATGGGGTTATTTGGGATTATTCATACTTACATTCATAGAGGGTGCAACTTTCTCACTTTTCCCCTTACCAACTATATTTTTTGTCTTTACATTTGGGAGAATACTAAATCCCTTCTTAATTGGGTCTGTGTCTGGATTAGGTGCGGCTATTGGTTCGATATTTGGATATTTGCTTGGACGTGGATCAAATGATTTAGTCGAGAGGAAATATGGTAGGAAATTAGATCAGATAAGAAAAAAATTTGAAAAGCACAGTGGTTTTTGGTGGTTAGTAGTTTTAGGTATTATGCCAGTCACTAGTAGTTTTTTGCCTGTATTCTGTGGTCTTATTGAATACGATTTTAAAAAATATTTTTTAGCAAGTTTGGTTTCCAAGTTATTTATTAATTCATTGTTTTCATACGCTGGGTTCTATTCTATTGGATGGGTAGCTGATATTTTTCAAATAAATAACCCTTATTTGGCCTGAATATCCACACAATATTTGTACACTCCTGGTGCATATGGAAGCACTTTATGTATTTTGTAATTGATTTTATAGGCCGTTTTTTCTTGAAAATTCCCTATCAAATTTTTAGTTTCTCCCTCCACATTTTCCTCTGATTCTATAATATAAAGATGAATTACTCCTCCATCTGACTTAAGACATTTTCCTGTCAAGCCAAGATAATCTTTTGCTTTATGTGGGAGAGGCATTATTATTCTATCACACTGGTCGAACCAATCTGGAGATTTCTCATTGACATCTCCTAGAATTGGAATTACTTTCCCTTCCACCTTATTTAATTTTATATTCTCTTTCATATACTTTACTGCTTCTGGATTTATCTCAATTGATGGTATTCTTTCTACTTCCGGTTGTTTTTTTGCTATTAAAATTGAGAAAGGGCCTATACCTGCAAACATCACAAGAACAGTTTCTCCACCCTCTATTTTTTCTGCTATCCTCAACCTTTCTGTGCTTTCTCTACCTGAGAAATAAGTTTTCCTTGGATCTAATTTCAGTCTACAGTAATTTTCTTTGTGAATAACTTCTGTATCTGGGTTACCTATGATTAGTTTATATTCTCTCTTCCTTTGCAGTCCCTTCCTTTCGGACAATTTCATCAGAACTGATTCTACATTTTTATGTTCTTTCATTATATGTTCGGCTGCTTCTTTCGGGTTCTCCATATCTTCTATTATCGCTATGGCCTTTTCCCGGGAACCGAGTATATCATAACTTGAAGGTATCATTATTATCAAATCTTAATTCAATAGTAATATTATTAAGTCTTTAAACAAATTGATTTTTGGTAACAATGTTAAATTTAATTGGACTTGGATTAAATAACGAGAATTCCATAACTTTGGAAGGTTTAGAACTATGTAGAAAATCAGATAAGATATACTTAGAGACCTATACCTCAAAATGGAATGGTTCATTGGAAGATTTGGCAAAGGTAGTTGGTAAAGAGATAATTAAATTGGAAAGATCTGATCTGGAGGAGAATTCTGACAAGATTCTATTTGAAGCTAAAGAAAAGAAAATTTCTGTATTAATTCTGGGTGATCCTCTGGTTGCAACTACACATACTTCTCTACTTTTAGAAGCTAAAAAAAATGGAATAGAGACGCACATTATACACAACGCTTCAATTTATTCAACAGTGAGTGAAACAGGTTTACATCTTTACAAGTTTGGAGCAACCGTTACAATACCGTTCCCAGAAAAGATTAGTAATGAAACCCCAAAAAGTATTTACAAAACTATTGATGGGAACATAGAACGAGGTTTACATACATTGTGTTTACTAGACTTAATTTCTGAAGAAAATAAATTTATGTCGCCCAAACAGGGAATTGAGATTTTGCTAGGTTCTGATAATATTTCTGAGGAGAGAGAATTAGTTGTATTTGGAAGGTCAGGGACTGAAAAACCTTTTATAATCTATGGAAAAATTAAAGAATTACTTACTGAGGATTTTGGTGATCCACCATTTGTGTTAATATTACCTGAAAGCCTACACTTTACTGAACAAGAATATTTGAGTTATTATCGGGTTGATTGAATGATAAAGGATAAAATACCGAGAGAACTTATTGAAGAGTGGTTAGGTAAACTCAAGAAAGAATTGGATAGAACTAAATCTAATGAAAGTAAGGGAGATGAAATCTTAAAGAATATTCATGCTTATATTATTGATACAGAACATTTCTTAGAAAAAGGAGATTACGTTAAAGCCTGGGAACTAATTTCTTTTGCTTGGGGTCTTTTTGAATGTGGAGAAGAAATAGGAAAAATAAAAAAAACTTGAACATTCAGCCTCCTGATTGTCCTTCTTTCAATTTAGGTTCTTTCTCACCAACTTCTCCTTGTACACCGAATATTATTACTCCGGTTAAGACTAACATTGCTATCAATGCGATATCTTCCCCAGATATACCTGGTATACCAAAGTTAGGTGGTACTATAATTCCAAATAATTGAATCCCTCCGCTGGCAACAAACATGATTAAAGTGAGGAGTAACCCAACTCCTATGAACCATGGAAGTTTATCTCCCCACCATTTCATATCATCCAACTTATTCCAAAATGGACCGAACAACATCATTGTTATCATCAACAACGATAGAATTGTGACTAGTAATATTGAGGTTCCTGCAAAGAAAGTTGAGAAAAACTGACTAATTGGTGTGGCTACAGGACTAAAAGCCATTACATAAAATGCTGCTATTAAAGATACTAACAAACTGATTTTATTCGCAACATTATCATTACCAAAAACTTGTGTTCTTCTGATTAAAGCGTAAAATATTGCAAATGTTAACAAAAATGGAAAATAAAACTCATAAATACCCTGCTGGAAAAGCAGATTTCGAAAACTTTCCAATAAACTCATTATTAATCACCATTTCCCTCCTTTGGTTCTTTTACCATTGGTTTAGCATCTCTTAATATAAATATAAGCGGCAGTATTAATAAACCTAACACCACTATAGTGAGTATCATATCATTTCCCAAATCTATTTTTGTAAATACAGGTCCAACTATCAGATCAAGGAGCCCGCTAGTTACAAATACCAATACACCAACTCCTATACATATGATAATTATCGCAGTTACACCAAATTTCCCATCCTTGAAAATGAGTTCATGTAACTGATCCGCAACACCAGGTTTTAAGAACATTCCTAATATCATTAAACCTATAATAAAAATTAAGGTGACGATAGCTCCTTGCATAAAAAATACAGATAGTTGCTGCTGAATATTGACTCCTGCCAGAATCGGATAAGCCCAAACCATAAAACCAGCGATTACAGCTACCACAGCATTAACAGCACCTCCGACCTCTACATCATACTCCTTTTTTTCCCCAGTGTCTCTGTTAACCACGACATACTCCTTTTTCCTAACCATAAAGATTTTCGATCTTCGGAGAAGCCCGTAAAAAATTGCAGTAGTTAACATAAATGGAAATAAGAAATTAAATGCTCCCAGTTCTTCAAGCTTTTTTATCACGATTGTGAAAACATCTGGCAATTAATCCCCTCAAAACGCATTTACAATTAACAATAATAAAGCTAAAACAATCACAGCGACCATTAATAAGCTGGCATCGCCTCCTGGTATAGAACCTGATATTGATAGGAATTGATATATTGTTCTACCTACATTTATCAGACCAACTGAAATTGCTATAGCAAGTCCAATAACAATAACAATCCAGAACATCGACTCTTTAGGTATTCTATCTTCTAAGGCTGCCGGAAAGTCTGGGTAAAATAAACTTCCAACTAAAAGTATAGCAGCAAAACCTACAGCGACAAAAGATATTTGGGTGAAGAATTTGGATAACATACTACCAACTTCATTACTTCCCGTAAAAATAAGAAATCCCCAGATGAAAAAAGATATTGATATTGATAGAACAGAATTGATAGCTACAGAACCTTCACCAAAAAGTTTGGATTTCTCCAATAAACCCCAAATAATTGCGGAGGTTATTATCCATGGTAATAAAAAATCGTATACCCCTAATTCCCCAAGCTTTCTGGCAACTGCTTCAAAAGGACTAACCATATGAAATAATTAAGAAAACGATAATAAATATCTTGTCTAGGCTTCTCTCTTTAGTCTCCCAACAAGATCTGTGAGTGATCTCACGCTTTCTATTAGAGCAGGTAATGCTTCTTTGAAAGCCTTTTCTAGACTTGAAAGTCTTCCATTCATTTGTGTAAGGGTATCTCCATAAGAATCCAGCTTACTCATAATAGCATGTTCACTTTCACTTCTACCCTTTGAGACGACTGACAGTTGATTATGAATGTTTGCCATTTTTCTTTCTAAATCCTTATATTTACTTTTGAATTCCCCCAATTTACTATCCAATTCTGTCATTCTTTCCTGAACTATTGATTCAACTAATTCTTCTGTGTTATAGTCGGAAGTTTGATAATAACTCTGTTGATATTGCATAGATTTTTCAGGCATCTGAGGCATTTGAACCTCTTCTCCCCTAGGCATCATCTGCTGTTGAGGAAAATTCTGCTGTGTTTGTTGACTTTGAAGTTCCTGAAGTGTAGGCATTGTGCTACCACCACCTTCATCCTGTCCAGTAACTCCTAATTTCAAAGCTTGAGTTAATCCAGAATCTATTTCATCTGAACTATAGCCTTCTTTTCTTAGAATGTCAATAATCTCTGGTTCCGAAAAGCCCTTGTTACTTAGGGACTTTATCTTGCTCGTTGGAATTGATCCTTTACCTAGACCTGGAGGCTTTTCCGGTTCCTTTTTTTTATTTGAGCCTAAAAATTTTATCAAATTTTGCACCTTTCTATTAATTAATTTCTTAATTTAAATTTTGTCCTTTTCGACTATTAAATCTTTTTCAATTCCCTCTCCAATATCCTTACAACTTCTTCTCTTGTTACAAAATGTGACTTTATTGGGTTGTAAAGATCCAATAGGCTTTCTAGCTCGTTTATTTCTGATCTTCTAGCAGTTCTATCAAGTTCTTTGTTTATTCTAAGTATTTCTGCCTTTATATTTTTGAGATTTTTTGCGACTTCTTTAACGTCTGTTGATAATTGATCCATCCATTTTTTAATATCCCCGATCTCATCTATCAATCTCTCTTCCAATGAACTTATTCTGTTTCTAGATGATTCAAGACTTTGCTCAACTATTCTTATCCTTCTGGTGTTGTCATTTGTTATCCTAACTACTTCACCACTTATAGGACTGACATTCTGAGGGGGCTTTCTTTCAAATACCATGAAATCAATAATAATTATTGTTATTGTATACAAATAAATTTACAGTCTAGGTGTTAGTTGTGGCAGTTTGTAATTATGAAGTCATTGAGGGAATATTAAAGGTAAATTGCAAAGGGTGTGTTTTCGGTTCCTCAATAGAAGACTTTGATGTATGTATGGCTACAACTATTGATAAATTAAGAAATGTCAAAAAGATAGATAGAATAATTCTTTCAGAAAGAAGAGAACATGAGTATGATTATGAGCAAACAAAACTACTGTTGGAAGTAGCTGATCTTTACAACAAACTTTTATCTGAAGATAGAGTTTTGGATAATCCAATTTTGATGAGGCTTCAAAAAACAATACCTGGGATCAGACAAGAACTTGAAATTGTTATAAAAGAGATGTTGAGAAGAGATCCAATTGCAGCTTTTGTCAAAATCAAAAGACTGATAAGGAGATATAAAACAAAATACAGTAGAAGTAAAGGATCGACCAGAAATGATTATAAAGAATATCTTATTTTTTTGGGACGAATCAAAAAAAGTATTGGGTCTCTAAGGTTAATACAGTTGGTTAAAAATGATATTCATGGATATCGCTTGGGTGACAGGTCTCTTTATAGGAAAATTTTTTCTCCTCTTATAAGACCTGTTTTTATGCTGACAAGATACGTTTCCGTTCCTCCGAAAGGATCCAGACTAATTGACAGATATAAAGTTCCCGGCGATATTCGAGTTGAGATTTTCAGAGTTCCTGGTAAGGTGAGGTATTTCTACCATATAACACCACCTGAATTCAAGTTATCGGATAGGAAATATTTTCTGATAGATACCGCAAGAAAAATATTGGCAGAACAAAAACCTTCACAAACCGAATTCGTAGATCCCCAGAGGGCTAGGGAGGTTTTTATGAATATGGGGAGGGATACTATCCTTAAATTATCTAATGAACAGGGAATAAGGCTCTCTTCAAATGAGTTGCATAAATTAACCAATATACTTGTGAGGTACACTGCTGGATTTGGAATACTCGAAATCTTGTTGGCCGATTCCAAGGTTCAAGACGTTTATATCAACTCGCCAATAGGTGTAATGCCGATTTATGTCGGTCATGGTGATTTTGAAGAATGCGAGACCAATCTTATACCTACTAAGGAGGATGCTGAAAGTTGGGCTACTAGGTTTAGGATGTTGTCAGGGAGACCGTTGGATGAGGCGAATCCTGTATTGGATACAGAGTTAATGGTTCCTGAAGGTAGGGCTAGGGTTGCTGCAATTACACGAACTCTAAGCCCAGAGGGAATAGGTTATGCTTTAAGGAGGCATAGAGATAGACCGTGGACCTATCCTTTGTTTTTGAAGGTTCAGTACTTGAATCCGATGTTCGCTGGTTTGATGAACTTCTTTGTTCAGGGGTCTCGTTCATTGTTGATAGCTGGAGGAAGGTCTAGTGGTAAGAGCAGTTTATTGGGGGCAACTATGCTTGAAATAATGAGGAAGTTCCGTATTGTGACTGTTGAAGATACACTTGAATTACCTGTTTCCCAGTTGAGGAATATAGGATATAATATTGAGAGAATGAAATCTAGGTCAGTAATCACAAGAATAGAATCAGAATTGCCGGCTGATGAGGCTTTAAGAACCGCCTTACGTTTAGGAGATTCGTGTCTTATAATAGGTGAGGTTAGAAGTAAAGAGGCTCAAGCCCTTTGGGAAGCTATGCGTATAGGTGCATTGGCTCATGTTGTTGCAGGGACGATTCATGGTGAATCTGCTTACGGTGTATTTGACAGGGTAGTTAATGACCTTGGTGTTCCGAAAACAAGTTTCAAAGCAACTGATGTCATTGTTATTTGTGGGATGATAAGGAGTGCCGATGGACTTCATAGAATGAGGAGGGTACTTGAGGTAACTGAAATTAGGAAAAGATGGAGGGAAGATCCTCTTGAAGAGAATGCATTTGTAAATCTGATGGAATACAATGCAAAAGAAGATACTTTGAAACCCACTAGTACTTTAGTTAACGGGGAATCCTATATTGTTAATGAAATTGCAAAAAGAGTCAAAGAATGGCATGGAAATTGGGACGCGGTATGGGATAATATATTGCTCCGAGGAAAAGTAAAGAAAACAATGTTAGATTATGCGAAAAAGTTAAATAATGATGAGATATTGGAAGCAAATTGGGTCGTCAAATCAAATGATATGTTCCATATGATATCTGAGGAAGTTAAGAGAGAAGTAGGAAGTTTGAACTCAGATCAAATATATAAAAAATGGGAAAAATGGTTTAAAGAAGAAGTAAAAAAAAGACTTAAGGGTGTTTGAAATAATAGAAGGAAAGAAGCAAAGTTTACTCAAAATGGGGATAAAGCCCAGAAAAAAAATATTTTATGAGAGAATATGCAATTTCCTGGAAAATACCATATCTTTACCACTTCCTGTAATAAAAGAAAATGATTTTAATGAAGCGATAGAATTTTGTCACCTTGAAATTACTCCTAGAGGACCAGTTATATTATCACTTCTTACAACCTTAGTTTTACTTCTAACCTTTTTAATGCTTACGATAATGGGTTTTATACCAACCTTCTTATCAATACTTTTTTTGGTCGCTATATTCGGTTTTGGTTACTACCTCTTTAATTACCCATTTTTCTATGCTACCCAGTATAAAATAAGGGCTAGTTCTGAAATGGTCTTGGCGACTGTTTACATGACTGTGTCCATGAAAATCAAATCAAATCTTGAGAGTGCGGTGGTTTTCACAGCTTCAAATCTCCGGGGACCTCTGGGTGTAGATTTGGGGGAATTAGTATGGAACGTGTACAATGGAAAATATTTCTCTTTTGAAAAGGCCTTGGACGTTTTTATTAAGAAATGGAAACGTGAAAATCAAGAATTTACCCAATCAATCAATTTAATTAAGTCCTCTATTTATCAGGGAATACAGCAAAGAGAAGAATCTCTAAATGAGGCAGTCAGAATGGTACTTGATGGAACTAAAAATAGCATGAGAAGATATTCCCGTGAGATGAAGTCATCACTTAATGTACTTAACGCCTTGGGGATATTATTACCAATTATAGGATTGATGTTTTTCCCTATGGTTACTGTTTTCATGCCGGACGCCATTAAACCTTTAGCAATAGTATTAGGATATAACATTATACTTCCATTGGTAGTATTTTTCTTGATGATGTCTTTCTTAAAGAAAAGACCTGCGACCTTTCATCAGCCAGAAATTTTAGAGAAACCGAAAAAAGGCATGGACAAATTTTTAGATCTAAGTATAATAATCCCGTTACTGATAGCTATACCCTTGGTCACTATTGGACTCTATAAAATAGTAACTACAGATGATCCATTTAATTTCCAGTCACTCCTTTTTTCGATGATGATTACAGCAGGGTTGTGTTTAGGTATTTCCAGTCATTGTTTCATTTCAAGTCTTCCAAAACTTAAGAAAAAGGATGAGATTATTGAGATGGAAAATGAATTACATATGGTTTTATTTCAGATGGGACATCAACTGAGAAGTGGAGGTTCTATCGAAAATAATATTCTTAAAATGAAGGATAAGATCAGTGAATTAAAGATAATGAAAATGTTTAGAGTAATTACAAACAATATTCAGATTTTTGGGATGACCTTCAGGCAGGCTTTGTTCAATACAAAAACTGGGGCAATATATGAATTCCCCTCTTATCTCATCAGTGCAATTTTCAAAGCTATATCAGAGATATCTTCTTCAGGAAGCAGAGTTCTATCTGATTCTGTATTATCAATTTCAAAATATCTGAAAAATATGAGGGAAATTGAAGAATATTTGGAGGATATGCTCTCTGATGTCACTTCTACCATGAATATACAATCACTCATACTTGCCCCGATTGCATCTGGTATTGTTGTTGCTTTAGCTGCATTGATGATGTACATGATGGTTAATTTGAGCGAATGGGTTGCTAATTTTCAGAATACTTTGAATGATTATGGGCCTATAGGTTCAGTTGGAGGTACATTTTTTGAGTCTATCTTGATGATGGATCAAATATTACCTGTCTCTTACTTCCAGTTAATTGTTGGTATTTATTTAATAGAAGTCGTGGTTATGATAGCGCTTTTTTTGAGTATAATAAAATACGGGGACGAGAAAATTCAAAGAAAATATGATATTGGGAAATCCCTTTTAATAGCATTGGGAATTTACTCTATATCTTCAATTGTACTTTATTTGATGCTGACTTCATTAATAACTCTGGGAAGTTTGGGGATTACATGAATAGTAAAGGAGACATTTCAAGATACACTTTATGGTTCATTATTCTATTGATAATAGTTATAGTGATAATAACTTTATTTTATTCCTCTGCTATAAATATTCTTAAAGGGATTGTTCAGCCATGACGAGAAAAGGAGTTACCGGTAAAATAATGACTTTCATAATATCTTTAGTAGTCGGTATAATAGCCCTGGCTTTACTTTGGTTCTTCCTCAGTAAAGGCACAGAGATTGTTGGGGCAGGTGTTCAAAAAGCTCTTTTGGGTATTAGATGTAAGTTATTTTGTCATAATATTTTAGGTAACGATTTGGGTATGTGTAGAGGATGTTAGTATGAGTAAGGGTATAGCTATAGAAACAGTTTTTAAATTAGTTTTAGGAATTTTAGTTATGACTGTGATATCTTATTTTCTTTTGGGGCAGGGAGGTACTATCATGAAGGGCGTTGTGAAGCGCCTACAAGATATCTTAGGCATGGATATTTATGAGGAGGAAACTAGAGGAAATCTTTTAAAAGAAGCCATTCAATGTGCTTATGATAGATGTGAAGATGGTTGTTTGGAAATAGAGGATAATGATTTTTCCCTAGTAAATTGTAAATCAGATTTCTGTGAAGACGAACAATGGATGGATAATGATTTCAAGATATGTGGGTTTAATGCATTGCAATACCCGGTTGAAGTTGAATTGGAGGGGGATTTAACCATAGATGTAGGGGAAGACAATTCTTTATCTAATTATTTGTCAAGATATGATTGTATACTTCCTCTAGAAGGAGATGCAGATTTTATAGATTACATTTACATGTTAACTATGGGTGATATAGCCGAGGCCTGGAACTTTATAAGGAACATATTTGGTAGAGATATAGAAATGAATGTTTTAATTTTTGAGAATTCTTTAATAGATGAAGATGATGCTGAAAAAACTAATTGTGTAATTTCTGGGGAGACTTATGGTAATTCTTATGAAAAAATGGGAGTAAATGAGGGTAAAATGTACCTCTATTCCTCTTATTCGAGGCAAGAAGGGGCTTTTGTAACTGATATGAACGCAAAATTAACATTAGTTAAATCTGACCCTTCTTATAAAACAATTCCATACAATGTTGATAGAGTTTTAACCTTCGCTTCTGCAGAGGAAGATCTAAACTATAGAATAGTTGCGAAAGGTGATAGAGGAGATTCAGGGACCCATATTAGATTTGATACAATAAGTCAGGGCTATGTTGGGTTGTTGGTTGGTTGTGGTGGTGGAGCATATACTGGAGAGTATTATTCAAGTATTAACTTAGGCACTTCAGATACTTTTTGCGAGGGTTACATAAATATTGAATATTTGGACTACAATGGTGGGAACCCAGAATTACTTGTTAGATTTAATGATCCTGAATGTCATTTAAGGGATCCAGAAGAAGATACATGTGCTGTTTTATGTAAAGGATGTATGATAAATCCACTTTATGATTTAAATCCGAATATGTGTTGCTATAAATCAGAATCATGTATCGATGGTGTATGTGAGAATTATGAAGCTACTAGTACGACTTTTGGGTATTTAGAATGTGGAGATATATGTAATCCTAGTGATAACAATTGTCCTAGTATATGTCCTTCCTGTGAAGAATTCCCCGATGGTAATTATAGATGTGACGTTCCAAGTGAATTGAATATTTTTCCCCAAATAGGAGCCTTTCCCTTTGAGGGAATTCAGCGTGGTGATACGTTCCAATCAGGTATATTCCTTTTCGGAGAAAACCTGGAGGAAGGAGAAGAGATAACCTGTACTTGGAGAATAGAGGGAACCAGTTACGGTACTGGAGTTTTCACAAATGAGGATTTTGAGGAGATATCAGATGGAATCTATAAATTGGACTTTGAATCAGAACCTGTTGAACTTAATGTTCCGGGAAATTATATAGTTACAATAAATGTTGACGCTGATGATGTGGATGAAACTGATAAAACCGATAATTCAGATTCGAAGTCCTTCACTTATCTAGGATGACCAATTACATTTAATAACTAGTAAATCAAAAAATAATTCTAAGGTGAAGTTATGAGGAAAGGTATGACTGCTACTCAAACAATCGTTGCACTTGCGGTTGGGTTAATAGTTTTGGTCGGTCTTGGTTATCTTGTGTGGACGTGGATTGGGAAGGGCGGTGGAGAAGTAAGTGAAACTTATTGTAGGGCTAGATTAACTGCTTATTGTACACAATGGTCTGTATACGAGTTTGATCCCAATGAAAAACCAAGTGGAGGATTTGAGGTTACTGGAGGATTTGCTCCTGATTGTGCTAAATATAGGTTGGATTCTAGTGCGCTATATTGTGCGGAACTCCTTGATCTTCCTGGGACCTAATTAAGATTAAATGAGTATATGTCACCCAAAGCAATATCAACCCATACAATCTTCTTAATAGGGGCGATTACACTCTTTCTTTTATTTACCATTATTTCTCTTTGGAATTGGTTGCATCTAGTAGACGTTGATGCGACTGAAGCTTCATGTACAGCCAAATTACTTAACTATTGCGAGAGATGGAAACTAAGAGGTGAAGACCCAGGTGATTGGGGCGAAATAGAACCGATTGGATGCCAGGAATTTGATATAACTAAACCTTCGGCTATAGATGATTGTAAAATGATATAATCTGGTAATCCAAAACTAATATTCATGAAAGGTGATATCTCATTACCAATCCTATTAGGGTTCGCCAGTATTCTGATACTTCTTATATTATGGGCGCCTTTGAAGTATCTGGTAGGACCCCTTGTCAGGGTAATTCAATATGAGGAGACACATGATAATTCTCAGATGGTTTTGATAACTTTACTCTCTTCCACTCATAATGGTAAATCTATCCAGGAATTAATAGGTGAGTATATAGTTTTTGGAAATCCCAATATAAACGATTTGGGTCAGTTAATAACAGAAAGATTGGATAAAATTGTCGAGAGCGAATGTTATAGTCTCTCAACTTCTGAGGAAACATTATCAGAGAGTCCAGACTGTAATCCTCAAGATTATAGAAAGGAAACTTTCATTTCTCTACCATATAATTCAGATAAGTTAACCGAAGAACTAACTCTGGTGATCAATTGAAAAAAGGAATAGGAACATTTGGTCTTTTGTTATTAGGGTTTTTTGGGACATTGATGGTGGGAGGAACAACTTTCCTAGCTTTACATGGTCGTACAAGTGTTTCTAGAAGAGCTTTCACTGAGATGAATCTGATAGACGGGATAAACAAAGTTGAGCTTTCCAAGATAGGTGTATCAAAAGCACTAGAATATTCCTTTTATGAAGCATTTTACCTTACAGGTCCTCGAGGAGGTTATTATACTCTTGAAAATCAGGATTCTCAGGGATGTATCCCTTATTGGAGGAAGTACACTTCTACTGGAGGATATCCAGGGTTTTCGTATACCGGTAGATTGATGTTGGAAGCACTAGAAGATTATAACCAGGAAGCTGATATAGAGGTCGAAATTCCAAGCTATAGTTATTTTGAAATAGAGTCTTTAGAAGATTCGGAGATTAGAGTTCAGGTTTCATCCAATCAGAATCTGGAATTGGATAGAGAAAAGTTGAATATACGAGAAGACTCGATAGAAACCACTCTGAATACCAATGTACTTGATATGTATCAATCGGGGAAAGAAATGTTTATAGACATTGACAGTATAAGAAATTCTATAGAAGGCGCTATTAATGAGATACCATCTGATTCGGTAACTATTGATGTTGGTGATATATGTGAGAATGAACTTGATCCAAGGTCACAATTAATTTCAAGATATCCTAATTGGGATGAGGATCTTAGGGCGAGGATAATTGATAATGTTGAAGCTATAATATCAGTAGGGGACATTGAGATTAATGTAGACATTCTAAATCCTGTTACCGATGTTGAGGTTTCTTTTCAACCTGATTGCAGTTGGGATGAGGCAGATGTTATTGAGGATGATGAGATACATTGTGACTGTGTAAATATGTACTCTGTAGATTGTGGTGGGTTGGATACTGGTGAGATAGATTGTCATAGTATTGATCACTGTAGGAGCTGTTATGAGACCACTACTTATTATACAGGCTGTTATTGTGAAGAAGAGGACTGTTATGATACTATAAGTGAATGTGAGTTTTGTCAGGACCCTTATTCTGTTGACTGTGGTGGCGGTTACACTACAGAAAGTGAATGTGATTCATTTGATCATTGTCAGAAATGTTATACTTATACGCCCTTTGGAGAAATTTACAATGGCTGTTACTGCGAAGATAATGAGTGTTCTGAGACTGTAGAACTATGTGAAGGGTGTGTGGAACATTACGATTACCTGAGAGATGTAACCTGTACTTTCGATTACTCAGGTTCGGTAAGGGTTTTAGTTACTATTAGGGATACCTCAGGAAAATTATACCCAGTTTTAGATGAAAGCGGGAATGTGGGTTATCAGCCTATTGAATTGAAGTTTTATCTGGTTTCTGGAAATAGGGTTTTATTAGATCCGGTCACGGATACTGATAATTGTGAAGTTGATATCATTGATTTACCTGAAGATATTCCCCCGGTCAATCCGCCTCAGTTTGGTTCAGGAACAATAGTAAGTTGTTCTGATACTAGATTAACAGATTTCATTGATGATTACAATCTTTATAGAGAGACAATTTACGAAGCTGTTGAAGATGAAGGGCTTGATGATTATACAGGTGGGGATGATAATGCGGCTAGATTAGTTGCTGCTGTAATAACTCAGGAGAGTGCATGGAATCAGGAAACAACTTGTTCTGAGACTTCAGGTTGTGGAATAATGCAAATAACCAGAAGTACATCTCTAGGATGTGATGGTGGATGGGAGGTTATTAGAACTGATGTCCATGCTAATATAAGATGTGGTGTTAGAATTCTGAAAAGTAAACTATCTTCCATGGAATCATTTAATGAATACGATGATGATAATTTAATCAAGTTAGGTATGGCAGCATATAATGGCGGGCAGGGAACTATTCAGGAGGCAATAAATATAGTAGGAGACAGTAGATGGGAAAGTATTAACAATATTGATATAATGACAGAAGCATGTGAAGAAATGTGTGAAGAACATGGGGTATTCTGTGGTATAGAAGCTTGGAAAGCTGGGGTAATATTAAGGTATGTTGATGAAACAGTCTATCCTTATTATCAAAGTTGGTTAGAGTGTGAGTCTGAAAGACCATTAGGTACAGGACAATGTTATTATTGTAAAGATATGAGAGATGAAGCTAAGGTATGGGATCCAGATTTTGTTGACTGTGGGGAAGAATGTTGTCCAGGTGAATGTCCACCCAATAGTGTTTATATGGATGTTCCTTATAAAAATCAATGTGGAGAGTTTATAGGAACAACTTGTTCTTATAACAGTTTGGACGCATGTTACAACTTATGTGGGCCTACATCTGCTTGGATGATGCTAAAGTATTATGACATTGATTCAACCATTGATGATTTAGTATCTAATATTATGATAGGCGGCTCTTATTGTACCCAATCAAGTTATTACAATATTAGAAGTACTTTAACCGATGAAAGTGGTATGGATTTTTCCTATGATACAGGTGGTACTTGGGAAACTTTAACTTCTGAAATAGATTCGGGTAAACCTTTAATAGTCGGAAATGGACTCGGTGATCAGGATTACCAATTCCGTTGTTATTCTGTTAATGGTCATGTTATAGTGATTGTGGGTTATAGTGATTATGGAGATAGTTATGTTATAGTCAATGATCCATATACTACGGTGTCAGGATGTCCCTTAGAAGCGGGTGAAAGAATTGTTTATCCAAAAGACGGTTTTATAAGTTCTTGGAATCAAAGAAGTAATAATTATATTGTTTTAGATGTTTAGATAAGTTAACTTAGACATATCTGATTTGATAATTACTCAACCTATTAGCTAATTCAAAAAAGTAAGCATGGTTTCGTGTTTCAGTTCTTCCAGTTGCGGGATCATTGTAAATTACATTCTCATCCGTTACAGCAGTTACCAGAACAAAATGATCTATTAATTCACCACTACCTAGCATAGAAGAGATTTTTGCAATTACAGGTTGATCTTGATCACATACATAGTTCCTAAGATCTTCGATATAACCGCTTTGATATGAAGGTAAATTAGCCTCATTCAAGGATTGTCCTATAAAATGTTGAGCACCGCAGCTCGGCCACCACAGCCAATTTTCACAGTAATCTTCACAATAGTCATAAACATCAGGCGGTGTTATAGTTCTACCAGTCTCGTAACTGAATAACATTGCAGCAGATGTAATTCCACACCATCCAGCTTCTAAGTTAGCAGGATAACCCCATCCGAACTGAGAAATAGGTGCTATACTAATATCATTGCATGTTCCACTAGGTGATGGTGGAGATGGGTCTCCTGGAGGCCTATCACCACCGTTATAAGTTATTTCGTTTTCATCCGGGCACCCTGTTCTCTCAAGTTCAGGTAAATCGCCGGTGACAGTTCTATCATAATCATAATAAACTTTGAAATTAAACAGGATAGATTTAAACTCCCCTTTAGGTAATCTATTTTCCAGTTGTTCCTCACTTAGACTACTTATAACATTTCTATAAGTACATTCACAGGAAATGACTGTATCCTTAACTTTCATATCATCAAAATCTACTCTTGTCCCGTCATCTTCAAAGCTAATTTCATCTAAACCAGGGCATTCACATGATTGGAGACTCAAATACTCGTCTCTAGTATCACCCTCTTTCAATAATTCAATTCCGTTTATGGTTGCCTCGCCTTTGCCCTTATTTTCAAATATAAATACAATCCTGAGATTTGTCATTTCCCTATCTGCATAATAATAGTCATATGGCTGGAATTCAGTTTCTATACGAATAGGCCCCTGACTTAATTGATCTCTATCCAGTATACTTTCACCTTTAGTCGCGCTTTCTTTATCAACACCTATTTTAAAATCAGTCAATAATTCGTTATAATATGAATATGTTATTATTGCTCCTACTTCATCACATACCTCTAACTCACAACTTAATTCCTCTTCGCTTTCAAGTGTCAATGAAATCTCCTCTTCCGGGTCTATTTTAAAGGATCCAGGTAAAATTTGTTCTAAATCGATATAATAGTCATTGAGATAACCTTCAGCATCTTCTCTTTCACAATGAAGTTCCCCTGTACTGTCAATAGTAATATGTTCATCAACTAAATTTCTCACATTTACAATTAACTGATAGTCTCTATCTGTTCTTGGTTGGAATAAATTTCCGTTGTCGTCCCCAAGGTAAATACCTAAGATCTGATTTCTTACTGTTTGTTCCGGTGGCTCATTCCCCCAACATACTGCTGGATCGGCTTGACCAGTTACACATTTAAAAAACAAACCTATATCCTGCGGGAGTAATTTTTCAACACCTATAAAAATGTCCCTCCCTAGTCCGCTAATTTCGCTATTGTATTTGAATACCAGACCGCCTATAACTAAAAGAATTATACCAATTATAAGATATCTTCCGATCGGTTTCTTTGATTCTTTTGAGGATTCGGCAGTATGTTGATTTTTGATATTTTTTCTCATTCTTTCCTGTGCTTTCATTTGTTCTCTTCGCAATCTTTCTTGTTCAGCATGCCTTCTTCTTTCAAGTTCTTCTTTATTTCTTAATTCTCTTTCAATCCTTTTTTCTGAATCATCAATTGGATCTCCCATATTACCTGAAAATAATTAGCAGAACGAAATAATAACTTTTTACGTGGACTCAATTTCAAAATTTTGTTGTTTTACAAATCTGTGGCCATAGTCATAATCTATTTCTATACTACCTGTAACCCATTCCTGACTTATAGTATCGGCTATCATTTCACATGCAAGTGGTTCTTTGTTTGGGACCTCTATCTCCTGATCAATAACATAATAATCTCCCCTTGATTCAAAATCACAGTCTCCTCCAGGTACAGGACTCAAATGATTAAATCTAATTCTGAAATTGTTCCTATCAACTTCTATACTATCGTCTCCAGCCAAATTTATTTTTATAGGAAATCTCTGACCTTCTTCCACCCATTCTGTTACAGTTTCTTCCTGATCATCTACTATTCTTTTTAAGATGAAATCAGATTCAATTTCAACTTTGAGAGGACCTCCTGTATTTTGAAGAGGTCTTTTTTCACCATACTGTCCCTCAGCACCTCTTTCCCAAATATTAAACATGAGTCTAGTATATCCAGAATAATCATACCTAACAGAGAAACTTACAGTTCTCTCACCATTTGTTCCTGGGGCTCTTAGTAGGACCTGGACCTTTTTACCTTGCCCAGACAAACCCTCTGGGTACTCTATTACATCTATTTGACACCCATCACTTGTGGAATAACCGTCCTCACAATCTATTTTTTCAACTGTAAATCCCTGTAAGTCAAAAAATTTTAAATCAATTTTCCTAGCGTCTGTACCCCCCTCATTTTCCAGCCAGAAGTACATTGTTATCGGTATTCTTGAATAAACTTTTGTAAGAGGATCAAGGTTATAA
>WJKS01000077.1 GCA_014728985.1 Candidatus Aenigmatarchaeota archaeon
AAAATTTATTTGTCCGATTTCTTTTTCTTTCCAGATTTCTTTTTAGGAGTCTCTTTAGATTCCAATTCTTTAAATTTCTTACCTCTAACTTTGTGCTCCTCTTTCAAAGAATTTATTAACCAAACTATAACACCAATAGTTGAAATTATCAATAATAAGATTACAATTGACTTCTTCGGAGATTTCTTTTTAATACTGCTTGATTTACAAATACCATCTACACAAACATATCCTTCAGCACAGGAGCAATCGGATAAACAGGAACTACAATCCTCTCCTGTTTCGCACACTTTATTACCGCATACTGGTGTCTCTGCCGGTTTGTGGCAATCCGATGAACAACTATTATAGTCTTCCCCTTCTTCACATATACCGTTCCCACATACTGGTGCTTCTCCTGATTCATTGGCAGTTATTGCAAAATATGAGAACCCAGGTGTAGATGCTTCATAGTAATAATAGGTATCGTCCTCTCCTGTCATGCTGGTCTCTAAACCTGTCCAAACACTACCTGAATATCTGTTCAACAGAACTGTATCTGGATCTAAATTGTTTTCTTCAAACCATGACTTTTCAATTTTGAATTTAATTTTCACCGAATCCAAATCATCAACAGCAACATTTTCTGCTGTTACATTTAGATACTGATAAAGACCCTTCTGAATCTTTTCAACTGAAAATGGTAGATCTGATAAACTTTCTACAGTTAATCTAACTGTTTTGAGTTGATTTTTAACAGCCAAATAAATATCAGTTAAAGCTATGTTGTCTTTACCTATTTCCCAGTTAACTGGTGTTTCAGGATATATTGCCAACCATAGTTTTAATGCATAAGGTGTTGAAGTTGATCCTGCACCTGCACCACCCGCACCATCACCTGATGGAGTTTCTGGTGCTGTATAAACTTTTACCCCATTAACTGTTGGTCCTACACCAGAGAAATGAGGGATCTTCATCCAAATCATGTTATCATCAGTATTGACATAACATGTTGAGGTACTAACTGTTTTACTACAACTCACCGCAGAAACCGAACTGTCTACATATCCTCTATATGGTTCATTCAAATAATCACTATAGCTACTTGGAATCTGGGCAGTCGTATTTTGACTTATATTCCAAATTGCATTCCAATTGTCATCGTATAACAACTCAATCCTGATATTGAAGCTACCTCTTTCATCATAATTACTCTCATTGTATGGCATTCCCAATAACACATAATCATAAATTTCTGGCCCTTGACTACCAAATCTCCATGCTTCTTCAACTGAGTTACCAGATTCAGATGAATTTGCAGAAGAATCGAATGCTACATCTGGTGGACCTGACGCCAACATATCTACTTTAACATAATGGACAGTGATATTATTACTGTTCTTTCTCATCCTGAAGCTTATATCCCCCCCACCCATTACAACTGTCAATGGATGAAATTCATCAAGATTCTTATCTTGTGGGATTAATGAACATCCCGATGGCGGTGAAGGAACATCACATGTAGTATTACTGGTATACATTCCAATCTTTAGGTCGGACATTACCTCATCTATCCCACCTGGATTAAAAGCGGTCATATTAATTATTGTAGGCGAAGATTGTAAATTAGACTGGGTTAAAGATGTTTTCAGGGGAGCAAAATTTGGACTGTAAATATTAACCTCATCAACACTTGTATTTAGAATTGGTAAACTGAAGATACCATTACTTGTTGATTGAACATCAGCCATAAAAGTAAAGGCAGCACTATCTAAGGAACTATAATCCACCTGGAATTCAACGTGAGCCGAATTAGGTGTAGAACCTGTTGAATTTTGCAATTTAAATGATTTCTTAAGTGTTGTTACATTCACTCTATCTCCCATTGGGCCATCTAAAGTTATATTAGCCTCTGAACCGACTAATGGGTGGAGTGTGAAGTTCAATTCCCGATCACTCGATTCGGCATTTAGAGTTAAACTTTCAAAAGCACCATAATAACTACTACCATTTCTCGCCGTGGCGAATAACATTATATCAGCACCCATTGCTGAGCCTATTAAGGTCATGTTATAGAATCCTATAGATGGATCATAACTATCTGACTTCTGTGGCCATCTCCATGCACTCATATTGTAAGGCATTGGATGCTGCTCAAATACCATCTCGTCGGATTCAAGTAAATAAGGAACTATCCTCAGATCATCAAAAGTATCTCCATTATTATAATTCGCATAACCTGAAACCCAAATGAATCCTTCTGTTAAATTGAATTCAACATCAATTTGTGGCATATTTCCATAATCTGAAACATTATTCAAAAGATAATTAACCGGCATTGACATCTGTGGGAATAGCTGAATTGAATAATTCCTATCAGCAGGTAAATGTGCCGTGACTTGTTGTACATGCCCATCAAATTTTTCCTTTATGGGATACCCTAGCTTTGTGTCTTTGATCATGTACATAAACGGAACCAAATCACCTGTCTCATTAAAAGTAGTTACATTTACAGTGGCCGCTTCTTTCAGATAGAAATTGACTGACCCTAAAGAACCAAATTCTCTATATGGGAAATCCGGTAAACTTTGCCCTACATAATCAGCAGCTACAGGATTGGATACATTATATTTTATAACTACTGGTTTGAACATGTAGCTGTTAACCGAAGGTAGGTTCGTTATATTGAAAAATCCTGTCCCATTACTTAAGACTGAATATGAATTTACCAAAGAAAGCCCCTGCTGTCCAATAGTATAAACACCGACTGTAACATTAGTGTTATTCAAAGGATTCTTACTAACGTCATAAGTATAACCAGAGAAACTGAAGGTGTCGGTATTTATTGTAAAGGTGGTTGGTGACTGATCCATATAAACTCTCCAATTTCCGTTTGCCTCAGCAAATGCCTGAAGGTTTGCAGCATAATTTCCATCAGAAGGACTATCAGCAGTTATGTTCCAAGTAACTTGATATCTTAACTCACCTGCTAATTGCGTATAATCATATCCCGAAGCGTAACCAAACCCATCACCTGAACCAAATGTCTGATTGGTTGTATTGTAAATTTGATCTGAGCCATAACCATAACCATAACCAAACATCGGATTACCAGAATTATATCCCATGGTGTTAACAACTGTTATATCAAGATTTTGGCAAGTAGTTAATTTGTCACCAGTGGTATTGAAAACACAATTCTTATTGGTAGGACCTGATATAGTCAAAGTTAAATTTTTTACAGGTATTCTTTCATCTGCTTCCACATCAACATCAACTGTAAAAACAACTGAATTATCTGAAGCCGTGTAGGTTGTTTTATCTGTCCCAACATTTACAAGAACAGCACTGATAGGACCTGAAATTATGAGTAAACCTATTATAGCTAAGGTA
>WJKS01000078.1 GCA_014728985.1 Candidatus Aenigmatarchaeota archaeon
AACAATTATAGATAATATGGACAAGAATCTTAATAGAATGAGAGTTAAGGATCTGATGGAAAAATCGTGTCCTATAGTTAGTTCAGATGAAAGTGTGGAAATGATAAAATCAATTCTAAAATATACCCAGGCCGTTCTTGTCAGTGAGGACAAAGAAATAATCGGAATTTTAACCAAATCAGACCTTTTAGATATAATGGATTGAATAATTTTTAATAGTGTTAAACCACAAATAATTCTTAGATTTGATGCAGAAAAAATGCTCAAGATGCGGTAAACCTATAAAAGAGGTAGGTAGACTGATAAAAGTTAGCTGGTTAGGGTTTCGGGCACCTTTATGTTCTAAGTGCAGGGAAGAAGTTAAGAAAAAACCAAAGACCAGATTTAGTGTAAGTGGTCTTCTGAATAAGTTTAAGAAAGATTCTGACTCTGATTCTAAGAAAAAAGATAAGAAGTGATTTTATAAATATTTAATCTCTATTTTTATGTTATGACACTTTACTTCATAACGGGAAATAAAGGTAAGTTTGAGGACTCTAAAAAAATTTTTCCAGAGATTAAGCAATTAGATGTTGATTTACCTGAAATTCAGGATATTGATTCAAAAGAGATAATCAAAGAGAAAGTTAAGGAAGCTTTTGAACATGTTGAAGGTGAATTCATTGTTGAAGATACTTCATTGTCTTTTGATTGCCTTAATGGCTTACCTGGACCATTAATTAAGTGGTTTATGAAAACTATTGATAATGAGGGGCTGTATAATATTGTTGAAAAATTAGGAAAAAACAACGCAGAGGCCAAGATTACATTAGGTTATGCCAGAAGTAAGGATGGAATTCATTATTTTGAAGGTTCTATTAAGGGAAAAATTGTTTCTCCAAGAGGTGAACATGGATTTGGATGGGATCCAATATTTGAACCTGAAGGTTTCACTAAGACACTTGCTGAGATGACCAGAGAAGAGAAGAACTCAATGAGTATGAGGAAAATAGCAATGGAGAAATTAAAGAAGTTTCTTGATGAGAATTGAACAAGAGTTTTATCTCTGAAGTTTCTAATTAATTGTATGATGTTGAAAGATAAAGTAGCAATTGTCACGGGTTCTAGTCGTGGTATTGGAAAGGCAACAGTATTAGAATTAGCAAAACATGGTGCAAAAATTGTAGTTAATTACCGGGAGTCAGATAAAAAGGCAGAGGAAGTTGTTGAAGAGATTAAATCCATTGGTTCAGATGCTATTGCAGTCAAAGCAGATGTCACTAGACCTAATGATGTTAAAGAAATGGTTAGAAATACGATCGAGAAGTTTGGTAAGATTGATATTCTGGTTAACAATGCCGGAATAATAAAACCAAAACCGTTCTTTGAACTTACGGTTGAAGACTGGGAGAAAAACCTTCGTACAAATCTTATTGGAGTTTTTCTCTGTTCTCAGGAAGTTGCTAGAGCGATGTCGGAAAGGAAAAAGGGAAAAATAATTAATGTAGCCTCAATTCGGGGATTGCCTCATTGTGGAAGAAAAGGAATAATGGATTATTCTGCATCAAAAGCGGCTGTGATAAATTTTACAAAGACTCTTGCCAAGGAATTAGCGCCCCATATTAATGTTAATGCAGTTGCTCCCGGATTTGCAGAGACTGATATAGCCAAAAATTGGGACGAAAAGGTCAGAGAAAGTGCAACTAAAGATACTTATCTGGAACGACTTGTTCAAGTGAAGGAAATCGCAAAGGCGATAGTTTATTTAGCTTCTGATGATTCTGATTCAATGACTGGTCATGTACTTGTGATTGATTCTGGCTATAGTTTGAAGTGATCGTTTGAAATTCAAAAAGAAAGATGGAAATAAATTTGAGTTCGGTGGGATTAAGGGAGTAGCTATTACAAGTAAAGAGGATATCGAATCTGGGAATGTAGCTTATATTGAAGTAAATGGTAGACATGGAAAGATGAAAAATACAGAGGAAGACAGATTTTATTTTGTTATTCAGGGAACCGGTAAATTTATCATAGATGGCGAGGAATTTGGGGCCAAGAAACATGATGTTATTGTAGTACGTAAGAACACTGCCTACGATTATGAGGGAAAGATGGAATTAGTTTTATTTGATACTCCAGCTTTTGATCCAAGTTATGATATTATGTTGGAGTGAGGTTCGATTATGAAGGAAGAGGAATTTAATATTGAAAATGAAGGACAAGAAATAGTCGGAATTCTCCACCGAGCGAAGGAAAACAATGATAAATTAGTGATTCTAGTCCATGGATTTACTGGTGATATAGATGGTCCAGCTGGTTTTTGGGAACCAATGGCTGAAAAACTTTGTGATAATGGCTTTGATGTTTATAGATTCAATTTTAGGTTTACTACAAAAGATTGGTCTTTGTTCCGGAACATGACAATCACTGGAGAGGTTTCTGATCTCAAGAAAATAATTTCAGTAATGAGTAAAAAATATAAGATAATTGGTCTTATAGGGTCAAGTTTGGGTGGTACGATATCTGTTCTTAGTTATAACGATAAAGTGGATGCCATGGTACTTTGGTATCCGGGAATATTTTTGGCCGAGTCAATGAGGGAGAGGTTTTTAACAAAACAGAAATTAAAGGAATTAGAACGTAAAGGTTATCTGCTTCATAAAAAGTACTCTTGTGATGTTAAAGTGGGGAGAAACTTCATATACGAGATGAAGGATCTGGATTTAATCCCATTCCTTAAGAATATCAAATGCCCGACTATGTTGATACATGGTGATAAGGATTCTAGAGTTCCTGTTGAACAATCCAAAAGGACAGTTAGATTTCTTAATGGCCCGAAAAAATTGGAGATAATTAAAGGTGCTAACCATGCCTGGAGAGACATAAATTATAAATTACCTGTCCCTGAATTTCAGAAAAAGGTTATGAGTTTAACAGTAGAGTGGTTCAAACGGTGGTTAAAATGAAAACAACTGATCCACAGAACGAATTATTATGTGTAGTGGACGATGAAGATAATATTGTCGGAAAGGCAACAAGAAAGGAATGTCACTCCAAAAAACTAAGACATAGAACTGCTGGTGCATTCGTTTTCAACAAAAATTGGGAATTATTCATTACTCAGAGAAGTGATACAAAAGATATGGAACCATCTTTATGGTCATTGTCTTGTGGTGGACATGTTGAACATGGGGATAGTTACGAAGAAACTGCTAGGAAAGAATTAGAAGAAGAGTTAGAGATAGAAGGGAAACCTATATTCATCAAAAAGTTCCTGAATAATCTTGAGGACGAACTAGAAATGTCCGCACAGTATTATGTAGTTACAGATCAGATCCCAAGAGTAAATGAAGAAGAGATCAAACAGGGGAAATTTGTTAGCTTTGAAGAGCTTGAGAAAATAACTAGGAAAGATAAATTCTCAGAGGATATCAAATATCAATATCCAATTTTAGTAAAACTTCTGAAAGATAAATCAATTATCCCTGATTCTATCTGACAACTAGTCTGTAATAAACCGTTTCTTTGGCAGTGGGGCTACTTCTTGTTATTTCAATAACGTCTCCGATAACTCCACCAACAGCTATAACCGCAGGGTCCGAAACCTTCATTTTTGGCAACTGTTTTAGAGTTCTTAAATTGTATTTTTCCTTTAGTTCTTCTTTCTCTTCTGGTGATAGGACCCTATGTTCTGGTACTAAATTGTGTTTTAATACGTCAAATTCCTCAGTTCCAAATATTTCAGAATAATAATGCCTTACATCATCCATCTCCAACTCTTTAGTCAGTTTATCAATCATCTGAACTTTGAGTCTTTCAGACGGTATCTCTTTTTCTTTTGCTATTCTTCTTAAATGTCTCATATACATTTTGGATAGCATAGACCTTTTGGTCCTCTTCAGTTTCTTTCTCCTTAATTTTTCTTTGGGTGATAGGTCCTTTTCTTCCTTTTTCTCCTCTCTGGTATCTTCTTTTTTTGAAGTCTTCCCTGACTTCTTCTCCTTTTTCTTGGATTTTTTATCAGTTTTTTTAGTCTTCTTTTGAGCTTTCTCAGCCTTTTTATCTGATTTCTTGGACTTCTTCTCAGCCTTTTTCACTTTTTTTTCACTTTTTTTCTTCGCGATTTCCACCACCCTTACCTTTTTTATATTTTTTAGCTATTAATTCATGACTGCAAGGAACACATACCCAACCATATTCTTCGTTCTTTACCACACCAGTTTTTATCTTTTTTTCACATTTACCACATTTCAATATAAACACCTTCCAGTAATTTCAAAACATTCGTATATTTATGTTTTTTCCTTATTAAAACACAGATATATTTATGTTAATCTTTATAAAAATATTTATGTAATAATACTTAAAAGGAGTGGTCTTATGCCAGTGAAAAAATACGATAAAATAATCCCAGGCGTTTTGAAATTACTTGAGAAAGAATCTCCAGTCACAACCGCTATGGTAGCTGAGAAGTTAGATGTTAACTGGTCAACAGCACAGAGAGCTTTATTTGAGATAGAGAGGAAAGGTAAGATTAAAGGCAAATCAATTTCTGGTAGGAATGTCTGGTGGGTTAGATTGGAATAATATCTTAAAGCTCACTAAGTATATTTCTTGTAGTTTAGGGAAGTTATTTAAAGTTAACGTCCAAGACAGTACTTCCGAAAGTGTCTCAGAATAAGTAAAAAATAATAAGAAACCCATCCAAATATCATTTGAGGTGAATTTGAATGGGTGACTGTAAAATTATCTTTGGAAATAGTACATAAAAAGTTTTTGAATAAGTTCTGTAA
>WJKS01000079.1 GCA_014728985.1 Candidatus Aenigmatarchaeota archaeon
ATTAAGTTGTTTAAATTTGTTAATTAAATCAATTTAAAATTTAGATTTTGTGTCATTGGATAAATAAAATTCTTATGTTATTTGGAATAAGATTGATGAGAATCCGTTGTTATCGTATACAGTTTTGTCAACATATGATTTTAAATACTGTGTGATATCACTGTGATGTTGAGAGTTGTAAGGTCTTGGAAGGATATCAAAATATTATAGATAAAACGTTTGAAGACCCGATAACGGATTTGTTGTTAAAAAATAGTAATTTAACAAGAATACAATTCGAAACAATTGTTATTGATATGTTAATTGATTTAATATCTGATAATAATATCACGTTTGAAAAAAAAACCCTTTTTAGGGGAGAAAAAGTTAGTAGGGGCTCATTTAGCAGATCATTACAACAAGCTAGAAAAAATATAATTAAGTCAATTTTTACAATAGTATTATTAAGTTATATTGGTGTTTTTGATGAAAGGCCCTTTGATGATTACGTATTTTTGGCTGAGAAATTAAGTGACTACGTTGAGTTGGTTCAAACAGCTGATAAAACTGAGGCAAATAGAGTGCTAAAGAGGGTAGAAAATGAATTATTAACAGGTATTTCTGCTCTTGTTAAACCAACAAATATTAGAATTACGTGATATCACATTAAATCACAAAGTTTAATGCTTTGATTGATTGACCTAAAGCTGTTCCACCATCTCCTGGAGGAACCTTTTTCTGATGTAAAACTGTGAGACCTTCATTTTCCATAAATTTTGCAATGGTTCTATTGATATATCCATTAACTAGAACCCCACCAGATAGACCAACCTTCTTTATACCTGTATCTTCAGAGACTTTCTTTGCAATAAGTCCTATTCCATTAGCAATGTATTTTTGTCCAAAAGCTGCAATATCTTGTTTTTTGAGCTTATTTTTATTTATTATTAAGTTATAAAGGATTTTTGATGTATTAAGTACGTATTTTCCATGTTCCGCTGTTATTTCTGGATCCATGTGTATAGCGTCAAGATTTCCTTTTGAGGCAATTGCCTCCAATTTCATTGCAGGTTCCCCTTCGTATGTTCTTTTGTTAGTTAGACCTATTAAAGCTGCAATAGAGTCTAATACTCTTCCCGTGCTTGAAGTTTTCATAACATCATTTCTTTTACTCTGCTTTAGAATTAGGTCTAATTCATTTTCTCCGTGACGTAATACATTATTTACGTGATTTTTCGTGATATCACGGATGATATCATCTGTGACCTGGTTAGTTAGTGCAGCTATTAGCATTCTATATGGGTAATAAGTGCAAATATCTCCACCGGGCATAGGTAAAATTTCTAAGTGTCCCATTCTTTGATAGTCTGAGTAGCTAGATTTTAGCACTTCTCCCCCCCAAATCGTGCCATCGCCCCCGTATCCTGCCCCATCTAAGGCTATCCCGAGTATCTCTTCGTCTTTAGCAATACCGTTCTCAGCAGCTACAGATATGATATGAGCGTGATGATGTTGTGATTTCACAAGTGGAATATCTCTTTCTTGTGATATCTCCTCTGCATATTGTGATGTCATATACTGGGGGTGAAGGTCACATCCTATGACATCGAAGTTATGTGTGATATTTAGCAGGTCACGAAGATTTTTTATTGCATTTTTCTCGAATTCTAATCCTTCTAAGTTATCAATATCCCCAAGATATTGAGTCGTGAATGCTTTTCCCATACTAGTTATTACAGCTGAATTCCTAAGCTCTGCACCCACAGCCATTGAAATTCCCTTCTTAATTGGTACTTCTATTGGGTCAGGAACGTAGCCTCTTGATCTTCTAGTAAATGCTTTCCTTCCATCAATAATTCGTAGAACCGAATCATCAATTCTATTAACAATCTCCCTATTATGAAGGAGGAAATAATCAGCAAGACCATCGAGTTCTTCAAAAGCTGTATTGTTCTTAATTGCCATTGGGAGCCCGGGCTTATTTCCACTTGTCATAATTAGTGCTGGTTCGTTTAGCTTATCGAACAGCATGACCTGAATTCCAGTATAAGGGAGCATTACTCCCACACGGTGTAAACCCGGTGCGACCAGCTCAGATATAATCCTGTTTTTTTTCTTTAAGAGTACAATGGGTTTTCTCCACGAAGTCAAAGTCTTTTCCTCTTCACTGTTTACCTCAGCATATTCTTTTACTGAGCCCAAATCTGGCGACATTAGGGCAAATGGCTGCTGTGGGCGTCTTTTTCTTGACCTGAACTTTTCTATTACCTCATCATCCGTTGCTAGTGAGGATAAGTGTATTCCACCAATTCCCTTTACAGCGATAATTTTGCCTTCAGAGAGTAGCTTACCGGTCTCTTCAAAAACATCCTTTACGTCGATTTTGGACCCATCCGAATGGTATAGATTCATATTGGGGCCACATAGTCGACATGTAATTCCCTGTGCGTCAAATCTTCGATCAAGTGGATCGTAGTAATCTTTCTCACAGTAACTGCAAATTGGGAATTCATGCATGTGTGTTCTCTCCCTATCATATGGTAGTGCCCTTATACCAGAAAACCTTGGTCCACACCATGCACATGCAGTGAAAGGGTAGTGATACCATCTACTATCTGGTTTAAACATGTCCTCTAGGCAGTCATCACATATACCTATGTCAGGGGGGAAGATACCACTAGCAACTTTTCCTCTAGTCTGGCTCTTGTCGATTTTAAATTCGTTGAATCTATCTCTATAGGCTCTTAAATCGTAGGTTATTTTTTCTATCTCGGAGACATCAGGGGCGTCATTCTCAACTTCCTTAATAAAATTGTTAATGTCTCTCTCATATCCTTCAACTACGGCCTCTACACCTGCGTCTCCTAAATTGATTACATATCCTTCAAGGTTGTTCTTCACGGCTTTTCTATAAATGAAAGGCCTAAACCCTACACCTTGGACTCTGCCATCAATATTAATGACGGCTTCGATTTGTTTATTTGATGACAATGATTTCAGTTTTTATATGAACTGTTTCTTTTAAACCTAAGGCGTCATTTCTATGCATATTACAGTGAATAATCTAGTTTCTTGTGGACATTATTATTGACATGTGATTGTTTATTTTCGAAACTGTAATTAAGTTAGAATACTACAAAATTATGAACAACATGGCTCTAGTCTTCACGACAATGGCATTATTCATTGTTACCTTGGTAGCGTCTTGG
>WJKS01000080.1 GCA_014728985.1 Candidatus Aenigmatarchaeota archaeon
TCATCCTCCACAAATTCCCCCATTGATTTGACAGGAATTTCAGATTCAAGATACATAAAATGGAAAACAATCTTAACCGGAACAGACACCGAGACCCCAACTTTAGAAGAGGTGAAAATATATTACAATTAACAAACAACTAACAATAACAACTCTGTTACTAGTATTATTAATGAGTCCTGTTTTCGCAGGTGATAATGTAGATTTGAGCTTATCACCAGGTGGAGTACTTTTTGAACTTGATGATATAAAACCCGGAGATGTTTACACAAGAACCCTAACATTAACTAATTCAGGGCCTATACATATTTACGGTATTAATTTGACTACAGATTACTTTAATTCAGATCCTGATGATGATGGAAGTGATTTGGCAGATGTTTTATATGTGGAATTAGTTTATGAGGGAATGAAACTTAACGGAGGACCCCAATTGTTAGGTGATGGATTACCGCCCTTAACAATCAAAGAATTAACAGAGGGTTATATTTGGGATAACGTAGGTATTGGTATAGGGAGCTCCAAAGAGTTGAATATAACCATAATATTTGACCAAAGTGCGGGTAATGAATATCAGGGAGATTCTCTTGAAGTTAATTTCACTTTTGCAGCATTGGCTCCAGAAGTGGTAATAAGTGAGATAATGTATAATCCAACCCGGTTGTGGGGCGGTAGTAATAACGAGTGGATAGAAATTTATAATCGAGATGATGAGCCGATAGATATGCAAGGATGGACACTGAATGTTGGTGTAGGAAGATTT
The DNA here is from genome assembly GCA_014728985.1 of Candidatus Aenigmatarchaeota archaeon. Taxonomy (GTDB): domain Archaea; phylum Aenigmatarchaeota; class Aenigmatarchaeia; order CG10238-14; family CG10238-14; genus CG10238-14. The sequence continues at coordinate 764 of WJKS01000080.1, forward strand.
ACTTTTCCAGAAAATAGCGTAATTCCAGCGAACGGTTATCTGATTATCTCTGGGGACCAGTTTATCTTTAATTACATTTATGACATTTCTTGTCCAGTTATTGAAGCTTCTTTGAATTTAGATAACGATGATGAAACAATATCCTTGAAATATGGTAATGAGGATATACTTGATTTTGTTAGCTATGATGATGATTGGGGCGCTGATGGAAACTGCAAAACCCTGGAAAAAATCAACCTAAATGGAAGCAGTGAGGGAGATAATTGGGAAGAAAGTTTAATCAATGGTGGTAGTCCATGTTCAGAAAATTCAATAAATGATCAGGAACCACCGATTATCGAAAACCCCAAAGCACCAGATATATTCTTGGGACAAGATCAGACAATAACGGTTAATGTATCAGATTTATACGGTTCTGGGATAGATGAAGTTTTAGTGGAAGACCTAAAAGATTACAAGAAATTTGACTTCCAACCAGATACCAGTCCAGTAGAATCAGGGTTTATAAAAATTACCAAATCAACCCTTTACATACCAAGTTTAGGTTATGGTTGGTCAAACTCTCCTTTCGGAAGTAGAGACAGAAACATTGGTTCAGATCTAGAAAGGGATCTTATCTTTGGTCCAAATAACAGGGAGTTTAAAGTTGATCTACCCAATGGAGATTATATTGTGACAGTTCTTCTAGGTGATCTTTCATATTCTCATGATAACATGGATGTTTTTGCTGAGGGTGACCTGAAACTGGACGACATTTCTACATCATCAGGACAAATTGAATGGTTAGATTTTTTTGTTAATGTAAACGACGCTACATTAAATATGGAATTTTCTGATGATGGGGGGATAGATCCAAATTGGGTATCTGAGGGTCTGATAATAAAATCTCTTGACAATTACACAATGCAGCCTGTGAAAGGAACAATTATGGGTAGTTGGTGGTTCACTCATATGCCAAAATATGCTACCTATTATACAATAGTAGAAGAACCAGTTGAGGGAGAACATGAGATCAGATTTTATGTCAAAGATAACTTAGGAAATACAAATGATGATGTAAAAACAACTTATTATGTTGATAAAACTGAACTGGGAATAGGTGGAAAAATTGCCTATTTGTGCCATGAAAACACCTGTAATTCTGGTACAGAAACTAAAATTATTGGATGGTTAAGGGATCAAGGGTGGGAAGTAGATGGTAAAAAATATAATTCTTGGATTGAATCAGAGCTGAATGATTACGACATCATGATATGTTCAGATCAGTTGGAGGCCTGTGACATTTCCTTGAATTCAGATATATACGACTTACATAAAAATCAGGAAAAACCTTTAGTGGAAATTTCAGATTCAAGGTCAGCAAGAGCAGCATACAATTTTGGTTATACAAACGATAGATATGGTTACAATAGGCCAAGTACCACTGATCTATTCGTTACAGAGACCGATCCAATAACTGTAGGTTATTTTGGAGAAACCCAGATTTTCTCTTCAGGTAATTCTGGTTCTGTTATGATGGACTCTGATTTAGGGACAGAAGTTATTGACTTAGCAGATTTTAATTCTGATAGTGGAGAATCTGCAGTATTCAAGGTTGATCTAGGAAGTAACGGTAGATATGCGTGGCTCAGTTGGTTTAATGGATACTCCTTCTTTGGGAGATTTTACGGTACAGATCCTTCAGATTTGAATTCAGATGGTGAGGAAATCTTAAGAAGAATAATCAATTGGGCACAATGTGGTAACTCAACAGGATGTGAAATTAACAGTAATCCGAATGGTGGGGGAAATGGGGGAGTATATGTTTGTGACGAAGGAGAAAAAAGATGTTCAGATGACATACTTCAGGGATGTCAGGATAATTCATGGTTAGATTTAGAGGACTGTGTTTGGGGGTGTTCTGGGGATACATGTAACTCACCAATGAGTTTTTGGAGTTGTTACAGAGAATGTAGATATAATCGAAATCACATAGAAGCCTGTTTTAACAATTATTACTGGATGAGTTGGTTTGGGAATTACTGTCCTGAGACTTAATCTAAATATTTAACAAGAATGACTATTTTTTTCCTATTTGATATTAAAAACGTTTATTTTTAGTATCAGAGCCACTAAAATGTAGTATTATCCTAAAATATAAATTCTATTTACTAATTAGTTCTATAAAAAACATACGGGGGTGTAAATTTTTGAGAAGAATAGAGATAATAACTTTAGTGTCTATAGCTACTTTATTTCTATCTAATGTTGCAGTTATGGGAATAGGAGGAATACAAGAAAGTACATTCCCAATAGATATCGGGCAACCACCTTCTGATCCACCAGAAGTTCATTTGATAGAAAGATGGGTAGATATAGGAATTGATGTGAGTCAAGAAAGCATAAACCCATCTGATTTTAGAACGGGACAATACGCTTTTACAGGAGAACAGTTATACTATACAGTTTTAGTCAGAGATATGAATGGAGCAGATGATATAATAGGGGCCGAATTTGCTATTCAAGAAGACGGTATGAACGGTGAAGGATGGAGTGGACAAGCACTTTGTAATGAAATATTGGATCCAGAAACTTACTGTGATACTTGCTTCACCAATTGGTGTGATAAATTAACCAATCTTCAATTTAACGCAGATACCGATAAGGTCTTTGATTGCATATTAACAGTGGAAGCAGGATGGTTAGGGGACGGAAAGGCAAAAGTTAGAGCCTATGATATTAACATGAATGAGGGAGAAACGCCTTTTGAAACATGGACAGTAAATCCAGAATTATCTGTAACCGTAGTATCGAGCGATGGCGAGGGATTAACTTTCAGTGGTCCACAAGAAGGTAAAGCTTATCTGGTTGATGAAGATTGTGTAAGAGATCAATTAGATTTAGATCCTTTAACAAGAGATTGTGCGTTTTATGCGTACGGTGGACAACAGTTAACGGGAGAAGAATGCGAAGTTTCTTTTACAAAGAATAAATTATTGATAAAGAACAATGCTCAAAAAGTCAATATGTGGGCTTTTATAGCTGGGTCAAATTTCTATGATAACGACCCCAATCATGTAGCAATGTGTCCGAACACCAATCAATTAGATATAAATCAGTTTGAATATAGGGCTATGAGTGGTTCATGGGATAGTGGGTGGAGAGTGATGCCAGAATACAATCAGAATATAGTATGTAGTGGACCAAGTATTTGGGATACTTGTAGAGGTGGATGTAGAATACCAACAGGCATGCCACCATTAGATATACTAACACCAGGAAATCAAATAGAAGTACAATTAAAAGTAGTTTGGCCAAAGACCTGTATAGGAACTTTTGACAATGGGTCTATCACAGCAATAGTGAGAGCAGTTTAGAATTTCTTTCTTTTCTTTTTTATTTTCTAAAAATTTCTATAAACAATTAAAATAGCTTATTTTCAATATCAGAGTTACTAGAAGGTAGTATTCTATCTATTCAAATATATTAACACTCATTTATTGTTAGAATAAGGAGGTAGACCTATGTTTGATAAAAAGAAGGTTTTCTTGACATCTATAATAATTTTAATGAGTCTTAGTTCAGTTTTTCCAGTTACAGTTACCTGTGGAACTTATGCTGGATTAGGTAATTATATATTCACCAATAAAGATGAAGGTGACGTTCAGGTTACAATCGATAACGGCTTTTCTAGCATACAGGTATTACCCGAAAATACATTTACACTTTCTCCGGGAGAGGATAAGTTAATTAGTTTTAGATCCCAATATGGGGATACTTCTATAACTTCTCTTGTTACTTATGAGGAATTATATGGTTCTGGTTTTTCGGCTAGTTTACAATGTTTCTTTTTTGCTACAAAATCGGATAATCCAGTGGTAACTCCGACTACAACTACTACAATTGATGTTACGAATTGTGATGGAAAGAGTTATTCAACTTGTAACTCTATGGAAAATTGTAGATGGATCGGTGACTTTAGATTTGGACATTGTGAAGAAAGAGAGGGCACAACGACCACAACTACCACGACCACTACAACAACCCAACCAACTCAGACAACAACTACAGTACCAACCACAACCACAACA
>WJKS01000081.1 GCA_014728985.1 Candidatus Aenigmatarchaeota archaeon
ACCCGGGACCTCTACCTTACCAAGGTAGCGCTCTAACCAACTGAGCTAATGAGGCATAAACTAGAATAATATTAGTGAGAAAGAATTAATTTAGTTATGGTTTGTCACTTCTTCTTCCAGCAAAACCTGCTAAAATCACAGTAATCACATAATTTGGTCTTATTCTTGGGAAATTCCTCAGGAATCGGTTTCTTAGATCTTATTTTCTTAATATCTCCCTTTATCTCCTCTATATCGTCCTCTGTAATCGGATAGTATACACTCTCGCCAGCTCTCAGGTAATAGAAACTGATATGTTTCGGGAGCTCGTTAAACTTTTCCTTCCAGAGATAAGCATATGCCTTTCCTTGTTTTAGATGAGACGCAGGAATGTAGTGAGGAAGCGAACATTTGGAGGTTTTATAGTCTACTATAGCTATTCCTTTGCCGAAAAGACTGAGTGTTTTGTCAATTACGCCTGACATATTGTCGTCTTCTAATTCTAGCCGAAATTCCCTGTCCTTAGGATAGAAGAATCTTTTAAGTTCAGTTTCAAACCACCTGGAGTTCTTGTCTAGTTTCTTTAGTTTGCCTGAGACCGAAAAAGCAAGCTTTGCAGCGTAAAAATCAAGGAATCTTTTAGTTTCTTTTAAGTATTCGGTTCTTTTCTCTTTTGATTTGAAACAATCTGGGTATTCATCACCAATCTGCTTCCATTCTGTTGCCAGCAGAGAATTTAGCACTTTTTTGAACTTGGTCCAAAGCTTTTCCCAATCATCCTCCTGAATATCTGCAATACTTACATAATTGAAAAAATGATCCAGGACTTTATGAGTGATTGTACCTCTTATCATTGCCGCTGTTTTCTTTACTGGAATTTTTCTTATGTGGACATAGAAGAATTTTCTTGGACAATGGTCATAAGTAGCTAAGGCTGTCGGAGATAATCTTACATTGTTGTTCAAGGATTTCTTGGTCTTTGCCATGACCTAATTATTAGGGGTTATGAAATATAATGATTTGGATTGGTTCTTAGAGTTTTCATTTATAATGCACACTTTTGTTCATTTATAATGCACAAAATTTAGAGGGAGCCTCTTCTCCATCTACTGAACCCCTATTTCCACTGAAATTTTATATACTAGTTTTACCTAAATATTGGAATCGCTCGTATTTTTCGGAATTTTTGGTAGATTTTTTGCTATTCTGGGAAGGGAAAGATTTAAATCTTTTTGGGTATTAGATATTAGGTAGGGTGGAGAATATTGACTGGAGATGGAGTTCCAAGAATATTTAATAGAAGTAATAGTCCAACATTACGTGCATTTGATAATGCTGCTTCGGTAATGAAGGCATATAGAAGGGGAAATTTATCATTTCCCCAGAAATTAGGGCTTTTACTTCCTACCATCACTCTATTAGCAACTCTGATTCTTGGTGGCTGTAAGGCTGCTCCTGTTACAACACCAGAAGAACCAACTCAGACTAGGCCACCTGTAACAGCTAGTCCTCATCCAACTCAAACTGATATCAATCGGGGATATTTGGAGGATCAAGGTTATGAAGTCGTTACATGTGATGGTACTTACGATCTTAACTCTGGTGCTGGGGCAGGTCAAGATCTTCAGACATGTTTAATCGATAGAGCGTCTACTCTGAATATTAACTGGGGAAGCTCTGTTCCAAGACCGAGTGGTCTCCGTGGCTCAGCTAGAGTATATCCATTAAAGCTAACAGGAGACCGTGGTGATATTGATGTACTTGTTTATTATGATGTTCTTCCTGATGGGGGAGATCTAGTGGCTTGGGAGCCGCTCCCCGCTGCTGGTGGACCTGATAGACCACCCACTCCTACACCTAGCCCAACTGCTACTGATGTTCCAGCTAGTCCTACACCAACAATATATCTTTCACCAACATCTCCACCACCAACGGTTACACCTGATCCCTGTTATGGTTCTACTTCTCGCGGTGCTAGACAAGAATTTACTTTTGAAGAGATTGTTCGTTGTTTGGACACACCTGAAGAGGCTTATCAATTTATGTTAAAGAATTTTAGATGGGACCCTGAGTGGGATTTGAGAAATTTTGGAAATAATGCATATTCTCCAGCTGATGAAGTTTTCGATAATGGTATTGATGATTGTGATGGAGCAGCAGAACTTGGTGCTTGTCCTTTATCTAGAAATGGTTTTGAAGCTTATAATATGGGTATCAGTATCATCGGGTCTGGTTCAGGACATAATGTTACAGCTTTTGTAGGGAATGATGGGTTAAAATATGGTATTAATATGGGTTACAATAGGGGTGACAGGGGACCGAGTTTAGATGGTCCTTTCAACACGTGGGAAGAAGTAGCTCAAGAATATATTGACAGGGGTTATGCTGATCCAAATGAAGTAATATTTCTCTTTTATCCATGTATTACTCAAACTGTTGTAGGAGATTCCGTATTGAATTTACCACATATGAGAATTAGGTAAAGATAAATTTGGATAAATTTATCTTTGGAATCGAAATTATATTTTTATGAGTATAGTTCTTTTTTGGCCACCTATGAACTATGAAAAAGGTTTAGAGTACGATATCCCTTCTTTGAGTATGGCGAGTCTCTCAAAAACACTTGAGGAGAATAATTTCGAAGTATATATTTTTGATGCAAATTTTCATTTTAAATCAGAAGAGATTTGTGAGAAACCTAGAGAAATCTTGTTTAAATGTATTAAAATAATAGAAGAAATAAACCCAGAAATACTGGGTATTGGCTCATGGACTCTGAGTATGCCTTTTATTGCAGATTTTCTGATAAAATTTAAAGAGAGAAATCCAGAAATACAAATTATTCTTGGGGGATACAACCCTACATTTTTGCCTGGTGAGACACTTGAAAAGATTCCTTCTGTTGATTTCTTAGTTAGAGGAGAAGGAGAATATACTTTATTAGAACTTTGTAAATACTTGAATGGTAAATCAAGTAAGAAATTAGCAAGTATCCAAGGTATTTCTTATAAAAATAAAAAATCTGGGAAAATAATACATAACAAAAAAAGAGATTTATGTAAATTAGATGATTTACCATTAGTAGATTTTGAAAATTATATAAATATAGAAAAGATAAGGAAAAAGATAAAACCTATATTAATGAATAGTCGTGGGTGTATATACTCATGTAATTTTTGTTCTATAAAAGGAATTTGGCCCTATTATAGGTTTTTTTCATCAGATAAAACTATAGAGCAAATAAAAAGATTATTAGATTTATATGATATAGATCGTATCAACTTTGTCGATGACAATTTCTTCATAAACCCGAAAAGAACGAGAAAACTTTTAGAAAATATAAATGGAAGTTTTCCAGATCTAAAAGTAGGAGGTGACATGAGGGTAGAGAATTTTTCTCTTGAATTTATGAAAAAAATGAAGAATAGAAATATGGATTATTTTTTTATAGGTATAGATTCGATAATCCCAGAAACACTTATTTTTTATGGAAAAACATTGAAACCATTAAAATATATACAGAAAGTTAAGAAAATAATTAACTACATCAAAAAATCAGATACGCATTTGGATATGGGATATATATTGGGTGCACCAAATGAAATAATGTCCTCTTTCTTTGAGACCCGAGAGTTTTTCAGAAAAATTCAAAAATTCAAAAATATAAGAATAATACCAACAATTATAACAGTATACCCAGGGACAACTCTATGGAGAAATTATAAAGAGGGTAAATTAAAAGTATATTATATTAAGAATCATTTAGAAATTTCTTCGTTTTCAGGACCATACTCAGAAAAATATTCTAAATCAATATCAATGGTTCCAACGTATTATAGAATAAAAAATAATGTTCTTAATAAAATGCAGTTAGAAAGAGAATTATATAAAACAGTTTTTGTGGTTTTTGGAGACCAACTTAAAAATTGGAATGATGATTTCACTCCGATACTATATCAAAACTAAAGAACCGATATGATATGATAAAACCAATAAATCGGTTTGGAAAAAAGATTTATCTGGACATCTCAATTTTTTCTGCTTCTTAAATTTTGCCTTTAAAATCCATAGACAATATAATCCAAAAAATGTTCCCTGTATATTAGAAAGTTCCTTAGGACGAGAACCAAGTCCCCCATCTTCATTTTGACATTTTAAAAACCAAGAAACCACTTTGTCTTTTATTTTTGACATAATCTTGTTTTCTGAGGGGAAATTAAACTCCAAATACTTTTCTATTAAATACAAGCTTTTAATTGCTAAATAAGTCGCATAAATATATGATCTCCCCTTTTCACCAAAACCCCCGTCCTCATTATGAAAATTCGATATCATCGATTTAAGTTTCGAAATTTTAATCAAATCTATTACATTTGAATCATCTATTCTTTCATCTAATAAAGCTAACATTTCCAAAGAATCACAAATAGTTCTAAGTATATGCATTGCTGGTTGATTTGGAATCAGATTTTCTAGTCTTTCTCTTACATACTTCTTGAGTCTTTCTTTAAGATTATGATCAATTTTTTTATTATATAATTTCAAGGAGATAAGGCTACTTTTTGTATAATGTAACATTTCAGAACTAGTTTTTGGAAGCGGTCCCCAGCCAATATTCCCCTTTGATCTATCTAACCAGCAAAAATACTTATCTTTATCTATCAAATCATCCTTACCCATCATATAAAGACTTTGAACAGCAGCATTATTTTTGTATATGTGAACCTCGTCTGGGAAAAAGAAGCCGCCAGTATCGACTTCGAATTTTTTAACGAACCTGATTACTTTTTCTTTCAAATCTTTGTCAATTTTAAATAGATCCATTATTCTAACCAAAAAGTACAATTCTTTTATATTGATAGAAGTTATAGTCTGTGGAAGTCTAATTCTCTTTTCATATTTAGTTACATCCTTTCCCAAGTTTTTCAGCGACCACAGAAGATAAAACAAGGGCTCATAATTCCAATTTTCATTCACATCATTTTCTATATTACCAACATTTTGAAGAATAATATCTTTTATTTTATCTTCCATTAAAGGTGAAACTCCCAAATCACAATCGAGATACCTGTAAATATTATACAAATTCCCAAAATCAACATTTTTATGAATCCAATTAACTAGTTTAACTTTATTTCGGGGAGAAGAATCAAGAAAATTCAAAATCTTCACTGCATTAAAAGTATCTCCAGAATTAGAATATTCATTTCCTATTGATCCAAAACCACCATCATCATTCTGCAAATTTTTATGGAATTTTATCATACCTTCTTTCATTTTAGGCTCTATACCCAACCAATCCATCATTTTAAGCCCGTAGTAAGTCCTGTCAGTCCAAGGTAATTCACCCGGCATTTCAGAGAATCCCATAGATCCTGTTTCCAAAGCTTTAACATATTCAATAGTTTCTTTTGATATTTTTTCCCCACAAAAATGAAGTATTCCCACACAAAGATATGTATTATAAAACATAGGAGACTTAACCAGAAAATAACCTTGAGGTTTCTGGCTGTTAGCAATAAACTCAGCAACTTTTTCTGTATCAATATAATTGTCTAAATCTTCGTTTCTTTGGAATAATGGGTCGCTAGAAAGAACATCACCCCAAATATCTGATTTTTCCATGTTAATATTATCTCGTCTAAATAATTATAGATTCTTTTCTCAATCTTTAAGAACATAAACCATTCGTCCCACATCACTCCTCATCTTCCAAGCAGGATTATATCCGAGCGTCAGTGAGTTTACTAATGCCTTGATAAACTACGTAGCGATAACGAAACAAAAAAATTAACAAAATGAATTTACACCTACCTAAGGATCTCCAGAAGCAGATGAACTATCTTTAAGAATATACAAGTCTCATTCATCCATGATATAATGCCAAAATTCGACTAGAAAGAAATTTATTCATTTCTTGAACACATTTGTTCAATTTTTGACTTTTTAGTATAAACGATTTTCCATCAAATTTTTAAGAGTAAATAACATTCATCCACTGATTTTTAGAGAAATAAGTCAAATTAATCCCAAGCTTTTAGCTATTCACTCCAAATTTCCTCAATTTCAAATTCAACACCCATCTCTTTCAAATAATCCAGAATTTCTTTACTCCTCTCGTTCGGTATAATAAAAACCCCATTTTCAATCTTCCTTCCACCCAATTCCCTGACCAGACCTTTTTTTTCATACGTTTTATCATTGACCTCTTTTCTATACCCAAAAAGATCTCTTATAACTTTCATTTTATCCTTTTGCTCCAATGAACTCAAATTATATTTAATCATTGTATAGTGGGTTTTTTCTTCATCATCGTTAAATTTGCCATAGAGGACAATACCAGAACTTTCAATACTCTTTCTGAGTGATTTCCAATTTTCTGATAAAAGATTACCTACAGTGCATATAATCTCTAAATCTATATTTCTGAGATTCCATTTCCTTTTCTTTATTTCTTCGAAATCAAATTTAACGCTTTCTATTATTTCTTCTACTTTATCCGAATTCTTTTCGTCGTATAGATCAACAAAAAGATCTACATCACTGTTTTTATCAAAGTCCCCTCTACTAACAGAACCAAATAGAACAATGCTCCTAACAATTTTAGTATCTAGACCTTGGAATAACAGAGATATAAAATCCTGGGTATACGAGATCAAATCTGCTTTTTTCATGTAATTTCACCTATTTCTTTTTCTACCAAATCCTTTATTTCATAAAAAGTTTTAATTGCTTCTTCAACATCTTTTCTTGCCCGTCTTTTTCCATAACATAGAAGGTTTCTTTTCTTCTCTAGATTTACCATTTTTGATAATAATTCTTTCTTATGAGGAAATTCGAAAGGGAATTTTTGGTAAGCTATTTTCTTAGAAGAAAACCATCTATGATTCATGTTCATTCCTTTATCAACAAGCTTCTTTTTATGAAGATAAAGTTCAAAATAGTTCTTAGCACACTCTGTTAATGAAAATCCTATGATTCGTTGCCTTTTTTCGATTATTCCTTTATTTACCTTTTCCTTTATATCTTCTTCAAACTCTTTGATTGCTGTTATATGTTCATCCTCAATTACCATATTAATTTCTTGGTATAATGTCCTTAAATAATTTTCGTTACGCATAACGAAATATTTCGTTACGCATAATGCAAAAAGACTAAAAATCTATTTTTTAAAACATAACCCATCACACTGCCCTCTATTCCTGAAGAAACATTTCTCACAGATTTTAGGATAATTCTTTTTTCTATGTTCAATTTCAAAATATTCATGGATCTGACTCCTATCTTTCAAGCTATCCAATGACCATCCTGCTAACCCACCAGAAGGTTCACAATACTTAACCCGTTCATCCTCAATAGTAAATAATTCCCTGCATTCAGAACAGTTTTTAGGGTCTTTAGCTCTAGTAGCAAAACCAAGACATCTTGGCAAGGGCCGTGATAAAACATATCTAATTTTACCTTCTTCTAATTTATCTAAGAATTCCTTAATCTTACTTCCAGTTTCTCTATTAAGGTCCTTCTCAGTTAACCTAAAAGAAATTAAAAGTTCTCTACTCCCATCTTTAATTTTTTCAAATATCTTATCAAGATTCATACTGGTGTCTATCTTCAAGAATTTCTGCCCTAAAGCTTCCTTTCCATCAATTTTCAAAGGATAACTTTTACAATATTCACATCTATGATTGTATTTGTCAGGTAAAAATTTACTAACCTGCTGACAGGAGGTTTCTGATAAACAAAAATGTCCGGGTAAACTAGTTTTCCATTTAACCAGCATATCAACTAAATCCTCATCATTAATATTACCCAGATAACTACCCTTCATTGTCATTGAACAGCCATAAACATTACCATTGGGAAAAGTAGTTGGGAAAAAGTCAGATGCGTACCTTCTTTGGGATCTTTTAGCGCTGTGAGTTAAGTAGTATCTCCAATCAGGTGGGGCATTAAATTTCTTAGCAACTTCAGAAATTTTCGAAAAAAAGTATTGCTGATCTTTATTGAAATTACCGAGCGGACTTTTGTCCAAACTCTCAGCGCGACCAAAAACTCCCCAGTCATGAACTTCTATTGGTACCCTATTTTTAACAATGATTTCCACAAGTTCATCTATCAGCTCATAGCTTTCCGAATCAATGCTTATTCTTAGTACAGGTTCTATCCCTATTTTTTGTGAGATTTCTATTATATTTCTAATATTTTTCAATGGTATTCTTTTCAGATGAAATCTGTCCGTACTGATGACGATTGTATCTATTCCAAGTTTTTTAATTACTTCAAGATGTTTTTTTGTATTTTTTTTACTGTCTCCAAAGAAGCCAGATGTTATTATCAGAATCTCATTTGGTTTATAATAAACCAAGACTATTTTCAAGCATCTCTCAAGTTTTTTAAGATCATAGAATGGTTCACCACCACCTATTCTGACACCTATATCATTTTTTGAATATTCCTCAGCAACCCGCTTTATGGTTTTTTCACCCATCCATTTTTTAGCGTCTTTTGAGGCTTTACAGGAATAAACACAAAAGTCACATTCAACCGGGCAAGTAGTAGTTAAAAGTAAATCTCCATCCAGTTTTTTATGTCTGTGATCCAGTTTTATTACCATTTTTCTTTGACACCATAACATTTCAAACAATAACTACAAGGTGAAGCCGTTTTTCTAGGAAATTCCCATGAAATAACTTCCTTTTGTTTTTTTGCCAAGAATTTATTTCTAACTAAATTGTTTATTTCTATTAATTCTTTTAGTGATTTTCCCTTCATGTCAACTATCCAGGAATTGTTCAGATCAGAAAGAAAATGACAGAAGCCTAATTGACCTTTGGAATTAATGAACAATCTTTCTTTTCTGAGGTAAGAGCAGTTATTTGGCGGGGTTTCGAAGTGGATTACCTTGAATATTGGTTCACCTATTTCTCTTAATCTGTGGATAGTCTGGATGGCTTCTTTTTTCATCTTATCTGTTAATAGAAGTTGTTTGTTTTCATTGAATGGAAAAATTTCCATTGGGAGTAGAAGATTGCAATTATAATGTTTAGCTATCTCTAACATTTCCTCAATTTTATCATAGTTTCTTGAATTAATTTTCACCAGAATATCATATTTTATACCCCTGCTTGCAAGATATTCTATTGACTCGATTGTTTTTTTGTAGATCCATTCAATCATTAATTTATCATTCCTTTTCTCGTCAGGGTGATCTAGGTATAAACAGAAGTGTGTATTTTTGAGTGTAGAATCTTCTATTTTCGAGATTATCTCTCGGAGCTTTAGTCCGTTTGTTACTATTGTTGTGCCTATGTTGTTTTGGTGAAGTAATTCTAGGATTTGTTTGATTTTTGGATTGAGGAGTGGGTTACCTGAACCTCCAAGCTCTACATGTTTTATATTCATTTTCTGCTCATTGATTTCTTCAATTACATCTTTGATTAATTTTAATTTTAAATTGCGGGTAGTGTCCTTTGATCTTTCTTGTCCCATTTCATCCTTGTTAGTTAATTCAAAGACAATAACTTCTATCTTATTCCTTTCCATTTATATCCTCTGATCTTTCCATTTGTACTAAAGGTTCTTTGTGAATCAAAAGTAAAATAATTTATAATAAGAACTGGAATATTATATTAGATAATTTCAATTTGGGGGTATCAAATATGAAAAAGTCAGGGACTCTAATCATTCTATTTATGATAGCTTTAACCTTTTCAGTTATTGTCTACTTTAGATACATCTACAATGATTCCCCTTTTATAGAAAATAACCCAGAGATTAATGAAGTATTGGAATCAGGTAATAATCCAATAGATTTAGAT
>WJKS01000082.1 GCA_014728985.1 Candidatus Aenigmatarchaeota archaeon
TCAAGAATGGCAAGGCAGATGCAAAGAGGACCTGGCATTGCTTTCCTTGAGATAGATGCTTTCTTAAAAAGAAAAGCGGGAGTTCCTGGTGTTTAGTATGGGATTCTTAGAAAATCTGAAAGAAAAATTGGATTTGAGAAAAATACAGAAGTCTCTAGAAAAACCTAAACTCAAATCAAAATCTAAGATTATAGGACCTCAAGAAGAACTAAAGCTGAAAGTTGGGGCTACTAGTGGGATATATAGTGCCGCAAGGTCACCAGAACTAGCGGATATTATAAGTAAATTATCTTATACTCTAACCCGCGGTGCAACCTGTCTTGAACTTGCTTCGGATGTTCCTCATGAAGTCAATTATACACAAGGAAAAGAGTTAAGACATATTTCAAAGAAACAAGGGGTTGATATTACTTTTCATGGTGCTTTATCCGTTCAGATGGGTATACCCGAGTTGATTGAATGGAGCAGTGCTCAGGAACATATGCAGAAATCTATAAAATCTGCTGTTCATGCTGGTGCGAAATATATTGACTTTCATTCCTGTCTCAGAGAATGGTTGGAATTATTCACTTACGCTGGTTCTAGATTACATATTATTATGTCTGATTGGGATGGAAATTTCATTGGGGAAATTTTCAAGAATAATCCTAAACTTTCTAAATGGTTTTCTTATGATAGTAGATACAGATTCTGGAGTGCTTTTGGTGGTGTCATAGTTGGGCCAGAGCTCAATTTACAATTAGAAACTGCAATGGACAATAAGATGAATAATATCATAGAGGAAAGTGAAGGAGCTATAAAAGATAGGTTTTTGATAAGATTTAGGAATTCTATTTTCCGTGACATTGGTAGTTTAGTTCAAATATCAAGAGAATTGTTGGATGAAGGTATTATAGACAGAGGTCTCTTTAATGGTATAGTTTCAGGTGATCCCGATTCTATTCAGAGAATAAGAGAGATATTGACTAATGAGAAGATAAAATCATTAAGTCTTTTTAAAGATGAATTTAATGATCATATGAATGAACTGAAAAGGTTACCTTACCATTCCAAGATAGGTGAGTTGACAAGAATGGCCGTTTTTGGTCCGGATACAGATAAAGAAATCCGTCAGAGGATTGAAAAGGAAAGAGAAAGAACAATAAAAGAATTGGTTGAAGATAAGTTACATAAAACTGGGGATTGGTTCGAAAAGGAAAGGACTGGTGCTACATTGGAAATGGCTTACTATATACTTGCCCATGAACTTTACATAAATAAGTACAAGTACCCTATTTGGGATCAAATGGTCAAATTATATTGGAATGAATTGAATAGACTTGGTTACAAAGAATATGATGCTTCGATAGAAGGATTATCAAATAACAAGAGACTGAATTGGCTTGAGAAGACCATAATAACCATAGAAGAGCAAGAAGATAAGGAATTGGTCAAAACATTTAAGGAGTTCTATTATGGAGTGGTCGCAATTAAGTTCCTTCAGGGACATATAGAAAGACTGGTAAAGTGGATGGAAGAAGATTTACCAGATATACTGAAAGAAGAAGTTAAGCTAACAGAACCAAGTCCAAATAGGGTTGAAGAGCAGCGAGATGAATTAATTCAGAGCCTGAAACAACTTGCTATAGCAATAGAAAATCCTGATGCAAGGGATCCTAGTCAAGGTGGAAGATTTTTATTATGGAGACCTAAACAGATCTATTTGGCGATTAGGAATATTAGATCAAGCCTCAAAGAAAAAAAGAGAAGTCATTGGGATAAGGTACTCATGCTAATAGATTTTGAACACTTAGCGACTCAAGGTGTTGATCCGTTGGAGGAATTAAAAGAAATGGTGAGTAATAAATTAACTAAAAATTATGCGGAAATTGTTAAAGCGGTTCATGCTGGCGTACCTACCCCATTACATTCACATAAACCTATTGGCGCTGAAGATAGGGAAATAGTTTACAGGCTACTTTGGGAGTTAAAAAAAGCTGGTTTGGGGAGAAAGATTGAGACTTATTTAATTTTTGAGAGAGGTGGGTTTAAAGATCCATTTAAAGGAAGTGTGAAGGCATTGAAGGATATGAAAAAACTATTGGAAGAAAATGTTGAGCCAAGCAAATTACCAGGCTGGTTCTTTGAAATACCTCATCCGAAGTACCAGGCAAGACAAAGAGCTATAATATTCGAGCATACCTTTGATCCAATTAAAGGTTTATTGAAGTTCCCAGAAGAAGAGTATACGTTACTTGGTTCCGCCGCTCTAAAGGCTGGTAAAAGACCAGAAGAGTGGAAGAAAGAAGAACTAAGATAATCTAGTAGCAAAACTAATAAATATCTAGAATGGTTTCTAAGAGTTAGTATTTCGGAGACCTGAGTGATAATCATGAAAAATAATAAATTCATCTTATGGTTAGATGAGATAACAGCTAAAGATATTCCTTTAGTTGGGGGAAAAAACGCTTCTTTAGGTGAAATGCATAAGAACCTAATTAAAAAAAGAATCAAGGTACCAGACGGATTTGTGATTACCTGTAATGCATATTCTCATTTTCTGAAAGAATCAAATTTAGAAGAAAAAATCAAGGATTACTTGGAAGATTTAGATCATGAGGATGTTAATGACTTAATCAAAAGGGGAGAAAAAATAAGGAAAGAGATATTGAAATCAGATTTTCCTAAAGACTTGAAAAATAAAATTTTGAAAGAATATAAGAAATTATGTAAGGAATACGGGGATAATATTGATGTTGCAGTTAGGTCATCAGCTACTACCGAGGACCTTGATGGCTCCTCTTTTGCAGGACAACAGGAAAGTTTTCTTAATATTAGAGGTGGAGAAGAATTAATTAAAGCCTGTAAAAAATGTTTTGCCTCACTGTTTAATCATCGTGCAATTTCTTATAGAATAGATCATGGGTTTGATAATGATAATATTTACATGTCAGTCATGGTACAGAAGATGGTCAGAAGTGATAAGGCCTGTTCTGGGGTTATCTTTACAATAGACACAGAAACAGGTTTCAAAGACATAGTTTTGATTTCAGCAACTTATGGTTTGGGCGAGAGTATAGTAAAAGGATTAGTCAATCCAGACGAATATTACGTTTTCAAACCCACACTTAAGAAGGGTTATAAGGCGATTATACAGAGAAAAATGGGTGAAAAGGACATAAAGACAGTCTATTCCAAGAGCGGAACTAAAAATATAGAAGTTCCAGAAAAGTTGCGTAAGTCATTTGTCCTGAAAGAGGAGGAAATATTAGAATTAGCTAAACAGGCATGTGTTATAGAAGATCATTATGAAAAACCAGTGGATATAGAGTGGGCAAAGGATGGTAAAACTGGCGAAATCTTTATCGTTCAGGCAAGACCAGAAACAGTTCATTCCCTCAAGGACGGAAAAGTACTTGAGACATATAAAATAAAAGAAAAAGTTAAAGTTTTTCTAACCGGAAGAGCAATAGGTTCAAAGATTGGTCAGGGTATGGTAGATGTCATACCAGATCCAAAAGAGATCCCAAAGTTCAAAAAAGGTCGGGTTTTGGTTACGGATATGACCGATCCTGATTGGGAGCCAATAATGAAGATTGCATCAGCTATAGTAACAAATAGGGGGGGAAGGACGTGTCACGCCGCAATTGTATCAAGGGAATTAGGAATACCCTGCGTTATTGGAACTGGGAATGCAACTCAGGTACTGAAAGATGGTGATAGAGTTACAGTTAGCTGTTCAGAGGGGGAAATAGGGAAAATCTACAGGGGTTTGTTGAAGTACGAAATTCTAAAAGAAGATGTAGGTAAAATTCCAAGTACAAAAACTAGAGTAATGATGAATGTTGGGATGCCCGAAAAAGCGTTTATTCACTCTAAAATACCATGTGATGGTGTTGGTCTTGCTAGGGAGGAATTTATAATCAATTCTTATGTGGGGATACATCCCTTGGTCTTAATTGATTTTGAAAAACTGGAGAAAAACTCAAAAGATAATAAAGAACTAACCGATTTAATAAAAGCTATCGAAGAAAAGACAATAGGATATGAAAACAAAAAACAGTTTTTCATAGATAAGTTAGCAGAGGGTATAGCCAAGATTGGAGCTGCATTTTATCCTGAGGATGTAATAGTCAGATTTTCTGACTTTAAGAGTAATGAGTATGCGAATTTAATTGGAGGACATCTTTACGAGCCTGTAGAGATAAACCCCATGTTGGGTTGGAGAGGAGCGTCAAGATACTATGATGAAGTATTCAAGGACGCTTTTAAGTTAGAATGTTTGGCCTTTAAGAAGGTAAGAGAAGAGATTGGACTTATTAATGTAAAACCTATGGTACCTTTTTGCAGGACAGTTGAGGAAGGAGAGAAAGTTGTAGAAATCATGGAGAATTTTGGATTAAAAAGGGGTAAAGAGGGATTGGAAATTTACATGATGTGTGAGATCCCTTCTAATGTAATTTTGGCAGATAAATTTGCTGATTTATTCGATGGTTTTTCGATTGGGAGTAACGATTTAACACAGTTAACTTTGGGAATTGACAGGGATTCAGAGTTAGTATCTCATATTTATGATGAGAGGGACGAGGCTGTCAAGACTTTAATTAAACAGGTTGTGGATATTTCAAAAAAGAAAGGTGTTAAGATTGGAATATGTGGTCAAGCACCATCTGATTTCCCCGAATTTACTGAATTTTTGATAAACTGCGGTATAGATAGTGTTTCCTTGAACCCAGATACTGTTATCAAGACTAGATTTCTGATAGCAGAAAAAGAGAAAGATATAAGTAGTTAAAGTTATCATTGAGTCAATCAATAAGTATTATATTTAGAAAAACACAAGGTGTATGTATGGCGTTTGAATTTGATTTTGAAAAAGAATTGGAAAAACCTCTTTTTCTTGAAAAAGACTTAAAGAAAGAAGAGGACTGTAAGGGAGGCAAAGTAGTTAAGAAAGACGTGGTTGAAAGTAGTGCTTACAAGAGCAATTATTCAAAAGTAATCCAGTTTACAAGAAAAATAAAGAAAATGTATGGAGATATTATAAAATCCGTGTTAATTTTTGGTTCAGCCGCGAGAAAAGACGCAAAAAAAACTTCTGATATAGATGTTTGGGTGGTTATAGATGATACCTCTACCAAGGGGACTCAGGATATATTGAAAGTCAAAGCTCAATTACAAGTAATCGGGAAGGACATGAAAGATATTCATGTTCAGATGAATGGTCTCACCGAATTTTGGAATTGGATGAAGACCGGTTCTCCGGAATTATTTAATTTTTTGAGAGACGGATTAGTTATATATGATACGGGATTTATTAAACCAGTTCAAAGAATGTTGAAGATGGGTCTATTCCCTCCAAGTGAAGAAACTATAAGCCTGAAAGCAAAATCATGTGAGGGTTTAATTAAAAGGGTTGAGGCCTCGTGGAAGGCAGATGTTTTTGATCTCAGATACGCTGCAACTGATATTTGCCAGGCAGTTATAATGCATCATTATAAGGAAATGCCAGATCATAAAAGGATGTTTGATTTTCTTGAAAAATTGGTTAAAGAGCACGGTTTGGAAGAAGAGTATATGAATAAGTATAGAGAGTTGAATAAATTATGGAAGGACTTGGATCACAAGAGAGTAGAGACTCCAACACCAGATTATGTTGCAAAAGCAGATAAAATAGCGAGGGATATCATAGAAAGGATGAAAAAATTATTACCTGAAGATTTACAAGAAATTGATTATCCTGGTAGTAAAATAAAGAAAATCGGTGGTAAGTTAAAATGAAAAGAAAGAGGGAAAAGAAGAAAAAGGCTGAATTTGAGGAACTCAAAACAAAAAAAGAAAGAATGGACAGGGTAAATAAGTTCAAAGATAAGGTACTTGAGAAGTATGAGGATAAGATCAAATGTATTGTGGTCATGGGTTCTGTTGTAAGAGATGAGTTTAAACCAAAATCTGATATTGATATTTTTGTAGTGGCCGACGACACCGATAAGCCAATGAGTTTTAATCAAAAAAAGAAAATAGATAGTGATATTTTAAAGATGGCCAAGGATATTTCACCTAATCTATCATTTCAGCCTTTATATACTTTAACTGAATTCATGGATTATGCTAGAATCGGGCATCCAATAATTTACAATTTTATTAAAGAAGGACATGCAGTCTTTGATGCCGGTTTTTTCACTCCATTCCAAAGACTACTTAAAAAAGGAAGAATACCCATGACAAGGGAGGCAATTGAGACTTATATAGAGGGTGCACCTAAGAAATTAATGCGTGCTAAAACTGTTAAATTACTTATTCTTGCGGAGGATTGTTTCTATGCTATGTTAAATTCTGCACAAGCTGCTTTAATGTTCATGGGCGTAGAACCCCCTGTTCCAAATAAAGCATATGATGCTGTGAAAAAATATCTAGTTGAACCTAGTTTACTTGAGTCAGAGTACGCGGAACAGTTAAAAGATATAATAGATATAAGAAAGAAGATTGAGCATAAGGAAATAATGGACGTAAAAGGTGAATATGTTGATCAATGGATTGCGATCGCGGATAGATTTATTGATAGAATGTATGAATTATTAACTTCTTTAGAAGAAAAGAAAAAGGAAAAGGTACTTGAGAGAACATATAGTGTTATGAAAAAGGCTGCAGTTGCTGCTTTAAAGTCAGTGGATAAATTACCTAAAGAAGACGAAGAAATACCACAGGAATTCAGAAAACAGTTCATGGATAACAAACTTCTGAAGACTTACTATTGGGATGTCTGGAAGAAAGTGGATGTAATGAAAAACCTAGCAGAAAAGGGAAGATTAGATAAAATACCTGAAAGGGATGTTTATCAGATGAGAGAACATGTAAGAACGATGATTAGGGACCTTTCCAGAATTTTAGAAAAAAAGGAAAAGAAATAAAAAAGTTCTTATGCATAGTTGGTTGTTATGAAAGGTAAGATTCTAAGTTACAGAAGGGGAAGGCGTAAGCAAAACGTTAATCAGATGTTAATAGAAGTGGAAAATGTGACTTCCAAGGAAGATGCTGAGAAATTAGTTGGTAAGAAATTAGTCTGGGAAACACCTGGAGGAAGAGAGATTAAGGGGGAATTAATCGCCGTTCATGGCGGAAAAGGTGTTTTAAGGGCAAAATTCGAGAGAAATCTTCCTGGGCAGTCTATTACTACTTTTGTTGAAATCGAGGGATAAACTCACTTAATTTAACCATAATTGATTTTTTGTTTATATTCTGATCTAGGAACATAGGTACTTAATTCTTCATAAGCTGTCCCACCACCATAAACTGAACCATTTTGGTTGATATTAGATTCAGTGTCTCTTGAAGGCAATTTTAATTCATTTTTCCTATAGGATCTTGGTAATAAGTTCTTTATACTTCTGGCCCTTTCATTTATTTCTATAATTTGCTTTCTAATTAAATTCTTAACGGATCCTGGTACATTTGATTTCTCCAATGCATTTAAAGCAAAATTCGGGTTAGAACCGACATCTTCTATTCTTAATAAAGCACTACTCATTTTCATGCCCTGCGTTCTACCGGACCTAATATCAGTTCCAAATGCAACTATGTAATTGAGATTAGCGTCTGAGAAATCAGTTTTATTGTTAATTATACTTTCTATTATTGCGGACCAGGAAAGATCTGCTTCGATGAAAATGGTTCCTGAAAGATTGGTTTTACTTAAATCAGACCATTTAAGGTCAGAATTAATGAATTTAGAGCTGATTAAGGTTGAGTTGCTAAAACTAGAGAAGCTTAAGTCAGAATTTGAAAAATTAATACCTGATAAGTCCAAGTCATTAAACCATCCCGCCCTGCAAATTATATTTGTGAAATCTCTTTTACCACTTTTATAATTTTTAATTATGTCAAAATGGGACATCCTTTTTTTCTTACCTAAATTTAGGTCCATAATTTAAGTTAGATTCGGGTTTATTTAATTTTAATGCCGGAAACGAGAATTATCATTTGTAAGTTATTTAAATTATGCCTTCAAATTAGATTTATGCCTTCAGTTGCGGTACTATTTTCAGGTGGAAAGGATTCTACAAGAACAGTCCACTGGTGTCTAGAAAATGGATATAATGTGAAATATTTGGTTACTATTGTCTCGGAAAGAGAAGATTCCTATATGTACCATGTTCCTAATATTCACTTAACTGATCAATTATCAAAAGCAATAGGAATACCCCTTGTTAAGAAAATATCTTCAGGAATTAAAGAAAAGGAAGTTGAAGACGTGAAAGATATCCTTGAGGGGTTAGATATAGATGCAGTAGCCTGTGGAGGAATAGCCAGCAATTATCAGAAATCAAGAATAGAGAAAGTATGTAAAGAATTGAGTTTGAATCTAATAGCTCCTTTTTGGGGGGTAAATCCTGAGGAATTCATGCGAAATACTATAAAACTAGATTTTGATGTGAGATTTATTGGTGTTTATTCTATGGGAATGGATAAAACCTGGTTAGGGAGAAAATTAGATGAAGAATCATTAAAAGACCTCATTAAATTAAATGAAAAATATGAGGTTAATCTGGTAGGCGAGGGCGGAGAATTTGAAACTCTCTGTGTTAACGGCCCAATTTTCAAGAAGAAGCTGGAAATAACCGATTCTGAAATAATTTGGGACGAAGGAACAAAAAGTGGGTGGTTAAAGGTTAAAAAAGCAAAATTGATTTAAAATAATACCTCCTCTGTTATAATCGAAGATTTGACTTCTTCTATACCTGGAATACTTCGGATTTTCTCCATGAGTTTGTTGGTATCCTTGAGTTTTTCTAATCTGGCTTTTAGTATTATATCCCAGTCCCCACCTTGAATTTCAAATAATTGATAAATATGATTAATTTTCTCTAGATTTTCTTTTATTTCCTTTACTGGAACATAATTTTCTTCTTTATTAGTTTCCTCGAGGTTTATGAATGCTAGAATAGGTATAGGCTTATCAGTTTTTTCGTAATTGACTATTGCCCTATAACCTTTTATTACCCCTTCCTTTTCCATCCTATTTACCCTTCTATAAGCGGTAGATATAGGTAACATAGCTTTTTTAGCTAATTGTCTACTAGAGAGTTTACCTTCCTTTTCTAAGATTTTTATTAGTAACTTATCTTTATTATCCATGTATATTATAGATTGGACTAATTATTTAAAAGAATGGTATATTTGTTTCATCTTTCTCTGGATAATTACTTATGGTGACCTGCAATAGTAATAGTATGAAAGTCTATATTTGGGAAGATAAGTTACTAATGTATAGAGAAGGCGAAAATGGTCCAGGAGAAGAAATAGAGAGTATAGACATCGCGGCTCAAAGAGTTCGAGGACTTCGTGAGAGAAATCCAAATGTTACTTGTTTAGTATTATATGAACCTCCAGAGGGATTAAGAGGTAAAGCTCCAGGTTCTCAGGTAATACAAAGGATTAGAAATTTGATACGTCACCCAGATTCACGGTATAATAGAAAAGGGGGAAGAACTCGAATGCTTCGTAGAAAATGGAGAACTTAATTATTCTAATCCCCTTAAAGCAGCTTCCAGAAAGACCCTAAGATCCTTTATGTGAATTCTAATTTGTTTGGTAGAATCTCTGTTTCTGATAGTTACAGTATCATCTTTCAAGGTATCATAGTCTATTGTAATTGCAAATGGGGTTCCTATCTCATCTGCACGGGCATATCTCTTACCAATAGAACCCGATTCATCGTAAAATACGTCAAATCCCTCCTTTTTAAGGTCTTCTATCACATCCTGTGCCTTTTCTGGTAATCCGTCTTTTCTGACCAAAGGAAATACTCCTGCTAAATAAGGAGCTATCTTAGCTGGAAATTTAAACCAATCCCATCCTCTTTCTTTGTCTTCAACGTAATTATGAAGTAATATTCCCGCAACGGTTCTTTCAATACCAAAAGAGGGTTCAACTACATGTGGTAGAACCTTCCCCTTTTCTGTTTGCACGTCTAATTTAACGTTCGCATGCTTCATGTGACTTTTAAGGTCGTGGTCTGTTCTATAAGCGTTACCTACGGTTTCTTTCCATCCAAAATCAAATTTTATCTCCAGATCAAAATTACCCTCAGAATAATGTGGTGTCTCTTCTGGTAACATATGCCTGAATCTCAAAGCATCTTCCGGAATACCTAAGGATTTGTAAAATTCGAATTCTTTCGCTAAAAAGTATCCTATCCAGGGATCAGGTAGTATTCCTTTTTCAAATGCCTCTCCCACAGTTATTTTAATCATTTTACCCTTTTTCTGCTGGGCTTCTTGTGTTACTAGATTAATTTGAATGTCTTTTACTTCATCAAAACGTTCACAGGATTTTTCTCGCGGGTCAATAAACATCTCTATCTCCATTTGACTAAATTCTCTTAGTCTCACGATAAAGTTCCTGGGAGATATCTCATTTCTGAATGAGTGCCCTACTTGAGCTATACCCATAGGTAGTTTAGATCGGGTTGTTCTGTAAACCCTGTTAAACGCAGTAAAGATGTTTTGGGCAGTTTCAGGTCTTAAATAACCTGTTTGGCCCCCAGTAGGTGAAATATCAGTTTTAAGCATTAGATTGAATACTCTAACATCCATTAGCCCCCCTTTACAGGATGGGCATTTTATCTTCTCCTTTTCAATTATTTTTGTCAGTTCCTTTGGTGTTTTTCCTTCAACGAATTTACCTGTCTTATCTTCAATCAGATGATCTGCACGATGAATACTTTTACATTTCTTACACTGTGCGATTGGATCTACAAATGATTCGAGATGTCCGGAAGCCTCGAGGACCTTTTCTGGAAGAACTGTAGAACCGTCAATTTCGAATATATTGCTGTGGCTTTTAACGAATTCTTCTCTCCAACTTTTTATTAATTTTTGTTTAAGAATGGTTCCAATCGGTCCATAATCAAAGAAACCTGAAACGCCTGAATAGATTTCAGCTGTTGGAAATATTATCCCTCTGGTTAGGCATACAGTTTGAACATCTTTTAATGTTGACATTGATCTCACACTCCTACAAATATTTAGGATATATTCTTTTATAGTCTTTGAGAATTAAAAAAGAGCTTTATAATAAATTACCCATGAACCTTAATTATCTTAGCCTTAATTTCGGACATTCCGCCTGTAGGTTCAGCGAGGACATTATCACAAACTACACATTTTATTGTCTTAGAGGATTTATTAAAAATTATCTGTTCATTTTTACATTTAGAGCAGACTACTTCCAAAAATTTGCTTGTTGGTTGTTCTGATATCATAAATTTCACCCTTATTTTTTAACTAATCTGAATTTTTTATTCCTAAATCCTTTACCTTTTGTATGTTTTTTACCACATACATCACATTTATACCTTAAATCAGTTCTCTTAACACTTTTTTCGTGACTTGGTTTAGGTCTGGGAAAACTTCCATAACCTTTTAATTTTCTTAAATATCTTCTCTGACCCTGTGCCATCTTTCTTCTGGGTTTTTTCTTTACTGGTTCTACCTTATGTTCTGTATGTTTTCTACAAAATGGGCAGAAAACCCTTTGATTCTTTGGAACTTCCATTTATTTCACCTTTTCAGCATTTCCTGATTTTATCATTAATTTTGCATTTTCAGAAGGTATTTTAGCCTCCTGTTCTGGTTCGAACGGGCCATATTTTCTCATATCAGATCCGACAAACTCAGGTATATCTTGTGTAAATTTAACCTTTTTAAACTTTACTTTTTCCTTACTCCCTTTACTTTTTTTCGTTAACATATTTAAAGTATTTTCCCTTTGGTATTTCAAAAGTTCAGTTAACTGGTCAAAGAATTTTTTTTCAATTTTACTCAGATTTTGAGGCGGAACCCCGGTTCTAACCGAGAAAACAGCCTTTTCTAGTATTTTAGTTTCTCTCCTGTTGTAAATATCTTGAAGAACTCCCTGTACATTTGAAAGCTCTCTCTGAGTAGAATTATCGCCTTTTTTCTTTGCAAGTTTCATTTTTCTTTCGAGATATTCTCTTGCCTTTTTATAGAAATCATCCGGAATCTGGGTCAATTTAGCTTCATATTTTTCTTTTCTTTGAATTTTTCTTATGTATTCAAAGGTTATGGCTTCTTCCTTTTCCGCGGGCATACTATAGAATTAGTATTGAATATTGAAATAGGTGATCAATTCTTTCACAGAGTTCTCAGAGAGCAAAGAATTAAATATTTTTACCTTTAATTATCAACTGATTTAATGATTTATAGTAAATACAGATGGGGGTATATTAAGTTTCTCAGTTAGGCATCCCGAATATCCTCAAGTAGACGCAGAAATTGGATTTGATTCTAGGGGAGCTAATGTGAGAAGTTCTGGTGATGCTAGTTACGTGAAAACAGATACGGGGTTAGATATACTCCTTGCGGGAAATTTTAGAGTTATATATAGTTATGGAGGAAATAGACCTATTCCACAAAGATAAGAACTTCCCTAATTATCGACTAAGTTTTTTTTATTCTGTTTATTCTTCAGTTTCCTAAAAACATAATTGACTGGGTTTTTTAATCCCTCACAACAATCATCCTTCACATTCCCAAGTACGGATTTGTAATAATTATCTCTGTCACAGTTAGGGGGTAGTAGATTTCTTGGTTGTCTTTTATGCCATCTCAGTTGCGTACCAATATATCTCTTGGATAATGGTCTCTTGTTTTTTTGATTCCATTGCTCAAGTTCCTTTTCAATTTCCTCCCACGACCATCCCATATTTTTGAGAAAAGTTATCAAAACAAAAACAGCCCTCTTTCTCCCATCAGATAGCCCCTGGAGCAGTTGATGGATACATGGAGGAAAATATTTCTTTGGAACTCTCTTTAATTTTCTTCTGGGTCCTTTATACTCAACTTTTTCTTGTTGTGTGCTATACTTTTCAGACCAATCTAATGCCTCAGTGATTAAACCCGTCGCTTCTGCTAGAACGGGCTCTTCTAATAGAAAATTATTTTCTACTTTGACTCTAAAAGGTTCTGCGTCTTTTTTCTGAAAACCATCTAATTCTTTCAAACTCAGGGGAAAACTAACTAAAAGAGATTTTTCGTGAAGACTATATGGTAAACGGAACATATGACGGGAAGAAGCCACCATACTGTCCACTTCCACCAGCTTCAGAGGGTTTATACCTTCTTCATCTATACATTCCTGAATGGTTTTATCCACCCTTTCCACCAACTTCAATGGGTTATCAAGTTCAAGAAACCTCTCTCTGAGTGTTTTTTTAATATAGCTTTTCAAATATTCTATTATTGCTTTGGCAGCTTCCGGGTATAGATTTTCAATCTTTTTATCATCAATTTTCCCTGGGAACGATTCAAAAGGAACCCCTATATGAAATCCTTTACCACCAGTATACTTGATTGAATAACTCTTTAATCCGTGGTCTTCCAATCCCTCACAAATAGTTTTAACGGTTATTTTTGAAAGTTCAAAGTCTGGGCAATCAGGATCAAGTATTAAGTCCCATCCTATTCTGAGATCGCTCATTTCTTTTATAGGCATTCCTGATTCAAGTCTCATGGGGCTAGACCATCTTTCAACTGATCCGTGAAAACTTACTACTCCTTTCTTGACCATTTCAATTATATCATTTGGATAATTGAGAACGTTAGGTCTTTTGTCAAAATTACCATTATCATAAACTCCTACTATTTCCCTATTTTTGGCTATCTCTAATAAAACATTTTGAACACTCTTTTGGGAGTAATATTTCCAGACTTTCAAGGAGTTGCTCATGAATTGTTATTGGAGATTAAGGAATAAATTGGTTAAGTAAAATCCGTGAAATTTAGTCTGATTTCTTTGAAAAATAAAACCAAAAAAATAACCTACCTAGAATGTATCCCATTAAATGAGCAGCTATAGAATACACAAAACCGTAATTAAAATTCAAAATCAAGAAGGAAAAAACAAAAGAACCAATAAAAGCTGCTGTAACATGGAATAAAGCTATTCTTCCTGCTATCAATAGAAGAGGTACGTGAATTAATGCAAAGGTAACTGAAAATAATATAATTACTCTTCCATAAGATAACCCACTACTGACTAGCATTTGGAGTAAAACCATTATTGTTATCTGTTGTAAGATTATATCAAAAAACTTGGTAATAATAAATCTATGATTAAAATCCAGAAAATATGTACTTTTATGTCTTTTTAACATCTTCTCGGGAATGGGGAATTTCTTTTTAAATAACTTTGGTGAGGGCAAGAGGATTAAACCCATGTATAATAAGCTTATGAAGGGATTTAATGTGAAATTTTGAAAATAATGATTTAATGAGTCTTTATATATGAAAAAAACCGCGACTGAAAGTATGAGGTAATATACAGAGAGAAGGTAAAATTTGTTATGATAATCAATTCCCTTCTTTTGGAGTAATGTACCACCTAAGGCAAATATACCGAAAATAGCGAGTACTCCTAATATCCCAATTAACATTGTCTCAGGATAGAATTAGTTTTTCCAGATAAAATAATTTTTATGTAAAATGGAGTTAGGTTCGAAAAAAAAGTTAAGACCAAGGAAAATATTTTACAAACCAATTAACCCGTAACTTTTCTTACTATATAATCTTCTTCAAATATCTGGGGACCATGTACATATGGTACATTAACTAAATACAGTGGAATATGAGTCAGAACTGATGGATGGGCTTCTAATACTTGGAATTCCCTTCCATGTCCTTTTGTAGCAAGCATATCCACAAAAGCTCCGGTCATTTCAACTCTATCTCCTGGACTATAATTGAATGGGACCGGTTCATCGCCTACACATGTACTTGGACCTTGATAACCACAAATTCTGCATGTTCTTTTCATGAGATAATATTTTGAAAATGAATTTTAATAGATTATTCGAGTAATATGTTGTTATAAAATAGTAGTCACGATATGGAAAAGATTAATACTTTATTGACTTTTTAATTGTATGATTTATAGGAAATGGGGTTCTATATTGAGATATGAAGGAGATTTGGGAAAATTAAGGTCAATAGAACCCCAAGTGATTGGTATAGAAACAAGAGGAGTACCATGTGCTGGAAATTTAATGGTATTCCTACCTTCAAGTGGAAGATTTTTAGGTTGTGATCCCCATAATGATGAACCAGTCTTTCAGGAGGGATATGACCCAGAAGCACCCACTATTTTATGTGATCATACTGTAGTTACAGGGAGAACATTTTCAAGAGTTTTAAATCAGCATTTAAAGAATGGAGGAGACCCTGAAAATACTTTTCTATGTGTAGGTATACCCGGACTTCTCTACCTTGGTTCCACTCCATGTGTTGTTGATTTATTTTTCAGATCTGCTGAAGATGAATATAAAGAAGGAATTATGAGTCATTATTGTTAAATTCATTTTTCATTGTCATTAATCTTTGATTATCTTCCCCTATTGATTTATGAAAAAATCCCAGTCAAACTTAAATTCTTAAACATTAAACCCTAATAAATGAAAGATAAGGTGAATTAATGGGAAATGTAAGAACAAGCCATATAAAAATACTCTCGGAAAGGTTAATAGAACTACATCCAGATAAATTTTCCGAAGATTATGATAAAAATAAAGAAAATCTGGATGGTTTAATGACCTTTGATTCAAAAACTATTCGAAATAAAGTGGCCGGTTATATTACACATAGCGTTGATAAACTGAAAAAACTTGATTCTCTTAAAGTAACTTACCAAAATCCTGAACCAGATAAAAAGAAAAAGAAAAAACGTAAAAGGAGTTAAATAAACTCGTAACTTACACTAACAGTTGCACTTACCTCTATCATTCCTGGACTAATTTCGGTTGTTATATCCTTTGCTTCTCCTGATACTGCAGCTTCCATTGTATAACTTCTGTATACAGGTTGATAATAACTGGATTCACTTGCTCTCAAAACTCCATCTAATTTAACTCCTAATCCATCAGCAATTGAATTTGCTTTACTTTCTGCGTTCTTTGACGCTTCTTTTAATGCTTCAGTCCTGTATTCAGATTGTTTTTCATCTGTGAGCCCAAAACTGACTCCTTGGAACCTATTAGCACCTGCCGAAGCTGCCGCATCAATTACTTTACCCACATTTTCAAGGTCGGTAGTTTTAACCTTTATCATTTGAGTGGTCTTGTAGGAGATAACTTCATAATAGTTTTCTTCACTTCTCCAGTTTCTTATCGGTTGAACACTGTATTGATATGTTTTAATATCGTCTTTATTGATTCCATTTGCTCTTAGAGCAGACATAACATTTTCCATTATCTCTGCGTTTGTTTGCTGTGATTCCAATGCTGTATCTTCTTGGGTTTCAACTCCAAGGATTATTTCTGCTTTATTTGGATCTACTGAAAGGATTGACTGTCCTGTTACTTGTATACTATTTTCAGGTTCAGAAGTACCAGTATTACCAGTTATCTTTCCTTCTAAGTTCACGTTGACTGGTTTCAATACAACTAGACCTGCCATCCCTATTAACCCTAATACCAATAGCACAACTATTAGATTTTCAGCCTTTAGTTTCATTTTTATCACTAAGAATGATTTGGATGAGTAAGTTTAAAAGATACTAGGTTTTTGTAAGGTAGTAACCGAACTTCCTTATTCATTAAAAGTAGATTAGT
This sequence comes from Candidatus Aenigmatarchaeota archaeon, assembly GCA_014728985.1. Lineage (GTDB taxonomy): Archaea > Aenigmatarchaeota > Aenigmatarchaeia > CG10238-14 > CG10238-14 > CG10238-14. Next base: position 16,604 of record WJKS01000082.1, read on the forward strand.
ATATTATACGTTTATTATCCCTTATTACAATGACACCTTTTTTTGTCAATGGTTCAGTGTACTCATCGATGCACGCGCCTGGTTCGCCATAACATCCTTCCATAATGACGGTATCACCGGGATTGAACATTGAAGCGACTACTTCTGGAGGAACGGTAGAGTATACTAAAACTCCTCCTTTCTGTGAAATGTATCTTAACACCCTCTGATATCTACTAGGGTCTCCACCACGGTTTCCCTTCATATCCTCCTCTAGGATATCTGGATGTATTATTAAACGTGTTTTTACCATACTTATGATAAATTAGAACTGAATTTTTAATATGTAAATGATTTATAAACTTCTAAGAGTGTTCTTTATTTGGGTCACGATGAAGAGACCATCCCAGACTGACCGAAAGGGAGGAAGACGGAGGTAGCTCTTGAGTGACCCACTTTATCACTTAAAAGTAACCAAAAAAAGAAAGATTTAAATAGTTGAAATATATTTATCCTGAATATGAGTACCCTTGAAGCAAACGGTAAAAGAATCGTTTGGGGAATATATGGATTTCCACCAAGACCACATATGGTATTAAAAGTTGGTGAGAGTCCAGATTCATATGGGACCGTTAGTTTATTTTATGGTGATGAGGAAGTTCCTATAGATTGTTTCCACTGCCGTGATACTGGAAATGAAACCCATCAGGTTGATCACGTAGGAACTGATACATTTTCTATTAGAACAAGATTTTGGTTACCTAGGGTGGCTGTTAGAGCAGGAAGATATAGTGCTCAATATGAACTTTAATCAAAAATATACATTACTTTATCTCCTTCAACTTTAGTGGTTGATTCAAGAAGATCTTCAATTATTTCCACATATTTTTCTTTAGGAACAGATTTACCGCCTAACCCAAGAATATAATTGTTAATCGTTCGTTTATATCCATACATCAATGATCTAACATCATGATAAATTATCCCACCATAACCTGGAGCAATATTCTGGTCACAAACACCTATACCAACAACATCATTCAGTGCATCTTCTAACTCTTTGAATGGGAATGGCCTGTAGACTACAATTTTCACTAATCCAACCTTAATACCCTTTTTCCTGGCTTCAAGTACTGCCGCTTTAGCAGTGGATGTCATTGCACCTACTGAAACAAGTGCGATAACCGCATCATCCATCATAAACCTTTCAATTACATCATACTTCCTGCCAAACTTCTTTTCCCATTCTTTGAAGGTCTTTTTAATTAGACCAAGTGCGTTTTCCATTGCTGCCTCTTGCTGTAGTCTGAATTTCATATAGCCTTCCATTACTGGTATACCAAGATTCATTGGTTTTTTTGGGTCAAGATAGGTCACTGGTTTGTATTTTGGTAAGAATTTATCAACAGCTTTTTGAGTAGGGATTTTAACTGGTTCCCGAGTATAACTAAGAATGAATCCATCTAGATTAACAAAACAAGGTAATAGTACTTTATGATTCTCAGCAATTTTGAATGCTTGCAATGTCAAGTCAATTACTTCCTGATTATTTTCTGTGAAAAACATCATCCACCCTGTATCTCGTTGATCCAAGATATCATTGTGGTCAGACCATAGGGTGATAGGTGCAGATAAACCACGGGATACATTAATCATAACTATTGGTAACCTCATTCCAGACGCAATGTAAAAGACTTCATGCATTAGTAGTAGACCTTGGCTGGAAGATGCAGTAAAAGTTCTGACTCCTGTAGCTTCTGAAGCAACTGCTGCTGACATAACTGAATGTTCGGATTCTACATCAAGAAAATCACCCTTGAACTTTCCATCTACTTTCCATTTAGCCAAAGTTTCAATCAATTCTGTTTGAGGAGTAACCGGGAAATTTGGGATCACTTGAACATTTGCCAATTTTGCGGCCCATGCACCTGCTTCATTACCATCCATTATTTTTTTCATCCTATTCCAACCCCGCACATTCTTCACTCATATATTCCTTAACTGAACACCAATCATCAACACATTCATGAACTACCTCATAATGTGTACAGAATAACTGCCCAATAAATTGAAATAGTCTTGCTTTTATCTTGACTCCTATCAGTTTTTTCTTAGGAATCTCCTTAACTATAAGATTCGGTTGATATAAACTGGATATAGTATCTTTCTGATCTTTTGATAGGTCATAAGCATCATAATCTTCCATTTCTTCAAGTACTTTTCTGAATTTTTCTTTGTCAATACATTCCTCATCAACAGAATTACAAGTAATAATCATTCCGTTCTCATTCAATCCAATGCTATAATCATCATAAACTTTTTCCAGTTCTTTGCTACTTAATCTGACAAATTCACCTGATTCTTTCAGGGGATCTAACTGAATCGGATAGTGAAATTGAATTACATCGGGTTGTACTCTGGCTTCTACTAAGGTAAAACTTAATACAATTAACAGGCCAATGATCATTTTCTTATTCATGTGTTTCCCTCACCTTCTTGATACATTTAACCGGACAATTCTCAGCACATACCAAACATCCTTTACATATCGAGTAATCTATTATTGGTTTTCCATCCTTATCAAAAGTTATAGCTGATTCTGGACAGGATATCCAACATCTGCGACATTTTATACATTTACTTTTATCAATAACTGGTTTAAATACTCTCCAACTACCGACGTCTCTCTCCAAACTATTTCCTTTTGCCTCTACATAAGGTATACCTTCTTTCCCAAGATATTCTATTTTCTCTATTCCTACAGACTTCTTCTTGATTTTTTTAACAATCTTCTTAACCATGTATACTCCCATACCCGACCTTTGCAGCCCTTTTATTAGCTTCAATTATCTTTTCAGAATATCTCTTCATTTTTTTCTCTATAGCCTCTTCAAGATTCTTAAAAGGTATCTTACCTTTCAATTTCTTTACTAAAACTCCCAACATTACTGTATTTGGAATCGGTCTTCCAATTATATCCAGAGCTATAGTTGTTGCATCAGTGCAAATGTAATTTTCCTTTTTATCAAGTCCTAATTTATGTGAACGGTTAGTATTAACCAGGATTAATGTCATTTTATCTGTACCTTTCAACATCCTATCAAAATCAAGTGAATCATCTAGTATTACAACAACATCTGGTTTAGTAATATAACCTCTTTCTAGTATCTTTTTCTTATCTATTCTTGTAAAGCTTACGACCGGTGCGCCTCTTCTTTCAGCACCATATAGACTGAAATCCTGAGTTTGGAATCCACTGAGAAATGCTGCCTTTCCTAATAATTGTGCAGCTGTTTTAACCCCTGCCCCACCTCTGCCATGGAATCTTACTTCAAGCATTAACTCACACTATTAGATATTTGGTTTGGTTAATATTAAGTTTTACCAGAAAATCGAATCTAATAGTTACATAATGAATTTAAGATTAATTTACTATATATCTAACATGCCTGGGGGTATTGGTTTTGGTGGTAATCCTGATAGAGGATACGCTGCTTCTGTTTCTTCTCCAGATATTGGTTCTAGTGTTTGGGGATATGTAGATCCAATGTGTAATTTAGATGAACTCCCTAAGGATACTCGACTATTACCAAGAATCAGTCGTCTTAGGAGAAAATTAGCTCCAGGAGTACCAGTATTAAAGGAAAGAGGTAGAAATTTTCCTGTTCATAGATTCCAAGTTCCTGATCATTCTGGTGCTCAAGGATTTATAGTTTATGAAGATTTGAGTGAAACTCCTGGAGATTATAGTGGAATGGGTAGATATCTCTTATTAGCATTTGGTTTTTCCCTTCCAGAGAAATTCCCAGGAAGACGAAGTATTTACATGATTGATGCGGATTCGATTCTCCAATAAATCAAAACCCTACTTTATCCAAGATCAAATGACTCAAATAACCCCAAAAAATAATTAGAAAATAAATACCGAACTCAAATCCTGAAAAATTGAACATAAACCAGAGAATTGAGGTCATCCCTAAACTGAAAACTAAAGAAAACCACAATTTATGCGTGGCTCCTCTATGCTTAGTTGGGAAGAATCTAATTACCAAATAAACGATTATAAAGCCTAATAAACCATAAAAAATAGATCCCAGAGAGAAGTTAATAATCAAATAAACAGTGATTATAACAGATAGTAACAGTGAAAGGTATTTTCTGATATTGCTTTTGGGCGTATCTATGTCTGGAGAAATAGTTGCCAAGAGATTGAATAAAGTAAGGAAAATTATTAAGATATAGTCAGTTATCAATCCCCAACCATAAAGAGTGCCTAGTATTACGATTAAGATTATCATATCGAATATTAGGTGTACTTTCCAGGATGGCATAGAAATTTTATGATTTATTCGATTAAATAGGTTAAATTAATTCCATTATTTCTGAAGCTAATAGGGATAATTGGATTCCAGCATGACATCTAGTTCTGTCAAGAAATATACTAGCAATTATTCTACTTGTGGGTTCGGGACCTAAATCTTCTCTGTTTACATATCCAGTCACTTGAGAACCATTATGAATTATTATGTAATGGGTGGCACCCTGATCGGTAGGAACCCTTGAAGGACCTACATCTAACCCATAAGTTCTACCATCAACTACAAAACTTCTCATAACTTAAGAATAAAGCCCTAGAGTTAAATATCTTACTAATCAATTATTATCCTTGCATCAACAGCTATAGCATCGTCGCTGAAAGCAAAAACAGGGTTGATGTCTAATTCTTGAATCTCGGGATTTCCCTCAAGCATTTTGGATGTTTTCATTAAAATATCAATTAGTGCCTTAAAATCAACAGGTTCTTTACCTCTGATGCCTTTAAGTACTTTAAGACCCTTGATTTCAGTTATCATTTCAGCAGCTTCTCTTTTTTTGATTGGGACTACCCGAAAACTAACATCTTCAAATACTTCCACAAATACTCCCCCTAAACCAAAGAGAACAACCTGATCAAATGTCGGGTCTTTTTTACCACCTACAATAACTTCTGGAGCTTCGGGTAACATCTTCTGAACAAATATACCATCTATTCTAGCCTTTGGTTTGTTTTTTTTAACAGTTTTTATCAAATCAGTTATTCCATCCCTCAGTTCCTTTTCATTTTCTATCCCTATCTTTACAGCCCCAGCGTCTGTCTTGTGGATTATATCTTTACTCACGACTTTTAGAACAAGAGGATAACCAAACTTATTCGCGAATGATATCGCATCCTTTATCTCCTGTATTACAGTTCCTCTTACCACTGGTATTCTGTAATATTCTAGGATTTTTCTTGATTCTAGTTCTGTGAGGTTATTTCTACCCTCTTTTCTTACTTTATCAAAAATTTTCTGGGGTCTCATGTGATATTATTTGGAAAAGAAGATAATTATTTCTTTCTACCCATCAGCTTCTCAAAAATAAACTTCTTAAAACCACTAATATATCCTTTTCTATCCATCCACATAAGAACAATAAAGGCGATAGTTCCAACACCAATAGTAATCTCAAGACCGACTCCAACCCATCTAAGTACTCCCCCGGCAAGAGAACCAATTGATCCAAGTATTAGCATTCTGGGGAAGGCACCTAGAGCAGTAGCAATCATATAATCCTTAAAACTCAGTGAAGTAACCCCAGTAATGTAACTAATCAGGTCAAAAGGAATGATTGGAATTAATCTGGTGACAAATATACCTGTTTTCCCATTTTCTATGACCCATTCATCAAGATTTTCTATCCAGTCCTCACCAACAAGTTTCTTAACAATAGGTCTACCACCCTTTCTAGCAATCCAAAAAGCGATAACGGCCCCCACAATAGTACCTATCCCACCAAAAATCACAATATCCAGGAGCCTGATTCCAATAGCACCGGCAAAGACTATCATAGCCTCAGAAGGTATAGGTGCGATGATCGTTTGTATAATCATCACAAAAAGTAAGCCTATAGGACCATAAGCCTCAATAATAGGTACTAGTAATTCTTCTAACATTCTATAATCTTACTCTTTTAGGTTAAAATATTTAGTCCCGAGCGGATTCGAACCGCCGTCTGAAGCTCCAGAGGCTCCTATGCTTGACCACTACACCACGGGACTTTATCAAAATAATTAGGTATTAAGAATTAATTAATTTCTATTTCTGATTTTCCATGACCTTTTTAGGAAATACTTCCGTTATCGCCAGATATATTGAAAGCCCTACAATCGCAAGCCAGACTTCTATTGAGTAAAGTCTTCTTTTAATAATAACTTCAAGTGGGGTAAAAATAACTCTTTTAAACAGAGGATATTTTCCCCCACCTATCGCAAAAAATACCATATAAAATCCATAAAGTATTTGAAAAGCGAAATTAATAATTATAAGTCTGTGTAAAACTCTCCATTTCCCTTTCTTTTCCATGAAACTACCTTTTATGACTATAATTCTAACTTAAACATTAATTAAGTTTATTATGTATATTTCAGTGTAATGAACAGGATAAATTTTCTTATAAATGAAATCAAGAAAGAGAAGGAACTGGTTAAAGATAGTTTTTGGATGTTCCTTGCAAATGCGATCCCGGCTATAATGGGATTTTTGATGAATTTAATACTGGCGAGAATTTTCAATCCAGAACCATTTGGCAATTATAAGACCGTAACTTATCTAATAACATTTTTTTCCGCTTTAATAAGTTTTGGAATTCCAATCACGCTTACCAAATATATAGCACAATTCAGGGTTAAAGACAAGAAGAAAATAGGTTATATGACCAGATGGTTTTTAAATATAAGACTAATATCCTTTTCCGCATTATTTCTGATTCTATTGGTTTTTCTAAAACCGATAACAGTCTATTTTCTTCATGATCCATCATTAAGTAATTTGATACTTGCCGGATTTCCATTGGTCTTCGCAACTATTTTTGGGTTTTTGCCTTCCATGGTTTTGGGGTATGAAAATTTCAAGTTATATTTCTTTTCAAAGCTAGTAACTAGCATTGGTTATATATTATTTGTCGTAGGATTAGGTTATTTTTCTGGGGTACCTTTTTCTGTCATAGGTTTGGGTATTTCCAATCTTTTGGGTAGCCTCTTATGTCTTAAATATCTTAACAAAAAGGGAAGCTTCCGAAAAACAAATGGAAAATTTAATGTAAAAGAGATATTTTTAAAATTCTCTTTACCAATGTACATCTTTACAATACCTAGTTTTTTCGGTAACGCTGTAGTTCCAGTTTTAAGTATATTCTTTTCGCCCGAATTAATAGGACAGTATTCATTTTCTTTTGTGTTTTATTATTCAGGGCTAGTAATACCAAGTACCATAGGAACTGTTCTACTTCCGAGAAATTCCAGGCTCATTAGTTTGAAAGATGAAAAGAACATTAAAAAAACTCTAATTAAAGTATTTTCTGTCTATACCTTAATTGCAGTTGTTGGAATTTTAGGAGTATTTTTATTGGGAAGAACAGTTCTATCAATCATAGCTCCCGAATATTTGCCAGGATTAGTGTTCTTTAAGGCTCTGGTTTCTTTGGGACTGATTTCAGGTTATATAATAATCTATAACTCTTATTTGACAGCAAAAGAAGAATTAAAATGGGTAGCTCTTTTAACATTAATTCAGAATCTATTGATATTCTTGGTGAGTTTCCTATTATTGAAATCTGTTTAGATTACTTCCCCATAGGCAGATCCAATCTCCTCATACCCCCTTGACTTATAATTGTCAGATAGACTGCTTAGGAAATTCTTCATAAATCTTTCTTTCTCAGAATCCCATTTCTCATTTGATTTAAGGAACTCAATCAATTCTTTTAGTTCCATTAGGTAAGCCTTAATCCTTGAGGGTTCTATCACATAAGGTAACATATTCAACAATTGATAAAATCTAGTACTGGTTTTTATGTCTTCTATTGAATCTTTATCTATCTTTATTTCCCTTTCCTTTAATTTCGTTAATAATTCATTAATTACAAAGTTCTGATTTTTAACCACTTCTCTGAGTTTATCTACACTTTCCCTCAAGCCTTCAATTTCCTCAGACTCCACTCTAGTCACTCTTTCCAGGACATCATCAACTACAAAATTCTGCCTTTCGGCTACTGATTTTAGCTTATCAAATTTATCTTTCAAGGCCATTAATTCCCTTTCTACTATATAAACATCCTCAATATCTTTTGAGTCAACCTTTTCCCCCAGTCTCTTTTTAATATCTTCTAAGTCATTTTTAAGCTCATGATCCGTTTTCTTTATTTCTTTAATCTCATCTGTTATGCCAGATGTCCAACTTGCTATATTATTAATTTTATCCAGGAATTCTTCCTGATTTGCAGGGACAGATATCTTCTTACTTACCTTCAATAAGTCGTTCATGAATTTCTCTTCTCTATCACCCCAAACATCGGAATCCTTCATTTTCCTTATAATATCCTTCATTTCTTTTGAATACTCTTTTAATTTTATTCTGTCTTCTAAAAAGGGTAATATATTCAGTAGTTGATAAAATCTTAGTGAGAGCCCGAGGTTATTTAGTTCTTTAATATTAATGTTTGGAATATTTCTTACCTTTTCCATGCTATTTATTAAATCAGAAATTACATTGTTCTGTTTTTCGATAATTTTCTTTATTTTTTCTATTTTATGTGAGGACGCTGGAACTTTACGAGGAAGATCCGGTAACTTATCTACTTCATTAAGTCTTTGTTTAATTTTATTTATTTCTGGAATTAACCTTCTTTCTAACTCCAGAAGCCTTTCTCTATTATCGTCCAAATGCCTAGATTTTGAATCAACTTTTGAATTGAAGTTTATTATCTTTTCCTCAATTTCACCTATTCTATCTAATTCATCTCTTATACCAGTCTCATTAATCAATTTAAAAAATTTTGCAACGCTTTCTCTTTCTTTTTGGAATTTACTTACTTCATTAGTGATCTCTGAGAACACGTCTTCAATCTTTTCAGCATTCTTTTCAGACTCTTTTTTAATTGTCTCCATTTCTCTTATCTTTTTATCTACTTTGTTTAAAATTTTACTTTTTTTGTTTATCTCAGAATTGAATTTTTCCATCTTATTTTCTATATTTGACAAATCCGCTAGAACCCCTTTCATTTCTTTAAGTTTATTTTTAATATCAGTTTCATCAATTAGATTTGATACTTTCTCAATTTTTTCCTTACTAATTCCTATTTTTTGAATTTCCTCTCTGATATCCTTTTTAAAACTTTCGAGACCTTTAGAATCGACAGAATTCTTCATCTTTATACTCATTTCATCTAACATTTGGGTAATTTCAGTTGTGAGCTCATCTAATTTAGAAATTTTTTCCTTCTGACCTTGTAATTCATTTACCTTATCTGTGATCTCCGAGAATATAGTTTCAATTTTTGCTGCTGTTCTATCAGAATATTTCTTCGTATCTTCAATCTCTTCTATTTTTCCATTTATTTTTTTAGATAAATCCACAAGATTATCAAAACTTTTTATTCTCTCCATAGTCTTTCTAAAATCCTTAGATTCCTTCTCAAGCGCTCTTACTAGATTTTCTATCTTTTCTATCTTGACAGCATTTTCCATTATTTCCTGTTCCTTCTTTTCAAATCCCTTTCTGACTTTTAGCGGTTCGATGTCACCAACTACTTCTTTTATTTCTTGAAAGTTCTTTTCAACTTTACCAAACGATCTTTCGGTTTCCAAAATCATGGTTCTAAGTTCCCCTATTTCTTCGGACATTTGCGCAATTCTTTCATTTAGCTCATTCCTGTAACCGCTTATTATATCAAATTTTCCTTCTAATTTTTCGGTCTTTAGAACAAGATCAGTTAAAGAACCAATTTCAGAATCAGAACTTTTCGAACTTAGTTTATTTTTAAAATTATCATCACTGATTTTTTGTTTTGGTATCTCCTTTGTGACCCCATATTTTTTCTTAAGTTTTTCTTCTTTCAATTCCTCCTTAGACTTCTTTTTAGTGTCTCCTTCCTTTTTGGAAGAACCTTTCAATTTCTTAAATAAGCCCTTTTTATGTTGTGTCTTTTTTATATTCTCTTCATTATTTTCAGATTTCTTATCTTCTTCTAATTCAGAATTATCCTCTATTTTTTCCTTTTCTTCTTTCTCGGGTATTTAAATCACCATCATTCTTTTCCCTTACTTAATGATTTAGTTAAAGAATCGATATATATTTTCGCCATCCTAAATCTTCCTTTCTTTAATTTATCTTTAGCTAAATTCAATTCAACATTGAGTCCAAAAACATCTTTTTCAGACTTTTTCAACGATTCAATTTTTTCTTCTATTCCCTTAATCAAGTTCTCATACTTCTTATACAATTCTAAATCCTTGTCTGGTATTTTATGTGGAGAGTGATAAGGAGGTCTAAAGGCAACAAAATAAGGCTTACCCTTATTATATTTAGGATTCTGCATCATACCAATTCCCACTTCTAATTTAGTTACTCTCTTAGCATAATCTTCTCCAAATTTCCTTTCTATTCTTTCCAGATCCCCAAGTGATTTTGTATGTAATTGTACTTCTGTTAATACATTACCTTTAATAGCTTCTTTGAAGTCCGATAAGACCTGTGAAACCATAATTAAGCCGATACCCCATTTACGGAATTCACGACAAGCTTTTTCTAAGGCAACATAGCCACCCTTACCCCCGTATTTTTCAAGTAATCTGTGGACTTCATCCAGAACTATTACCAATTGCAGATCAGTAGATTCCTCCCAACCCTGTTCAAATATAGTCTCTACTATTGATTTCACAGCCTCATCATATTCTCCAGGCTTTAGTTTGTTTAAAGTGAATATTGTTATTTCACCTGGTTTCATATATTTTTTGAAATCAATCTTAACTTTGGGATCCTTTACCTCATATATCATACCTTTGTATGGTTTGACGTCTCTTAGATTCATTCCGAACTTATTATAGAATCTTAAGAGGTCCTGGTCCTTGCAAGGTCTTACAAACCCTGTCCATTGCGCTGTAGGGTCAAAGACTACAACAGGTATTTTCTTTTCCAGTAATTCTTCTATCATTATCATCGAAGAAACTGTCTTACCTGAACCTGTTGCTCCAGCAGTAAGGACATGTGTTTTTAATTCTTTCATTTCAAATGTAGCCTTTTGATCTGTTTCTGCTACTTGGCCAAGCCATATTTCGCCTTTTGGTAAACTTTTTGGGTCAACTGGAAATATATATCTAACTTTAGATGCCTTCCATTTTTTATAAAATTTCCTTGAATAATAGACAGTAGGTACAGAAACCACTAGTAAAGTTATTAAAATAATGATTCTGATCCTCTTGGTAGTGAAAAAGGATTGGGTAACTATGAAAGTATCAGCAGAGGATATTTGCTCACCGTCGAATTTAACCTCAACTTCATAAGAATATTCTCCAACTGTTGCGTTTTTGGGTATATGAATATTTTTCATTAAAAGCAAGGAAGTTTCAATTTCTTTAACCTCATGATCTCTGAAGATTATTTCATTTGAATCCAATCTTTTAGCCGTGTGATTTATACTTATGTTAAAGCTTTTTCTATAACCTATATTATGAACCTGAACTCGGAAAATTGCTGTTCCATTAGGGTTCACTCTACTTGTTAATGTTTTTACGTCAATATCAAGGTACATACTCCCAACTATTGGTACTGTTATTGTCACCGGTAAGCGTTGGGTATAGCCTTCACCTGATATCAAAATTTCTCCAGTATAAACAGCTGGTTCTGTGGATGTAGGTATGCTAGCATAGATAGGAATATCCTTTTCTTCGGTAAAATTCAGTTCTATAAAATTTTCATCAACAGATAAGAAATGAGATGTTGATCCTCCGAAATGTATTGATACGTTTATATTTCCATCATGCGTGTTGTTTATCCAAAGATCATATATTTCAAGTTTACCAGCTTCTATTTCTACGTCGGTTAAATTAGTTTTAACATTAAATGGTGGTTTTTTAGCTTTTCCACAGTCTTCAGGACAGTTTTCTATATTTTCAGTTGCTTCACAAATACCGTTACCACATGTTGCTGATGAACTTCCTCCACCACCCCCGCCTGTTGTTCCAGTGTCACCATTACCTTCATTCCCCCCAGCACATGATGGACAATATTCAGCTACAACGAAACAAGATAAGCTAGTAAGATCGGCTGAAATTGTATTACTTGAACTATTCAGAGTAGTGGTTAACATGTTCCAAGATCCAGAGCAACCTGTTCTATTGTCCAATTCCCAATTTGAACACTGATATATCCTAAGTGCAGGTTTACTTAAATCAGAATACGCGTTTAAATTCTCAGTGAAATTGAGAGTTATCGTGAGATTATCAAATTCTAAATTGTTGTCAATTGCTAATGCCGTCATTTTATTTTTGGTTGTAGACTGTAAAAGAATTTCAGAAACAGAAACATTATCAATGTTTATGGGGTCAGTTATATTTGTAGCGTTTTCATCGAACAGTGTTCTCACTGAGGAGTTTATATCAACATTTCTGAAGTATAGCTCATGGTCAATTACTTTTAATTTCATATCGACGTTTGTATTGAAAACCGAAATATTGTAACTCCCACCACTAACATAGGTATTGGGTATGTCCATGGTTTTGTTGGTACCTGGTCTATAGAAAGTGAAGTCTAATGTTATATTATTATTGTCATTATTTGTGGCATTCCCGATAAAGAAAAGTCGGGTATAAATGTCAAACCAGCCGCTTGTGGAATTAATCTGATCACTTGTATCATTTGCGTAGATCGTATAATCATATGAACCCAAGTTTGAAACATTATTCAAAGTTGTTCTCCAGGTACCTGTAAGTGTATTTGTGGAAGTATTGGATAGGTAATATGTATAATTGGTTGAATTAGGATAGATTACAACAGTCCAAACTTTATCTACTCCGAACCAATCAGTAACGTTTGCTTCAATGGTTACATTATTGTATGGAGATGTCGAAGTAGCATAAGTACCAGTAAAGAAAGGCAAATTATAATCAACTTCTCTTATTATCATCCAGGACTCACTTTCGTTTACAGATACGTTGTAGTAAAGACTAGAATCTTCACTTATATTACATTTGAGTGTATGGTTTCCCTCTGCTACAGTTACATTCGAACTTATGTTCCAATTATAGACTGCATGACCTGTACTATTAGTCGTGTTGGTTCCAATTGATTCTGTACCGTCCCAGAATTGAATAGTATATCCCTGTACACCTGCAGTACTTACATTATCTGTGACTTTACAAACTAAATCGGTGTAAGTAACTTCCCCAGCGGTTCTATTTGTAATATTTCCCGAGGAAGGGTTTTCAAAACTAACCTCAGACCAACCATAGATAAATATAGTAACGTTGTCTTTATTTGAATTATAATAATCACCTGTTGCATTTGTTATTATTAGTTGCTCTCTTGGGTCACATGTAGCTTCGAGTGAATAAGAATCATTGTCACCTGTTGTTACTGGATTCGATGAGGGACAAGAGGAAGCTTTTTCAAGGTACCAACTTACAGTGTAACTATTCTCTGGAATTCCACAACCGTCCGAAATAGTTGAATTGAGTTGTACTGTTTCTTGTTCATGGAAAATAGTTCCAGCTATAGGGTAAATTACTGTAATATTCAGGGTATCTTTTAATCTTATATTTGTGCTATTTTGATTATTTTGAACATGATAATAACTATAAGGGCTTCCAGATAAAGTGACATTGACCGGATAAAGGCCTGTTATATTAGAACAAGTTGGCCACCAATTATAAGAACAGTACCCGGTATTATTAACTGGCCCTTGATAAACTTGGGAATTATTAATATACCAAGTACAAGTGTATTGACTTTGGGTATTGGGGACAAGATTATTATTCTCATCATATATTCCTGCAACTAAATCCAATAGCCCCCCTCTAGTCCCATTTTTACCTACAGTTGAACTATGGAAGTTGATGTTAATTGGTACATGTATAGTTAGGTTATATGAAGAAGAATTGGTTGAGTCATAAAATACATCGTTATCTACACCAGAAATCCATACCTGATCACCAGCACTAAAACTAGAATCAGGATTAAAGGTTAGACTACAATGCCCTGTTGAGTTAGTTGAAGTCTGATTAACTAGAGTAAAAATGGAGCCATCCGTAGTTATCCAAAAACTACAGTTGACATTATCTTCGACATAGCTAGCGTTGGAAGTATCGTTGATTCTTACAATAAGTTCTGTAGTATTTGTCCCAGTTCTATTAACATTACTATTGTCTCCTTTCAAATAAAGTACTTCTATACTGTGTTTAGTTACGGTGAAATCATAATAACTCGAGTTCTGCCAAAGATGCAAAACAGCACCAGTTGACTCATTATAATCTCTATATTCGAACATATACCTATTATTTCCAGTCCATGTTTTGTCAGAGGCTTTAGTAAACCAGGTTGTCCCATTAGTACTTAAATTCTTTGTTTCAATTTTACTCCATGAACTATTCCTATCAAAATACAGCCATAAAGAAATCGTAGCATTATTACCTTCGTAATCTCCCACGTCAACAGAGAAATTAAATGCGGAGTTCCAAATAGAAGAGCTTGAATTAATTTGGGCGTTAGTTAACTCTAAGGGATAATTACTAGATCCCTCTAATCTGTAATTTCTTGAGGATGTGTGTGGTTGTTTCCAGTTAAAGAAATCATATACACCATTTCCGTTTGTGTCCTCTTTACAAACAAAGAAATTATCAGATCCAACAAGTTTTACAGTATAAGTAGGATCATCAGTATCACAATCGCTTGTTCCACTGTCTGGGGTTATGTCATGGTATACCCCATTTTGGTCCCAGTCTACAAAGATTCTTTCATCAGAGGTGACATAATTCTCATCTATTGTAATATTTGCAGTCACATTATAAAGAATTTCAGCATCATTTGCAGTGTAGATGGTCATGTTTTTGATCCAAAATCCAGTGGAATTAACCTGGCCTCCAGTAGTGTTCAGGTACGCAGGGATAGATGTCGACATAGTGTCATCCCATAATCTATGCGTGATTGGAAGATTGCCAACCGAAGGAATTTGATAACTATTGGATGAAATATTACATACTTTTAAACCACTTTCAGTTATTATAGAATAAGATGTTCCCCAAAAGTCACAGGAACTGCTTGCAGCAGCATTAACTTTTACATAATTAATCGTTATATTATTGGCTGAATTTTGGGGATAGGATATATTTACAACTTCATTACCTATACTGGTGTTAACAAAAGTATTATTAAGTCGGGACCATGCACTAACAGAATTTTCAGAATTTATGGCTTCAGAGGCGTTATAGTTATATGTTATGTTAATGTAACTTACATTTAGATTTCCAGCCGCATCTGAGTGAAATACAAAGGGCACATTACAGATTTGTGTCCCACATGAGTCAAGATAATTTTGTATTGATTGACCTATACTGGAATTTTCTACATAATCAAAATTTCTTAATTTCTCGCTACTAGATGACCAATCATAGTCGCCATCATTGCCTATATCGATTGAAGTGTTAGTAGGGTAATAATTAAAATTCAATATGTAGATACTCTTATCCCTAGAAACACCAAGTGTCTCGTTCAAGGTGTCAGTGCTCACGTCACCAATAACTACACCTTTGACGTCGTGTCCTGTGGTATAACTCCAAATAAAATTACCATTGGAGTCAAGTTGATATATTTTATCGTCTCCGGAACCAATCGCAATTTCATTTCCAGTATCAGATGTACTATCACCGATTGATATACTATAAATTGTATCTCCAATATAATAATTCCATTTAAAGCTACCTAACTGGGTAAAAACAAATACGGTCCCATTGCTAGTTCCTATAGCTATTTCATTACCTGTATCCGCTGTTATATCACCTATTTTCACTGCTCTTACAGTATTTGAAATTGTTATGTTTCTTATTGGGTTACCACTAGAACTTATTATATAAACAGAACTACCCGCTCCTACAACAATTTCATTTCCACTATATGTGGTGTTCAATTCTCCTATATCTAAACTATAGACAGTTTCATCGATATCATAATTCCATTTGAGCTGCCCGGAAACATTCAACGCTGTAATCTTATTATCATTACCTCCAATCACAATTTCTTCACCAGGATCTGAAGTTAAGTTGCCTATTGAAACTGCATTGACAGGGGAACCAATATCATAATTCCATAGTTCTTGACCGGAAGAATTCAATAAATAAATTTTATTATCATCATTTGTGGCGATTGCTACTTCATCATAATCTGAACTTAAATTAACATTCCCTATTGAGACATCGTTTATAGTGTTTGAAGTTGATGTGTTAAAGTCCCATAATTTTGTTAATGAGGGATTGTATAATGTTACATGTGGCTCACCACCTGAACCAACAACAATATCATTTTTTGTAGCACTACTCAAATTACCTATATCTATACATTCGAATTCAACACTACTACCTGTTGTTTGACTTGGTGTAATCTCACCTAACATAGTAATATTGGA
>WJKS01000083.1 GCA_014728985.1 Candidatus Aenigmatarchaeota archaeon
ACGTTAAATTAGGTAAGGAATCGATCTACACCGGAAATGAAATAACTCAAGAAATGCCAAAGATACAATGGGTTTCAGAAAAAAATACTCCAATAGAAATAGTAATGAATGATGGGACTCTCAAAAAAGGTATAGCAGAACCAGACATAAATAAAGTGAAAGAGAGCGAAGTAATCCAGTTTTTCAGATTTGGTTTCTGTAGATTAGATAATGATAAAAATTTGAAATTCTACTTTACACATAGGTGAAATAATGGTCACAATTACAAATGAAAGAATAGTGGCCGTTGCTACAAGACATGGGAGGATATAAAGACTGGGTCCTTATTCCGGTCTAAGTATGGCTTCGACTTTTATTAATGATCATGGTTTAACTCCAGACCAGGAAAGTCTTTATTGGAGAGCATTTGATCGCCAAGCAATGACACGTCCATTCGCATATGAAACTTCGCATCTTTAATGAAACCTTTATAAATCTTCAACTCCTACACATGATAACAAATAATGAAGGATAAATTGATCCAAAAATTTGGAGGTGAAATTTGATGACTAAATTTGAAGTTCCACAGGAATTAGAAAAAAAGGTTTTACAAACAATAGAATTAGCCAAAAATACAGGTAAAGTGAGAAAAGGGACAAATGAGGTTACCAAGACTATTGAAAGAGGAAATACCAAACTAGTTGTGATTGCAGAAGACGTACAGCCACCTGAAATAGTAATGCATCTACCAATCCTTTGTGAGGAAAAGAAAATTCCGTACTTGTATGTATCCTCAAAAGAAGAATTAGGTAGATCAACAGGTGTAAATGTACCAACAGCGTCTGCATGTATAGTAGAAGCGGGAGAAGGTAAATCCAATTTGTCACAGATAGTTAAAAAAATTGAGGAAATTAAAAAAGGTTGATAATTAATGGCTGATGACGCAGTACCAGCAGAAGTAGTAGAATTACTGGGTAGGACAGGTGTACGTGGAGTAATGAGAGTGAGATGTAGAGTCATGGAAGGCAGAGATAAGGGAAAGGTCCTTATTAGAAACGTTTTTGGTCCGGTTAGGGTAAAGGACACATTGATGTTAAGAGAAACAGAGATGGAATTCTCAGGTAAAATGGGGAGGAGATAAATGGTCAAATGCTCATTCTGCGGTGAGAAACTGAAAACAGGAACAGGTAAGATGTTTGTAACTAATGCTAACAGGGTTTATTATTTCTGTTCAGGAAAATGTGAGAAAAATTGGGGGATGAAAAGGAATCCAAAGAAAGTCAAATGGACAGAAACCCACAGGAAATTAAAGGAATCTCGTTAAAGTTATTACTTCTTTTATCACTATTATTTAGGAGGGCCAGTAGATCAATGGTAGATCGTCTCCTTGGCGATTTGTTTCAAACAAACCTGTTTGGAGAAGGCTCAGGGTTCAAGTCCCTGCTGGTCCATCGAATTTATAAAGTTTAAAAACCTTTAGTTCAAAATAAATGTGAGAGTCAGATGGTAAAGAAAGAAGAACAAGAATTCAGGGGAATAATTAGGATAAAAGGCGCAGACCTTAAAGGAGAAAAAAATCTCTTCGTGTCTCTTCAAAGGATAGATGGTGTAGGCGCGAGATTAGCTAATGCTATATGCAGAATTGCAAAATTTAAAAGAAACAGAAAGGTAGGTACACTCACAAATGAAGAAATTAAAAAAATAGAAGAAATAATTGATGATCCTATAAAAGCCGGTATACCAAGATGGATGGTCAATCGAAAAAAAGACCCAAAAACCGGAAAAGATACTCATCTTTCAGGTGCAGATGTTAAGTTCACTCAAGAACAGGATATTAAGGCTATGATAAGAGCGAAAGGTTATCGTGGTACCAGACATATGTACGGCTTACCAGTAAGAGGTCAAAGAACAAAGAGTTCATTCAGAGGAGGAAAAACAGTGGGCTATCATCGAAAGAAAGAGGCCCCAAAAAAGAAAAGGAAAAAGTGATTGAATGAGAAAGATTAAGAAAAAATTAAAAAAACCGTTCAGGCCTTGGGATAAAGACAGAATACAGGAAGAAGGGAAACTGGTAAGAAAGTATGGTCTGAGAAGAAAAAGGGAAATATGGAAAGCAGAGTCTATTCTCAGAAATTATAGAAGAAGAGCAAGAACTATAGCAGCCCAGAACGATAAAAAAGGTGAGAAAATACTTCTGGAAAAATTATTCAAAATGGGTTTACTTGAAAATAAAGATGTTGAGCTTGATGAGGTACTTGATCTTGAAGTCGAATCTCTTCTAAAAAGAAGATTACAAACAATTGTATTTGAGAAGGGTCTGGCAAATACACCTTTACATGCGAGACAATTAATTGTTCATGGTCACATAGCTGTTGACGATAAAAAAATGTCATTCCCCAGCTATCTAGTACCGATTGGCTTGGAAAATAACATTAGCTATTATGGTAAATATAAATTAGAAAAGAAGAAAACAGAAAAGGTAAAGAAGGAAGAAAAGACGGGAAAAACTGATAATAAAGAAGCTAAAGAGGAAAAGAAAACTGAAGAGGAATAAGGTGTATTCATTTGGCTAAAAGAACTAAAAAAACATTGACCAAAAAATATGAATTGAAAGGCCGTAAACAAGGAGTATGGGGAGTAGCCCATATATTCTCAAGCGTTAATAATACTATTGTTCATATAACAGATATCACTGGCTCGGAAACAATTGCGAAATATTCCGGAGGAATGATGACCAATAAGGACAGAGAAAAAGGTGATGCTTTCCCAGCAATGAAGGCCGCAAGAAGAGCCGCCGAAGAGGCTAAAGAAAAAGGAATAATGGGTGTTAATATCAGAGTGAGAGGTAAAGGTGGCCATCATAAAAAAGCGCCTGGGAAAGGTGCTCAGCCAGCAATTCGTGCTTTAGCAAGAACCGGATTAAGAATAGGTTTAATTGAAGACGTAACCCCAATACCAACAGACACAACAAGAAAACCCGGTGGTAGAAGAGGGAGAAGAGTTTAAGTTAACAATAAACAGATAATTAATGGTGATGGATTGAAAGTAAATATAAAGAAGAAATCTAAGGAAAGGCTAGAATTTGAAATAAATGGATTAACAACAGCTCTAGCCGGTGAATTAAGAAGAATATTGATTTCAGAAGTTCCTGCGATGGCTATAGAATGGATTGATTTTCACCAAAATGACTCGGTTTTATGGGATGAGGTTATTGCTAATAGACTGGGTTTAATTCCAATTAAATTTGACCAGAGTTTCTTTAACATGAAGGACGACTGTAAATGTGATGGTAAAGGATGTGTTCATTGTCAAGTTAATTTTGCATTAAAAAAGAAAGGACCAGCCACAGTTTATTCCGGAGATCTTAAATCTTCTGATAAAAAAACCAGACCTCTTTATGATAATATTCCAATTGTAAAATTATCTGAAGGACAGGTCCTAGAACTAGAAGCGACTGCGCAATTAGGGTTGGGGAAAACTCATGCTAAATGGCAGGGAGCAGTTGTTGGATATGATACTTCTGAAAAAGATGGTAACAAATACGATTTTATCGTTGAAAGTGCGTGTGGACTACCAGCTGAAAAGGTAGTTATGAAAAGTTTGGAAGTCTTAAAAGGTAAGCTGGATGATTTTACCAAAGATGTGGAAAGGTTAAAATAACTAATTCTATAATATTAACTAAGACGCGGGGGTTGCCAAGTCTGGTCAAAGGCGCAGGATTCATTTGTGAATGCGAGACTCAGAATGCGAAACTTAAGAAGATCAGCTTGGGATATCCTGTCCGTTAGTCGGTTCGTGAGTTCAAATCTCACCCCCCGCACTACTTCTTGTTAATCATCCACTTTCGGAAGTACTGATTAAGGGGATAATTATATAAGTTTTAGTTTTAATTTTCTTTTATGCCATATGCTTTAGTTTTATTTCAAGGAAGAAAATTTGAACCTTCTGGTGATACAGCCCCTTTCCCCAGTTTGTACGTTTGGTGTCAATACAGCACTACTGATTCTGAACTGGGGGAACATTTAACCAAAACAACTACATCAGGGCTTAACCTCTTTAATAGAAGACCAACTCATTTGAGAAGAGATCTACAGTCGGAAGAAGAAATGGAAGAATTTGAAAGAACAGTCCTCAATCCAGTAATTAAAGGTGGATTTTATGTTTCAGAAAATATCTGGTAAAGGAAAAAAGAAGATTAAATTATCTAAAAATGAAAAAATCTAATTTTTACTTCTTGTTCCTTTTATAGAAATTTACAAAAGATATTTTCATCATGGGCTGTACAATAAAAGCAATGGAGAAATTGATCAACAAATTAATTATCCATCCAATTAAGGGGATAAAAGAAGTTAGAGTACCTATATAAGAAATCAGAATAGAACCGATTACGTATATTAACCAAAGAACCAGAAGATTCATATAATTCTTCTTCGCCACTTTGAAAGCACCTTTAAGTGAGTCAAATGGTGCCAAATTATCAATTATCATTGCGGGTGCGATCAAAGGGATAATTGGGAAAGTTAATAAAACTGGGATTAATCCTAAACCAAAGGTAAAAACAGCTATAATAACAAGGGGAATAAGGGTCAGAAAAACGAAGACTAACATTATGAAAACGGTCAATATCCATCTAAACCCAAATTTCTTAGAGACCTTAAACATAGTTTTAATTTTTGTACGTTTTCTGAGAGACTCATAAGCCATTCCAATCTGTCCTATATTCAAATAGAGTGAGAGCATAGTCCCTATAATCAGAGAAATTGTAAAATATAGAAGACCTGATATTAGAGATCTAACAAAGCCCGGATTTTTGAAAAGTTCTAAGAAATATTCAGTTAGTATTTCCTCATTTGTTGTACTAGTGATCATTTCCCAATTCAAAAAAGGAATCAAAGTTCCTAAAAATAGTGCTCCCCCAATCAAAATAACAAAGAAAGGCAAAAAATCAGCTATTAATTCAGAAAGTATGAAGCTACCCGCATTCTTCTTATATATTTTCCAGGATTTTGATACATATTCAGTTACCATTTAGATACCCAATTTAGTTTTTCTCCCCTGTACTTTAATAATTTATTTAATTAAATTATTACCCAATTTATTAGTGATTAAATGGATTTGGAAATTTTATCAATATTGGCCTTCTTTGGTATACTCGGGGCTATAATTATAATTGATAGAAAAAACATTGAATTCGGCCTGATGTTAATTAGAAGAACACAGAAGGGTAAAAAGAAGATAAAAGCCTTTGCGCTTAAACATAAAAAATTCTTCAACATATTTGCTAACATAGGTGTGTTAGTTGCGATATTGTTATCAATTTTTGGCTTTGTTTATCTTTTCAGAGGAACTGGCGTGAGACTTATCTTACCAAAAGTTTTTCCCGGAGAAGTTAGTGAAGGTGTACAAAGAGTTGTATTTTTCATGCCTCTATGGTATTGGGTGATCGGGTTGTTTATAATCATAATACCCCATGAACTTTTCCACGGATTTCTATTTGCTTTAGAAAAAATAAAGATAAAATCGGTTGGTTTTTTCCTTTTTCTGATATTCCCAGGGGGATTTGTAGAACCAGATGAAGAACAATTTGCAAACAGTAAACCAGTTAAAAGAATGAGAATAGCTGCTGTTGGAAGTATTGCAAATGTCTGTGTTTTCTCACTTCTAATAATTCTAACTGGTCTTTTTACCAGAATATTTTATGAAGGTGTTGGTATTCAGGTTTATGCAATAGAAAATGAAGACTACCCCGCAAATCAGATCAATCTTACTGGCGTAATTACAGAAATCAATGGGATTAAAATAAGGAACTTAGACCAATTTCAAAATTTTCTAGATACTACTCAACCAGGCGACGAAATTCGTATTAAAACCCTGGAAAAGACTTATAATTTGACCTTAATAGAACACCCAAGTGAACCAGGCAAGGGTTTTATGGGTATTTCAATAATACCCCCCACTTTCCTGAACAAAATATTTGGTGGGGATCCGAATATTCACTATGAAATCAGAGAGAATTTCCCAGATTATCTAGAATCTATAATTTCTTGGTTTAATGGCCTGATAAACTGGGTTGGCATAATCAGTATTAGTGTAGCTGTAGCAAATTTATTACCTTTCCTGCCTTTTGACGGAGGTATAATCTGGCAAGCAATATTTGAAAAAATAACCAAGAATAAGAAACTTTCAAAGAAAATGATAATTGGTCTATCTGCTATAACTTACACTTTATTAGTGTTGAGTTTTGTGGATATAGCAGGTCTTTTAGGAAAATTAGGTTTACTCTAATCTCTCCACTTTCCTTAATTCAAACTTGTAGATAGGATAAATTTTACTTCCCTCTTCAATAATTGTCCTCTTGATGGAGTCATCTAATGTTTTTTTGACAAAATTATCAAGTGTTAATTTGGGAATTTCCTCTGAAACTTTCTCTTTAATGAACTTCCTAAGAGAAACTTCAACTTCTTTCTTTGCTTTTCTACTTGTCACTGCTATGGTTTTTACCCGAATCTTGACCTTATCTTTTGTTTCCAGGTCCATCACATTATCTATCCTTAGAACACCATGTCTTATCATCCTTGAAATATAGTCCCTCAAGCATTGAAAACCCCAAAACTCTGTTAAAGCCTTATCTCCATCTGCCTCCTTAA
This sequence comes from Candidatus Aenigmatarchaeota archaeon, assembly GCA_014728985.1. Taxonomy (GTDB): domain Archaea; phylum Aenigmatarchaeota; class Aenigmatarchaeia; order CG10238-14; family CG10238-14; genus CG10238-14. Next base: position 6,627 of record WJKS01000083.1, read on the forward strand.
CTTTAAAATAGAATTTGATATAATATTTACTAGGATCGTTTATCAAATTGACAAGAGGGATAGATATTGTACGATTCATAACAGTTTCAGGATCCCCTACAGGAGTTTCTCCCAAGGCCTTTTTATCAAACATTTTAGGTGCGATAATTGTGTACCACTGCTTTCCCTTTATTTTTTTTGCCATTTCATCACTCCTGCTGTATTAATAACTTAATCTTGTCTGGATTATATCTCCAACCCTCTGGAAAGACTCCTTTTTTAACATAGTATTTACCTAATCTTCTTATTTTAGATTCTAGAAGCTCTAGGCCTCTTTTAGAAGTATAATCAGTTCTATTTTTGGCTAAGTGTTCTCTTAAATTAACTGCTTGCTGGAAAAGGTTGAAAATGTCTTCAGGAAACTTCGGGTAAAGATTATTTTCCTTCATTATATGAGAAACAGTTTTCCCTGTAACCCTCTTTACAAGGGGTATTCCGAACTGATCACGTAATATCATACCTATCTCCGCAGAGGAATTACCCTCTTTGGCAAACTTAACTACTAATTTCTCAACTTCATCTTTCCTGTACTTTACCCATCTAGGGGAACCTCTTCCCATGGGCCTAGTTGAGCCCGATTTCCCCTTTTTTCTTGCATGTATTCTTGCCATTTAATCACTTTTTCCATTCTTTTATTAACCATACAATTATTAAAGCTAAGGTTGAAAGGAAGGTAAATAAACTTCCCAACATAGCTAATATCGCAGAAATACCCTTTGTGTTTAAAATACTTAAACCTATGCCAAAGGAGAGAATCAGTCCACTAGCAAATAAAGACAAAATACACAATCCTTCTGCCTTTTCTAGATTATTTTCACTTTTTAACTGAAGTATTTCAAGTATTTTCTCCAATAAATACACCTTCTTTTAAAACTTTTTTTACATCTTTATATTCTTTTTCATTTGTTTAATACTATTAATTTGGGATGGCAACACTAATAAAAGTGAGATTTTGTACTACTAACTAAAAGTTTAAGAATATTAATTTCCAATAATTCCGACATACGTGATTCATCCATGTGCCCATTCGAGGAGTGTAAAAACTGTCAGGAATATGCTACATGTCCTTTTCTCTCAGCGACAGTTCAAAGAAGTTATGGAAATAGGGCGCTTGATGAAATACTTAAAACATTGGATAGGATACATGAAAAAATAGATGTTATTTCTAACAATGGAAAAAGTTAACTTATTTAAAAATTCTAAACCTTGAATTATTCTTATGACAGACGTTGCTGTGATAGTCCCTGCTTACAATGAAGAAAAAAGTATAGAGGAGGTCATTAAAAGGTTAAAAGGATCAATTAAAGCTAAGATTATAGTAATAGATGATGCTTCGACATATAAAACAAGTAAAATCGCCAAAAAAAACGGGGCTTCAGTAATCAGGCATAAAAAAAACAAAGGTAAGGGGGAAGCACTGGTAACAGGTTTTAAGGAAATACTGACTAATTATCCAAAGATTGAATATGTTATAATTATTGATGCGGATTCCCAATATGATCCTGAAGATAGTCCAAAGATAGTAAAGACATTAAGAGAAGGTAATGACTATGTAGTTGGGGCCAGATACTGGAAAAGAGATGTACCTTTCAGACACAGATTTGCTAACTTTCTTTGGAGGAAAGCTTTCAACTATTTGTTCAAGACCAACCTTCTTGATAGTAACTGCGGATATATCGGGATGAATAAAAAGGCCATGAAAATAATCTCAAAAGGGAGTTATGGGGGATACATAATAGAAAATGTTATGCTTTCCAAGGCCGTTGAAAATAATCTCAAAATTAAACAGGTTCCAGTGAAAGTTCATTATCCGGAAAAAAGGGGTGGAATTACAGGCGCTAGGTTTTTCTTAGGAAACTTCATATTCATCATAGAAGAAGGATTTAAGTACAAATTTGGAATTGAGTTAAAAATATATCAAAAAATAGTTAATACTAGATTTATCTTTTCGAAGGGAGGTTAATTTAAGAATTTAATTGGATAATAAATAATATTCTTAGGTGAACTGGGGCGGTAGCTCAGCCTGGGAGAGCACACGGCTGAAGACCGTGGCGTCGCGTGTTCAAATCACGCCCACCCCATTAATCCATTTTTCTTACTAACTCATTTTAACTCAAAACCACAAATTTAAATATATTCAAAGGATAAGTGAGATTTATGTTTCAAGGAGAACTGATAGAACACAGAATTACAGTATTTGAAAAGTTAGATGAAATTAATGATTTATTGGAATCTGGGTATGGGAAATGGTTAGAGGATAGATGGGAATTGGCTCTGGTAGAAGCTATGTACCTTATGAGCAGGGAGAAATTGGAGATTACAAAAAATAAGAAAAAAATGACAAAAGAAGATTTCCTGAAATACTGTAAAAAGAACGAAAGGAACTTCCACGCTAGATTAATTGTATACACTGACCTCAGAGAAAGAGGTTTTGTTGTTAAAACTGGTTTCAAATTTGGATGTGACTTCCGAGTGTATGATCGAGGTGTAAAAATCAAAAAAGGTCCAAAAGCAGCCCACGAACACACTAAATGGGTGGTACACGCAATTCCAGAAGAATTCACATGCTCCTTCCCCGAACTTTCCCGTGCTGTAAGGCTTGCACAAAATATTAGAACCGAAATGATATGGGCAGTAGTAGACTCTGAGTCTGATGTTACCTATTACTCAATTAAAAGAATTACTCCTTAGTCCCTCAAAACGTTTACCATGGCAGCTACTGGTAGACCTACAGAAATTGCTGTGAGAATACCAGGGAAACTTACGTCAAGAATTAACCCTGTTATCACCGACAAAAGTGACACTAATAACAAACCAAAAACAAAGTGCTTCCATATGTCTTTTCTTTCCAATAACCACAGAATTACCAAACAAGTTCCCATACTTGTAAATAGAACAGGCACGGCTTCTTGAAAGGTTAAGGCAACTGGACTGAGTACATAAACTTGAATTATAACAAAAAGTGAGGTTAACATTTGGGCTATGTCTCTACGGTCAAAAATTCTCTCAACGCTCTTTGTCTTTCCATGTACCAAAAAGGAAATCAATGTATCTTTATGCTCATCTTTTGTGTTGTCTATTATTTTTCTTTCTATTTCAACCGAATGAACTATCTTTCCCGGTTGATTTTCCGCCCACTCCTTAATTTTTCTGGTAATTTTCTCTGCTTCTTCCTTTAAACAACCTGCCTTTAAAAGCGAATTCTTAATCTTAGCAGTATTGAAACTTTCGATATGACCTCTTCTTTTTTTAACAAGAATATTACCCAAGATCCCACCTACTAAATTAATTCATTTAATACAATTTAAATCTCAATACAGCGCCCAGTCCTCCCATACGGTCAAATTGCTCACCTGATTCATGAGAAGTGGAAATTATCTCAATCTTCCCGCCTTTTTCCTCAATTGAATTTAATAATTTCTCAACCTTCTTATCCCGGATTTTTTTATCCGAAACTAATGTTATTTTGACTGCACCAAGATCATCTGCCTTTTTCACTTCTTCAAATCCATAAACCCCCAACTTATCTTCCTTTTTCAAATGTGAAAAAAAGACATTGACTAACTTTGTTTCTTTTAACATTTCATTCTCCTGGATTATTTTTTCCAGATTCCCTCTTTTTAGAAGCTCATTTATACCCGAACTAGTAGCACTGGAGGTAGAGCC
>WJKS01000084.1 GCA_014728985.1 Candidatus Aenigmatarchaeota archaeon
ACAAATAGTAGTCCCAGAAATTATCGGAAAACATGAAGTGGAGATTGCTGTATTACCCCAAGCTTCAAAAGAAAGAGTAAGAATTAATTTCTTTACCGAATTTGCTAGAGAATTTTAACATAACTCCATGCAAGGAGTAACTTAGCTTCTGTTTTCGACCCTTTGAGATACATTGTAACTATTCCACTTAATCCTAGGATCATTGAAGTTCCTAATATGGTTAACCTGGACCAGATAAAAATTTTTCTACTTATACCTTCAGTTCCTATTCTCTCGCTAGGGCTAGATAAAAATGAACTTAAAGAGAAATTCCTAATTGATTCCATTAAATCCTTTCTGAAAGTTCCAAAGATTTCAGTAAAGACAGTTTCATGAATCACAAAGAGAACGATTGCAAAAATAAAGATGGGTAATATGAGCTTTCGTGTTTTTGGAACTAAAACGAAAAAGGCCCCGAGCGTTGAAAATACGAATATTTGAGTAAAAAGGTGTGAAAAACTAAAGACTAAAATCAATGTTAATAGGAGAAATCCATACATTCTCCATTCATCAGGGGTTTTCATGAGCTTTACCAAGAGGAATATAAATACAATGTAAAGATTGATCATCAGAAATTGTGGTGAAATATGATTATCTTCAGCAGTCCAGCTAAAAAACATATACAGAATGGTTACCAGTAGAGCTGTTTTGGGACTATCTAATTCTTTGAAAATAAGATAAACAACACTTACTCCGAAAAGATAAAATAAAATTGTGAACATTTTCATGAACGTATAAACTGGTAAAAAGTTGAAGGAAAGACCATAGAACAAGAAAGAACCTGGATACTGTTCATAAATATTCCCAGTACTTCTGACTTTACCTGTTTCGTATATTTTTTCGGCTAAGTGTGAGTGGAACCAACTATCTTCGAATCTCGGTAGAATCTCATAGAAGAATGGAGTTCCTATCAGATAAACAGTGACCAGGAACAGAGTAAGTAAAACAAAGACTTCCCTAATATCCCCGAAATTAGTATAGTGATAATAAATTATCACAATCATCCCTAGATATCCGACCCAGAATACAGGACTTAGTTTTGTTATAAGTCCGAAATCATCTGAATAACCAAAGCTTATAGGGCCCTGTAACATGAAATTCAGTATAAAAATTGCTAGGGAAATTAAGAATACCGCCGAGTAAATTTTCTCCTTCAACCGATCACCTATATAATTTCCAGATAATCTGAAAAACTTTTTTCAGAGCTGTATTTTTTCGTTTGAGTCTGGTAAGCATTATCACCTATTTTAACGAGTTTTTTGAAATTCTCTAGAACATAAAGTATTTTCCCCGATAGATCATTCTCATCATTTGGTTCAATAAGGAACCCGTTTTTACCATCTACCACTCTTTCTTTCAATGCCCCCAAATTGGTTGAAATAGTAATCTTTTTACATAGACTTGCTTCTGAGAAAACAATACAGAAGGTCTCAGGAAAAACAGATGGGATCACGACTATATCCGATAACCGATAATAAGAGAATACCTGATTGTGCGGAATTCTCCCTATAAATTCTACCTTCTTATCAAGTTTCATTTTTTTTGTCAAGTCTTCAAGTTTTTTCAGATAATTTCCATCCCCGACCATCAAAAGCCTCCATTTTTTATTCTTTTCATTGACTTTTTTTAGACTTTTTAGTAGAATATCCAGTCCTTTTGTATCTTCCATTCTACCTAAGTAAAGAAGTATCCTTTCATCCCCTTTCTTGTATTTTTTTTCAAGTTCTTTGGTTATATTATCTTCAGTTTCCGATTCATCAAGAAAACAGGGTATAGATCTAGATTTCTTTTTTTCCACTCCGTATTTGGCATGAAATTTCTTTGAATATTCGGATGGAAAGATTATCCAGTCAGCAAGAAAATTCGTAAATTTCAATTTGAGGAACAAAATCATGCTAGTTACAAGATTTGAAACATTCTTAATTAATTTTCCCATGTAACCAGGAATTTTATGTTCCCTAAGCATACATTCCCCACATTTGCCCTTCCTTATCCCTTTACAGAAAGGCATTATAGCAGAATATGAACATATCAGTTCGTTGGTATGCATTGTAACCACGATATTTCTTAGAAGTAATTTAGATGCTATCAGTGGGGAGATTGAAATCTGATTGTAGGTCATGAGGACAATTGTGTTTATTCTGTGGCGTAGAATTAAGTAAATAGTCCAGAAAAATATGAGAGGATTAAAAACTTCTATGGTGAGATATTTTATTATGTCCAAAGGTTTTGCCTTACCTCTCCGGTTCTTATTAAACATCCCGATTTTATATGTTTTTACTTCATCTTCCTTTGAGACGGACCATTTCCTTTTAAGTCCCATTCCGAGTCTAAATACCCTATAATTATTTTCAATGAGTTTCTTGGAAAGTATATTTCTTTGGAGTCTCCCTCCTCCAGTTTCATGTGATCCTATCATAAGGACATTTTTCATTTGACTTCACCTTTTCTAAATCTCCCTAAAGTCAGTTTAATCGCCTTTTTAGGATCCAATAAAGCAGATTCTATACTTTTCAAATTGAATACAGTTTTCAGGAAATTGGTATTATCTTTGAAAAAGAGAGCATTTCCTGTTTCGACAGAATCCTTGATTTCCTTCTTTGTCAGGCAATTGGTTACCATTACCACATCTCTCCCAGTATAGTCTTCTATGTCATCCGTTAATAACCATCCCTCCTTTTTTGCGATTTCATGCAGTTCAGTGCCGGGGTAAGGGACCATAGAACAGAACCAGGCCTCACTTGCATTGATTTCTTTTGCTAATTTGAATGTTTTTGATACTGATTCTTTGGTTTCGTTTGGAAATCCCACCATAAAAAACGCAACGGTTTCTATTCCAATTTCTCTCGCATGATTGAAAACTTCTTTAACTTTTTGAATATGGTTTTTAGAGATACCACCTTTTGCTATCTCTTTAAGAATATTGATATCCCCCGATTCTATACCAAGATGTATAGCTTTACAACCTGATACCTTCATTTTTTTGAGAAGCTCTTTTGAAAATAATTCTACTCTTGCCTCACATCTCCATTCAATATCTATACCCCTTCGGATGATTCCATCACATATTTTTTCTGCTCTTTTTGGGTTAAGATTGAATACCTGATCCCTAAAGAGTATACTTTTCACGTTATGTTTCTCTGTTAGTAATTCTAACTCCTCTAGAACATTTTCAGGATCTCTTGACCTCCATATACTACCATAACCCAATGGGTAAGGGCAGTAAATGCATGAAAAAGGACAACCTCTGCTGGTGAGAACGGTGAAGAAATTCTTTTTTTTGAACATATGATGTGAGTATCTATCCATTGGTAAAAGATGATAAGCTGGGAAAGGTAATTCGTTCAAATTCTTGATAAACTCTCTTTTTTTGTTATAGAAAAATTTATTTCCTTTTTTCCAAATCAATCCCTTGATCTTCTTGATTTTTGGATATTTTTGACAGAATTCTAGTATAGTGTACTCTATCTCACCTCTTATAAAAAATTTTATATCAGTTTTCTTTAATATTTTTTCCGGATAGTAAACCTGTGTTAATCCGATAGTTTCTATTCCAGTACTATTTTTCAAGTAGTTAGCAATATCTAGGTCACTGGATATAGATGAACCACTCGTATTTACGAAAATAAGGTCAGGTTTCTTCTCTGAAATCATTTTCAAAATGGTTTCTTTATTATAATTCATTGTTGGAGAATCTATTATATCAGCCTTAAACCTATTTTCCTCGAGTAATGAGGCAGCATAAGCTAAGTCCAAAGGCGGAAGTTTATCATATCTTACCACACTTGTTTTTTTCTCAACTATACCAAATTTCCCTGCATGGTCTCTAAGAACTACTTTACCTTTTGGATTAGGTGACTGAATTAGCAGGATCTTTTCGATTTTATTCCTCATAGACTTTTAACACCTCTTCCACAATCCTATCCCAGGTATACTCATTAGGATTAAACTCAAGCTTAAATCCGTTCTCAATTATTTCTGATAAACCTTCAACAATATCCTCAACACAAGAAATTTTGTAACCAGTATTTTCAGAAAGATCTCTCATAAATCCAACATTACTTACTATAACAGGTTTACCCATACATAATGCTTCCAGGGTTACTATACTAAAAGCCTCATACTCGCTTGGTAGGACAAAAACATCACATTTCTGATATTCTTGGAGAAATTTATCATCTGGCAGATTATATTTAATAATCACCTTATCTTTCAGTCCGAGCTCTTTTATCAAGTTTCTTATGTGATCCCCATAGGAACCTTTTCCAATAATTGTGAGGCTTATCTCTTTTTTTGGGTATTTTTCTGAAACTTCTTTCAGAGCAGTTATCAACCATTGGATTCTTTTATATTTTTCAAGTCTGCTTACACAGAGTATTTTAAACTCATTAGGATCGTTTCTTTTTTTGAAACTATATTTTTTCAATCTTTTCAAGTCAATTCCATTAGGTATTCTTTTCATTTTATTTTTTGGAATTTCAAATTTTTCTGTGAGCAGTTCAATTTCATATCTTGTTGCACAAAGAATCTTATCAGCTTTCTTAAAAATAGCAGACTGTATTGGGTCATAAAATTTGTGTAAAAATCCCCTGAATTTTGCTGATGCGATGTGATGATAATGCGGTGTAAATATCAGTTTTTTCAGTTTTTTGTTCTTAAAAGCTCTATAAGCAAGATAAGCTGGGAAAGCGTGGAAATTATGAAGATGTAAAATATCACATTCTTCGTTTTTCAATGCCTTGTAAAGTCCCGGGGAGAAGAAGTAAGCGTTGCTTGGTGCGTATGATTTAAATCTTCTGATCTTTATTTCATCTATAATTCCCTCTTTTTTATAATCCTTGAATTTAGTTGTTGTGTAAACATAAACTTCATGTTTTTTCGCTAATCTTTTAGATATCTCTTTAACGTGAGTTTCTATCCCACCTATATCTGGATGGAATGTTGGAGATACTTGTATTATTTTCATTAAACCCCCTCTTCGTATCTTCTGGTGTCTGTAATTTGTTCCCATTTATTTGATGGACCCTTTAAGAAATAACCGACCATACCTTTGAGACAGGCATATTGGGAATGTATAAATGTTAAAAATATCGACCTTGACTTAGGTATCAATAGGATTAGTAAAATTAGTGCTGAAATTAGTCCAATAAGATTTAATGGAAGGAATGGTATTGTTAAAATTACCATTAATATCAGAATAGGGGAAATAACATGCATGAAGAATTCAACAGGGAAGATAAACATTCCGAACCATCCATATTTTGGGTTAAGGAAAAATGTACCAAAAAATCTAGTCATTATCTGGATTAAACCCTGTGCCCTCCTTTGCTTCCTTTTGGTCCTATCTTTAATTTTTCTTGAAGCGTATTCTATATAATTGACTCCTTTTAATGATAATGTCCTGTAACCTTTTTTCCTCACCCTTAATGCAATTTCTGAGTCATCTGCAACACTGTCACCATGAATATCCTCGAGTAGATCCCTTCTTATTATCATAAAGGGTCCATCGAAAATAAACGTAGAATCCAGTATAGATTCAGCCTGTCTTATGAGATAGAAGAAATTCCGGTAATTCTTTTCTATTTTTGTTGTAGTAGTTTCTGATGCATTTGGTATGGATTGTCTACCAGTTATAGCTCCCACGGATTTATCTGAGAAATAGGGCACTGATTTTAGCAAAACATCCTTCTCAAGCCGGGAGTCAGCATCTGTTATCAGAACTAGGTCACCTTTACATAATTTAAAAACTCGGTTAAGTGCAACTGCTTTACCGGTTCTTTGTTTTTGGGTTATTAATTTTACTCCCTTGAATTTTCTTGCTATTTCATTGGTTTTATCATCTGTTCCATCGTCAATAACAATTATTTCAGGGGTTTTCGGGTAATTTAACTCTAAGGTATTCTTAATTTTCCCTTCTATAGTTTTTTCTTCATTCCACGCAGGGATTATTATACTTATTTTTGGGGCAAATTTAGGGTCTTTTTCGATTTTTAAACTCTTTTTTTCAGAGAGATAAAGACAGAGAAGATAATATCCTATATATAATGTACCTAAAGTTACTACTAAACTCCAAAAAACAACGTTAAATACAGGCATATTTACCCCTCGTTAGTAGCATATTTAAAGTTAATCTATTTAAATAGAAATGAAAAGTAGTTTTAGGTTGGTAAATAATTCATTTAGGCCCAAAATGTACTTGAACCTCATAAGGAACATCTTTACTACAGGAGTCATCCAGGATCCTCATATGTGGTCTCATACCCGTCCTTAGAAAACTATAAGGTAGTTCTACTAGCACATCTATATCAGATCCTTTTGTACATAGTCCTTCTGCTACAGAGCCAACCACTCTTACGTCACCCGTATCAATACCTAAATCTCCAAAATAAATTTGGATAGTCCTCTTTATCACTGGAAGAAATCCCATTCTCCTAGTGGCTTCCTCAGCTCCTACCTCGGTATCCCTTATTTCTAAGTAACCAAGCCCAGTAATGTAAGCTCTTCTCATGAAAAGTAATATTAATTGAATTGGTTCTTTTGGATGTGGTTTGGGTAAATTAAATTTCAAAATTAAATGTATGGATTTCTTATCTCCGGAGGTGCCCCCAGTAAAAGTAGACAATTAAGGCAATAACGATCTCCTGGTTTTGGTTCATTCCTGGCCCAAACTTTCGCTCTATGTGGATCTATTTTTTTTCCCGTGGTTGAAAGTATAATACCTGGACAAGTTATCTCATATCTTTCGTATCCCAATCCTCTTAGTACATCACCTAAAAAATTTCTCATATCGAATTTATCATATTTTAAATATAAAAAACTGCTTTTAAGCTGTTAATTTAACCAAAGAAAATTGGGATAGATAATATTTCTTTAAAAAATCCAAATCACACTTAAATTCCTAAGAACTACTATGGATAATATGAGGAGAAAAGACGATTTAATAGGTATTCTAATTCTATTCACAATAATTCTATTCACAGTAGGAATATTTAGGGAAAATCGGCTAACTAATGAGTATGAGACAGAGAATTTATCAATATCTAATCCACTTCTTTTGGGGACTAATTTAGGTGTTTGGGGAGAAGACTGGTATTGGGATGTTAACGAGCCTTTTATCAAAAGTAAAACCCAGAGAGAAATGGCAAAAGGAGTGATAACCAGTTTCAGATTTCCATGTAGGAATTTCTCAGATCAGGATCTTATGAAAATTGTTGGTGTTATTAAAGAGTCTGGAGCCATCCCTTTTGTGGTTTTACCTGCTAATAATGATACAAGGGCTGAGCATGTAGTTGAATTATTTGGTGATAGAGTAGAATGGTATGAGTATGGTAATGAAGTCGATTGGTGGTTTGGGATGTCGCCCGAAGAACATGCGAGGAGATTCTGTGAAGCTTACCCTAAATTAAAATCAATTAACCCTGAACTGAATTTAGGGGGACCTGTGCAAGGTCATACAAATCTGGAACATTATGAGAAATGGGCTGACGAGTTAGAACTAACATACCCCGAAGTTAAGCCGGATTTCATATCTTTTCACAAATACTGGGCGTACGGTACTGAAAGTAATAAAAAGATTCTTGATGAAGCATCCAATTTCGGTAAAGAGATAGAAGATATAAGATATAGTACCGTAGAAATTTTCGGAAAAGACTTACCCTTAATTGTTTCTGAATGGAACTGGCATGCAGTACCTGATAATTATGATGATAACAGAGATATGGATGAAACTTTTATTAAAGAATTTACTAGAATCGTTTTGAAGGAAATGGATGATCACAATGTTTACATGGCACATCAGTTTTGCTATGGTTCAGGTTGCGCAAACGGCCATTTGGATATGGTTACTTGGAATGAAACCAAACCCCAATTTGAGGTCTTCTTGGAAATTTCAGAAGATATATCCTAATTTAATACTTAGGAGCAAGGATTTTTCTCTTTACTGAGAAGTGGTATATTTATTTGTAACTTTTAAATAACAACTCAGTTACTATGAAGAATAAAGACCATGAAGAAAATGTTGGTGAAATTATTAAAAAGAAAAAAGTAGCCGTGGTTATACCCTGTTTAAACGAGGAGAAAGGAATTAAGAAAGTTCTGAAAAAAATACCTCCATTTGTTGATAAGGTAATAGTTGTAGATAATAACTCTACTGATAATACCGCCAAAATTGCGAAAGAAAGTAATGCCGTAGTTCTGTTTGAAGGGAAAAAAGGTAAGGGCAATGCGTTTAACCAATTCATGAAGTATTATTCAAACGGATTTGACGCGGATTTTGTAGTTATGCTAGACGGCGATGATACTTACGATGCCAGGGAGATGAAGAAGATAGTTGAACCGTTATGTAATGGCTCACAGGTCGTTGTAGGTAACAGGTTTGCTAGTGACAATATTAAAGGAATCATGTCTGATCAGACTTACTGGGGAAATAAATTCCTAACCACAATGGCAAAATTATTGTATGGAAAGGATCCAAAGGATGTGTGTACCGGTTATTGGGGATTTTCAAAAGAATTTCTGAACAAAGCAAAAATTAAGGCTGAAGGGTTTGATCTTGAGGCAAATCTATTTGCTGAGGTAGCCCGGAATAAGTTGAATCTGGGAGTTGTTCCGATAAATTACAGATCTAGGGTTGGGGAAAGTAAGTTAAAGTATAGCCATGGATTCTTGATTATGTGGAGATTGCTTAGGAATAAAATTTCAAGTTAATTTTAGATAGAATAATTATTGATATGAAACTCTAAAATCTTTTCTTTTTTGTATAAAAGCTACTAGAGAATAGTTATAGTCCTGTATAGTACTTAATATAAATGCTTTTCTTATTAGAGCACTTAATATAATTTAATTAGTGGAAAAAGGTTAAATTTGATGAGAGACAAACAATTGGATGTCTTTTGGAGCTTAAAATGCCCAAAATGTGGAGAAGAGATTGATATTGAGATTCTTGTCAACGACCTATCTGTTAAAAAATCCTGAAAACGGAACTTAAGAGATTATTTTTATATTATAAATTCGTTCTAAAAAAGAAAGAAATTTAATATTTAAGGGTAAAATATTTCTTAGGGAATATAGAAAGTAGGCTAAGTACACCCAATGTATTATTTCCAGCGATAAGCTCGGAATTTTCCTACTTTCGTTCAAACCTGACCATTTTTTATAGATTTTAGGAGACGCTTTGGAAGTTTTTTAACACCGTTTAGGTAATTATTATACAATAAGTAATTAGGAGGGATAAAATGAGAGAATTGATCTTTGTTTTTCTGGTAATTTCTTTGTTTGTTTTACCAGCCCTTTGTGGAAGGACCTTAACATGGAGAATTGGTTTAAGTAAAATTAGTACATTACATCACGGTAATACAGAAATCTGGGAAAAAGGAACGGGAAGCGATAGTTTAGAACTTTATACACCTCATGGACCAGAAGTTATGTCAGTGAAATAGTCTCATCCCCTTTCTTTTTTTCTATAAAGTATTAAATTATTTTATTTTTACTAGAAGTATCTTTAGATGGTAGTAAGATAGAAAAAAAGTTATAGTGAGGTAGATAAAACTTATAACTCCATTTTCCTAAAGTTTTAGCATTGATATACACGGGGGTGTATTAATGAATGCAAAGATTTTATCGAGTTTGTTAGTGATAGGATTAGTGACGTTAGTAGTAGGAGGAGCAACATGGGCATACTTTAGCGATACTGAGACATCAGAAGGTAATACGTTTACTGCAGGGACATTGAATTTAGAATTAGACAAAGAGGGACAAATTTTTGATGGAGAAACCATGCAATTATTTAATGTAGTCGATGTGAAACCAGGAGACTCAGGAGAAGAAACAATGAGTGTGCATGTAGATGGAGGCAATAAAGCTTGGATGTGCTTATATCTTGATTACACTGAGACAGAAGATGGCTGCAATGAACCTGAAGAAGAAGTTGATACTACATGTGGTACCGGTGATAATGGGGAATTGGGTACTGGAATGAATCTTTTTGTTTGGTATGATATTGGCCAGTATTCATCATGGGATTGTCCAGGTGCCGCAGCTTGTATTAATGATACAGAAGAAGGTGACAATATTTGGCAAACAGGTGAACCTATTTTAATTGACCATGAAACTATGGAAGTTGCAACAGATCCAGATAATTGGCATCATATTTTAACTGAAAATCTGCCTTGGTTAGTCCAAGACGAAGTTACTTATATGGGTGTAGAATGGTATGTTCCAACGGCGACTGGTAATGAAATACAGGGAGATAGTCTTACTATGGATGCTATTTTTTATGTAGAACAGTGGAGGAATAATGAGAATTTTGATTGTCCACTGTTAGAGAATGTTCCAGGATATCAACAACCATAAAAAATCCAAAAACTACAATTCGATAAACGAAAAAAGACATGAAAAAAAGAAAAACAATTAGAAATAAATCTAAATAAAAATACGTAGAGGGCTAAATCCCCTCTGGTTTTTTTCTTTTTTCTTTTATCCCCTGATATCAAAAAAAATAGAGGAAGGGAAAGAATTAATGGAAAAAGTATTCAATAAACTAACCACAGTTTTATTCATATTGGTGCTCCTTTCGGCACTTGGTTGCTTAATTCCAGTTATCACAGGACAGGCCAAGTTTTTGGTAGTTCTGAGTGGAAGTATGTCCCCTACAATTAATCCTGGAGATTTGCTTGTTGTAGATAAGACAGATCCAGTTAAAATCCAAAAGGGAGACATCATTTCTTACACCGAGAAAGGAGAGTTTGTTACCCACAGGGTTGTTGATGTTATAGAAAAAAATGGAAAAATTAGCTTCAAGACAAAAGGAGATGCTAATGAGGAATCAGATATCATCAGAACGAGTTCATCTGATGTTATGGGAAAAGTAATTCTCACACTGCCTTACACAGGACATCTCGTTAAATTCGTGAGATCACCGTTAGGATTCATCTTATTCATAATAATTCCTGCAATTTTACTTATAGTCGGTGAAGTTAGAAAGATCCTTAAACATACTGGGGGAGAAGGGATTAAAATAAAAACATTAACACTTCTAATTCTATTTAGTTTTGGTTTACTTCTTTCCGGGAGGACTCATTCCTATTTATTTGATATTGAAACAAGTACTGGTAACTTTTTCCAGGCAAGTAGCTGGTGGACCCAGACAAGTCAACAGGATTTTGAGGCTGGAGTTCTTGAGAGAGTTGATACGACCACTAATCCTGGTAGTGTAACCCTGACTGGTGCTTATTCTTTGGGCGATGAAACTATTGGTCTTTGGCATTTAAACGAAGGATATGGAAGTATCATCGAAGATTCTTCTGGGAACGATAATGACGGAACTATTAATGGTGCAATCTGGGTAGATGGAAAGTGGAATAAATCCCTGAGTTTTGATGGTGTTGATGATTATGTTAGTATTCCTGATGATCCGAGCTTGGATATTACTGACGGGATTACTGTTGAATTTTGGATTTACCTGAGGTCTTATTCCACGGCTGGAGGGAATGGTGTGACAAAGGAAAGTTCATATAAATGTGGGGTTAATTCAGGTAAAAAAGCGATGTTGAGATTTATTACTGAGAGTGGCAGTTGGGGCTCAACTGTACTTTATGGTAATACGGATGTTTCTCTGAATACTTGGCATCATATAGCTGGAACTTACAACTCAACTTCTGGTCAGGCGAAAATATATCTTGATGGATTGGAGGATGGTACAGCTACTTTTTCAGGAAAAATTGTTGCTAATGATAGACCACTTTGGATAGGGAGAGGCAATAAACCTTATTTTGATGGTCTTATAGACGAAGTTCGGATTTCCAATGTAGCAAAAACAGAATTCCCTGTGAAATATTTTAATTCAGGGAACATAGAATCTCAAGTTTTTGACGCGGGATCTGAGGTTAGCTGGAACAGTATGAATTGGATTGGAGATGTTCCTGGGACCGGGACAGATCTTTCCCTTCAAGTTGCTACTTCAAATGATGGTTCTAGTTGGAGTTCATGGAGTTCAT
>WJKS01000085.1 GCA_014728985.1 Candidatus Aenigmatarchaeota archaeon
CTTGCTCCCAGTTCTCCCATTTAGCCTTACAATCTTGGCATTTCAATGCATTTTCAACTTTCAGGAATGTACTATATCCAGAGGAAGTGTCTGATTTGGCATGAACTATTGTATCCTTGTGACCGTGGTCATGACAAACTCCCCTACCACAGAACATACAGATACCTCTTGCTTCCTTATCGCAGAACCAACATTTCATTCTATCGTTTCCTCATAAACATTAAGCATCCTGTTAGCAATGTTATCCCACCCGAAATTTTCTTCTGTTGCTTTCCTTCCGTTTTCTCCCATCCATTTCGCTTTATCAAAATCCGAGAATATTTCATTAATTCCCCATTTTATTGAGTTTGGATTATTATAAACTTTCAGACCAGTTACATCATGCCATACTAATTCTCCGCCACCAGTTCCGTGAGTTGCTATTACTGGTTTGTTACATGCCCAGGTCTCTAATACAACTACCCCAAATGGTTGACTTCTACTAGGATCACACATTACATCAGCACATTTTAGTAATTCCTCTTTCCTATTCTTATCTGAAATCCAACCAGTGAATCTTACAGCATTTGAAACACCCAAATCATTAACTCTTTTTTCCAAGCCAGGCTTCATGTTACCATCGCCAATAAAAACAAATTTTGCATTAGGTGCGTTTCTTAGGACAGATGGTATTGACTCAACCAATATATCTGGACCATGCTGTGTTGTGATTCTACCAATAAATACTACGGTAGGGTCCATTGCACCTATACCTATACCTTCCTTAATTTCACCGGGATTCACATGATTATTGAATGTATTTGGATTTATTCCATTATGTACTACTTTCATTTTTTCACCAGGAACTCTGTAAAGCCATTGAACCTCTTTTTTCATTGTTTCTGTACATGTTGTCACTATATCTGATATGTAGGTTCCGTACCATTCTAGATTACGTATAGCTTCTGCTGGACCATTATTAAATCTATTACCATCTCTTCCGAATTGACTTGCATGGCAAGTCCAAATAATATTTCTTTTCCTTGATTTCTTGATTTCATCCAGTGCAGATACAGTATGCCAGTCATGACCATGTAGTATATCAAATTTCCCTGAGTAATCCTCACATGCGAAAAAACTATCTGTCATTGATTTGCACATGTTATGCATTTCTTGAAATAGCTCATGGTTAAAAGCAAAGGGGCACCTATGATAGTGGACTCCATCTATTTTCTCATATTTACTTTGACCTTGACCAATTCTAGTAAAAACATGTACTTCGTGCCCTTTTCTCTCCTGTGCAGCAGCAAGTTCAGTCACAACAGGAGAAATACCTCCAACAGAAATTGAGTGAAGGGATTCCCATGAAAAGTGAGCTATTCTCATTTTAATCGACTTAACATCTAATTTATTTTTCCGAAAAATAAAGCTTTCTATCTAACAAATGATTCAATTCATCAATCTTCTTTTCCAGTAGTTTTAGGGTCTTTCTAGCTTGTTCAAACCAAAATTCAGTCCCCCAATAAGTATAACAACTTGTCTCTGCAATGAGTAGGGAATGTTTTGTAGATTCATATTTTTCCAGGGCTTTTTTATCTGGTTTGATCGACTCTATCTTATCTTCAATCCTATGAAAATTTTTACTTAACTTGTTTATTTTTTCGTTGATCTCAATTCTCTTATCACCTTCCTTCCAGTTCTTGTGGCTTCCAATCCATGAACTACCCTCTTCGGATAATTCAATTTCGGATTCAATTTTTGGATAATATTTTTTAAGAAACTTTGAAACTGTGAGAGAAGAAACCTTATCATCAATTTTCTCCTTGAAAAATTTTTCAAATGTTTCAGGAAAGAACTGATTCATCATTGTATTACCATTTTCCCCATCAGATGCTGGAACGACTAATGCTGGTACATCATTTTTTTTAAGAATCTCTGACGCCAATATTGACTTCTCATATACACCTGAAGCATCGCAGCCCGCTTGTTGGTCAATAAAATCGTGCTTAGCCCGAAATATTATGGGAATACGCTCATCTTTTGCTTTCAGAATATGTGGTTGACTTGTTTTGGTTACCTTTTCTTCAAATCCCATTTGTCTCTCGTTCTTTACTGCTTCAAGTGGTAATATCATCCATTCATAACCGGACTTTTTCAATAATTTAATAAGATGAGAAAGTTTATTTTTATCCCCTGGAATTCCCATTTCTGGTAACCAAAAACCTTTAATTCTTTTTAGGTTATTTTCACCGAATAATTTCTCATAGACGTTTCTCCATTCCTCTATCTGATATTCCCAATCTTTTTCAGGAGTTGTCGGAAAATAACAGTGCGAGTAGGCTGTACCTGTGAACTCAATGGATTTAGGATATTTTTTCATGACTTTATTATAAAATTCGATTATATCCCCTATCTTTTCTCCATTAACTTCTATATGATTTAATTCCTTTTTCAGTTTTTCCAAATTTTCTAGTAAAAGTCCGGAAAAATCGAGCATTATCTTAGCGGGACAATTATCATCTCTTAATTTCTCAACATACTTAGCAGGATTCTTGTACGCCCTTAACATTAATTTTGCTTCCCATGTCTCTTTATCATCATCAGAAGCCAACATTTTCTCAAGATTACCGACTAATTTACCATTTTTCCAAACTAATGGTTGGTGCATATGTAACCAGGGGACATAAATTGAATTCATGGTAAATAATTTCTTTTAGTAGAATAATAATTTACTTGTGGGATAATGTGTCTGTTTAAAAAAAATTCAAAAAAATCTATTGATTCAAAAGATATGAAACAGGAAATAGAAGACCAAGGTTTAGCCATTGAACTCACAATTGAGAAAGAACTGGAAAATATAAAAAAAGTTTCAAATAAAGTGAAAAAATGTAAAAATTTTATTTTCTCAGGATGTGGAGACAAATATATAGTTCCTTTGACTTCGGAATATTTATGGAGGAATATTTCTAAAAAACCATTAGATGTTATTCAGTCCTGGACATTGAAGAATTATCCGCCAAAATATTTAGATGAAGATACATGTATAGTCTTTGTAAGTCAGTCTGGTACGACTTATGATACGGTTGAGGCATGTCAGCTTGCTATTGAAAAGAATTGTAACATAGTTGCACTGACCAATCTAAGGGAGAAGAAAGAAGGTAGTTTAATAGACCTATGTGAAAATTATGGGAAGGGCTCTGTAATGAAGATGCACACCAAAAATTATCCAGAGAGATCTCTACCAAGTACGGGTTCTTTCCATTCTTCACTTACAGCCTTGAATTTATTTACACTTTTTGCTAACGGAAAATCTGAAGAACTTCTTTATTTGCAGACTAAACATGTCCCTAAACTTGTTAATATGCTTAGTAATTCAGAGGAAATTAAGATCTGGTCAAAAGAAAAATCAAAGCAATTCAGAAAGTTCAATAATTTTTATGTAGTTGGGGATGGCTCAAGATCCACGATTGCTAGGAAACAAGCAAAGATAATGATGATGGAGGGTGTTAAGACTAATGCATGTGATGTCGAAGGAGAAGAATTTGTGCATAGTTTAATCGAAACATTGGAATATAAATCGAATCCTCTAATCTTACTTAAACCCTTAATTTATTGGAAGGAATCTTTTCGACTGTTTAGAATGATCAAGAAATTTTGGGAAAAATATGCAGGAGAAAATGAAATTATAATCATTGATCCTTTTGAGTATCTGGACGCTAAATCTAAGCAGTTATTCTCGGGTATAGAGGGAAATATACTATCACCCTTTTTGTATGCTCCTCAACTTGAGTGGTTGAGTTATTATCTTGCTTTGGAAAAGGGAAAGGACCCCAGTATTGGTACTTTAGTTAAGAAAATACGAAGTGAA
>WJKS01000086.1 GCA_014728985.1 Candidatus Aenigmatarchaeota archaeon
AGATTAGAGAGATCGAGAAAGAAAAAACAAGAATTAGAATCCTTAATTGAAAAGTTCAAAGATTTCAATAAAAAAAGGTTAAGAAAACAGGAACTGAGTGAAAAATTAGAAAAAATAGACTTTGAAATTTCTGAGCATTCAAAAAAGATCGAGGATAGGGATATTAAAAAAATTAGAGGAGAATTTACCAAAATAGTTTCTAGAGTCTCTGAACTTATGACAAGAGTGAGGGGACTAACAGATATTATAAAAGAAAAAGAAGAAAGGAAAGAGGAATACAAAGAAAATTTGGATAAGATTAAAAAACAAAAAGAAGATATTGAAAATTTGGAAAAAATAATCAAAGACCTTAAAATATTCGGATCTTCATTAGAGAAAACACAATCACAGCTCCGGGAAAATTTCATAGATACGGTTAATTACACTATGGATCAAATATGGTCAGATATCTATCCGTATGAAGATTTTATGAGTTCTAGGTTGGCTATTAAGGACAGAGACTATATCCTGCAAGTTCAGAGAGAGTCTGGAAAATGGGTAGATGTTGAGGGTATCGTTTCTGGTGGGGAGAGATCAATAGCATCACTTGTTCTCAGAATGGCTTTTTCAACTGTACTTGCCCCACAATTAAAGTGGCTAGTTTTGGATGAACCTACCCACAATCTGGATTCCCGTGCTATAGATGATTTATCCGAAACTTTAAGAACCAAAGTTGGTGACTTTGCCGAGCAGCTATTCTTAATTACACATGAAAAACGTTTGGAGAACGCAGTTACTGGAAATCTATATAAATTGTTTAGACATAGAGGAACTTCAGATGTTACAGAAATTAAAAAAGTAAATTAAAGTAAAGCTATCTTTAAATTAACAAAATTGTCAGTAATCCTACCAAAGCCATTAATAATAACATCATACCAACCTTTTTCCAAAATTTCTTATTTCCTGATAAGAAGGATATGAAGAATTTGCCAATCGTATTGGAGATTAATGCTAAAAAGATGGAGATTTCTGCGGTTTGATATCCTATGGTGCTTCCTACCATATCAGATATTGACAAGGCAATGGGGTCAATATCCATAAAACCTGTAATTAAACTGATAAGATAAGTTCCTTCCTCACCAAAATAAAAGTTCGCTGCTTTTGATCCAAGTAGGATTAAAGCGAAAATTAACCCGAATTTTAATGCTGGTCTGACCCTGAAAGGACTTTCAAGTTTTATACCCCTCTTTTCACCATCTTTTCTGAGGATAGCAAATGATCCCAATATCCCGGTCAAACTCATAACTAAAAGAGGTATCGACATTTTCAATGATAAAGTTGGGTTTACAATGAAAAGTAAAATTAATAATCTGAGAAACATGGTGGCAGTTGCTGTAACAGTTGCAAACACAAGTGGCTCTATCTTATCTTTGACTTCTTTGCTTTTGATTGCCATCGCAGATGTTACTGCTGTACTTGAAACCAGTCCACCCAATATTCCCGTTATTTTGATCCCTTTATCAGAATCCATTACTTTGTTCAATATATAACCTACATAACTTATACCAGACACAAAGACAACCATCAGCCAAACATTCCTGGGGTTAAAGAAGTCAAAGGGTCCAAAATTCTGATTGGGCAAAAAGGGTAGAATTACTAAGGCTATTATCGCAAATTTTAAAGTATCCAGTAATTCTGAATATTTTATTTTTTTCACAAACCCATGACTTATTTTTCTTAAGGAAAGTAGTGTCACCATTATAACAGTAATTGCTATCGCTATTTTTTCTTCACCATAATAAACTAAACTACCCATTAGGAATGCAATTAGTATCGCTATTTCGCTTGTCAGACCAACACTCTTTTTGGAGGTCTGTATATAGCTTGCTATATTTAGTAGGATTAAACCAAATAGTGTTAGAGGTAGAAACCACATAAAATATGTGGAAATATGGGAAGAAAGTGTTCCGAGAAGTGTTATCAAAGTAAAAGTTCTTATTCCCGCCGCCATTACCTTTTCTTCCTTTTGTATCAGGTGTTCTCTTTCTATTCCGATCAGTAGGCCCAGAGAACCAGAAATAAGTAACCTCAATAAAAGTAAGTTCTGTTCCATACTTAAAATTAGTTTTCTCGGATAAAAAGTTTACTGGAGACTCTTTATCAACTCTAAGTCTACTTCACCTATATCATCAACTATCTTATCTACCCTTGAAAAATCTTGATTAGAATTGTATTTATGTCTGATTCCAATACAATAAGTACCGGCTTCCTTTGCTGCTTTAATTCCAGGTTCCGAATCCTCCAAAACTAGGCATTCTTTTGGTTTTAAACCCAGTTCTTTCAGGGCTAATAAATAGCACTCTGGGGAAGGCTTAGTTTCTTTAACATCATCTGAGGCTATTCTTAAATCAAAGTATTTTTTGAAATCGACGGCTTCTAGAAATTTTCCCGCTTGTTCTCTTGATGATGCAGTAACTAAAGCTATTTCAAAATTTTTCTTCATTTCTTCAATAACTTCTTTAGCATTTTCAACTCTTTTTATTAGTCCGGTATTTTTCAAAGTCTTATTTCTTATCATAAATCTAAGTTTTTGATATTCACTTTTTTCGTATTTATCACCGAATATTTTTTCCAGTTTTTTAGCATAGTTAAACCCAACATATTTTTCGATTTCTTCAGCCGAAAGTTTAACGCCAAATTCTTCTTCAACTACTTCCTGGATGGTTTTGGTATGCATCTCCTCACTGTTTATAATAGTTCCATCCATGTCAAAAATAACAGCTTTTATTTTCATGAGCCTTCCTCTAATTAACTAGGACAGGAATAGTTATAAATCTTACATGAAAGCTTCCATATCCTTATCATTCAATTTCCTTTGATTCCTGTAGTTTAATAAAGCTTCCTCAAATTTAATTCCCTTATCAGACTCTTTACTTTCTCTTTCCCTGACTTTAAGAAGTAATGGGTAATTTACAGCTTCACCCACAATTAATGCCTCTCCAACTCTAAGTCCTGGAATTGTTTTCAGAACATCGGATGTTACTCCCTCTGAGCTTTCTCCAATATGTTTAAGATCATATGGATTTGTAACCCGCATAATTATGTGGGTATTGCATTGGGATAATGCTGTGGTTGATAACTGTATCGGTCTTTGGGATATCAAAACTAAAGAAGCATGGAACTTTCTACCTTCTCTTGCAATTGTCTCGATAATTCTTCTGGATAAAGCTCCTTCTCTACTTACTCCCTCTGGGCAGAATTGATGTGCCTCCTCTACGACAAAGATGAATGGGGGTATCTGCCCTGTTCTTCTTAACCAAAACAATTTACTTGCAAAATAAGTGACAAGTATTTGTTTATCTCTCTTGCTAACTATCTGGGAAAGATCTAAAATACTTAGTTTTCCTGGTTGAGCCAAACTTTTGACATTAGGTCTTGTGTATTTTTGGAAAATTTTTGAATTCTTTAGATGTTCCAACCAACTGGTCATAGTATCCTTTACTACACGCTTTGCGTCACTTTTTTCTATTTCTTGCTCAAGTTCTTTGAATCCATATCCCTTCTTTTTCTTCATTAATTTCTGGACTATAGTTGTTAATTCTCTTTTTTGCGCAGAAGACATCTGTGGTAGAAATCCCATTATCTGATATGGGGATAATCTTGAAATACCAACACTGATGTCCTTTTCACTATAGATTTTAGTCCTATTCTTATATTTAGGATCATTGCCAAATCCGACATATTCTCCGTGTGGATCAATCACAATTACAGCAGGATTACCTAAGTTAATTTTTCTCCCTAAAAGTTCTTCGAATAAAACAGAAGTCAGATAACTTTTACCTGCACCGCTTATAGCAAGTATTGCCAGGTGCTTTTGAAACATTTTCGTTAAGTTTATTTTCGCCTTTATATCATGAAATGAAATTTTTCCAATATTAAGTCCATTTTCATCCAGCCCTAGAAATTTATTTAATAGATTTCCATCGATTTTTTCCACTTTTGAACCTGGAGAAGGTGGATAAGTGACTCTTTTTATGTTACCTGAATCATATACGCCTAGAGGAGTCGTTTTTGCGACAAGATATTCCCATCTATCCACTGGAAATATTTCATTTAAAGGTCTTCCCGTTTTCTCAAATTCTCTTACCGATTCTGCTTGCATGAAATAGCGGTTGGTTTTTAGAACCTCATCTACTCTTCCTATTAACGTACCTTGTTCTGTTTTTGTTTGAATAAATTGTCCTGTGTTAACTGGTATTTTCCCAGAGTCTTCTCTGATAACAAAATCGAATTTGAGTGTTGATGGTCCTTCTAGATTTGAGATAACTGTACCTATGGTTCTAGTCATGACAATAATTATTGATGTTAAAAGAAATAAAGTTTCAGATGTTCTTCTTTTGCGTGAGGATTCCACTTATTATTATCATCATTCCGCCGATTATTTGGAAAATGTTCATGTGTTCTTTTAGGATAAATATTCCCAATATAGAATTTATGACGGGTACGATCATACTCATCATCGTTGCATAACTTGCAGTGGATACAGATAGAAGTTTATTGAGGTAAATTATTGTAACAGCTGACAAAGTACCGACTATTACTACAAATAACAGCGAAAAAGAATCAAAGGGTTTTATTCCCATGATTGGTATAAGTAAAATCAATACTAAAAAAGCAAAAAACCTATTAGCCCATGCCATTATTTCTGGTTTTATTTTTCCAGACAATGTTTTTTGGGTAATAACTGAACTGGATAGGCAAAAAGCTGTAGCAATTATTAATAAATCTCCGACTTTTGGAATAATTAATTTACCACCTGTTGTAACAAGATAAGCACCTAGAATAAAAGTAATTAATAGCAAAACCTTACCTTTATTTATGTCCTCCTTTAGGAAGATAACTGCAAGAAGTGTCGTGAATACAATAGTACTCTTGATTAAGAAACTATAATTTATTGATGTTGATAATCTGAGCCCATATATACCTGTAATATATGAAATACCCATTAACAAACCTATTAAGATAAATTTTTTGAAGACATTCTTGTCTATTCTTTTAAATTCTTTTCTTTTCGTTGAGATTGCATAAATTGTCAGTAGTATTGTACTACATAATACAGATTGGACTGTAAATACCATTGGCTCAATTCCTGTATTAAGGGCCATTTTGTTAAATAGTATTCTGATAGCCCATGAGAAAGAAAAAATGGTGACATAAATTAGTTTTTTATCGATTTTCATCTATATCACTCAATTAACTACATTAATTGGGTTTCCTTCTATTATTGATATCATAGAATTGGTCATTATCTCCGATTCATTGTCTAGAGTTTGTTTTGTATAGTAACCCACTTCAGGTGCTGGAAATACGTTACCTTCAAATTTATCAATTTCACCTTTTCGACTTTCAAACCCAAAACCACCCAATTCCTTTTTAGCGACCTTTTCAAGTATGTATTTTTTATCATATGGTCCTTCTTCAATTGGGCTTAAGATAACTGCGGTTTTTTTCATTGAGTCGATAAGTTCATTGGATATAAGACCTTTCGTATTTTTATCGGATGTAATGGTAAAGAAAACAACATCTGATGTTTTGAAAAGTTCTTCCAATGTTTTTGATTGGTAAGATGAGTTTTTTTCTGTTCTATTCCAATATGAAACTTCCATATCAAGCCCAGAGCATATTTCAGCAACTCTTGTCCCAATCCTACCAAGTCCGACTATACCTACCTTTAATCCTTTTGCATCAGTTCCCATAACGTCTTTGTCATATTCAAATTCCCAGTTGTTTTTGAATATATTAGGTAATTTTCTGAGAAGTCCTATCATCATGAAAACATAATATTCGGCTACAGAGTCTGTGGATTTCCCTGGAACATTTGTAACAATTATATTCATCTCACTAAGTTCTTCAAATGGAACCCATCCGAAAGCGGTGGTGGAGAGACAAATAGCTTTTATTCCTTTATACTTCTGGATTTTTTCTAGTGGAAGACCTTTCCAAACTCCTTCAATATGACCTGGTTGTACACCTAATATAACATCTTCACCAGATTTAAGTTCTTTTATATCCTCCAATTTTGTCCTTCTTTGTTCATAAAAAACAGCTTTATGCTCATCTAATCTTTTTAGATCTTCTTTTCTGAAACGATCTCTCGAGTTTAGTACAATTATTTTCATTATTAATCCCTCCTATATTTTCGACTTCTGGACTAAAATACCACTTACAATTATAATAATACCACCTATCACTTGAAAGATACTCACAGTTTCCCCTAGAAAAATTAAACCTAGGACTGAAACAATAACTGGGACACTCATTGAAATCATTGAAAAGTAAGATACAGTCGATACAGATAAACTTTTACTCAAAAATACCTCATTTATCGCAAATGAAAAGGCTATTAAAATTCCATATATAGGGGTTTGAATTTTGAATTTACTTGAACTGAAAAATAAGAACATTAGTATCAATAAAAAAGATGAAACTATAATTCTTGAAATGCTGACAATATTTGGATCTATATTATTCGTTAGTGGTTTTTGTATAATTAGAGTTAAAGAAAAAAAGAATGCTGCACCAATTATAAGGATATCACCAATTCTGGGTACTATTTTATTTATACCGATCGTCATTAAATAGGCTCCGAGTAAAAATGTAAGAAGAAGGAACAACTTTTTCTTATTGAAATTTTCCTTGAGAAAAAGGAAACCAAGTAAAGGTGTGAATACAACAGTTGCCTTTATTAGGAATCCATAATTAACTGATGTTGATAGATTCAGTCCGTATATACTCAGTAAATACCCGGTTGTTAGTAAGACCCCCATTAGGAAAATTCTTAACGAATACTTTTTCCTTAGATCTTTAATTCTATTCCTTTTGAAGATTAAAATATAAGATAGTAATATTATTCCTCCAAATACCATGTTTTGTAGACTTAAAGTTAAAGAATCTGCTCCTTTATTTAATGCTAATTTAGTAAAAAATACTTCTAGTGTCCAAAATATTGAGAATAAGGAAACATAAATCAGCCTCTTGTCAATTTTCATCTGTATCACTTAATAGTTTATGTCCAGTAAGATTAAATATGAAATTTATAAAAAAATCCCCAGCCCTCCTAATAGAAGAAGAGTCCATATTGGTAGTGGGAGATTTACATATAGGAATAGCTTACAAACTCTGTAAAAAAGGAATAAATATTCCTGATCAGCTTCAAGACATAGAGGAAAGGTTACTGAAGTTATTAAAGAAGTCTGGGGCGGAAAAATTGATAATGTTAGGTGATATTAAACACGAAGTTCCTGGCATAAATTATCCGGAAATACATGAATTACCAAAATTTCTCAAAAGATTATCTGATAAGGTAGAAGTCCACATCTGTAGGGGAAACCATGATACTCACATGGAGAAAATAATTCCAGATGAAGTTAAGCTTTACCAATCTGGTGGATTCAGAGTCAATGATTATTTTCTTTACCACGGACATGAATGGCCTTTAAAAGAATTTCTCGAGTGTAGTCATTTAATTTTAAGTCATGTCCATCCAGTTTTCGAATTCAAAGATAAATTCGGATATAGAATATCAAAACCTGTTTGGATGAAGTTAGAAGTGGAAAAGGAAAATTTTCAGGAAAGATACAAAATTAAGAAGTCAGGTAAATTAGAAATAGTTCTGGTACCATCTTTTAATAAATTACTTGGGGGTTATCCAATCAATAAAATAAGCGAGCAAGCTGATAGTATATCTCCTATACTTAGGAATGATATAGTTGATATCAAAGAATCAGAAATATATCTTCTCGACGGTACTTACTTAGGAAAATTAAGTGAGTTAAACTAGTCCCCACTCCTTAAGTAATAACTTTTCATCATCCTGCAACTTATCCCAGACTTCTTTGAGCCCCTGAAGATTCCCACGTGTAATAATTGAAACTAGACTGTCCCCCTCGTTTATTTGCCTGCCGATTGTAGGTTCTTCCATGGATACAGCAACTTTATCCCCTGTTTTGGCTTTACCCACATTTTTACCCTCCTTTTGGATTTGATCAACCTTACCAACATCTTTTCCAGTTTTTTCAACTTTCATCGGGGTCCCTGGTTTAATCACACCATTTACTACTTCCACACCGAATACCGCCGGTGATCTTTTCCGGAATACACATCCAGGTATCATCTTCAATTTACATGGTCTGGGTAATTTAGAAATCTTAGCTTGTTTTTCCCTTTCCTCTCTCGCTTCAAACCATTCCTGATAGTCTTCAATTAATTGATAAATAATATTATTGAAAAATGTTTTAATCTCCAGGTCTCTTGTCAATTCCTCAGCATCTTTTAGTATATTAACATTGAACCCAAGTATCACTCTCCTTTCACCTGCTTTAACTGTATCTGCTTCCACGACATCCTGTTTTGTCACAGGCCCTATACCCGCTTTTCTTATTGGTATCCCATTATCCTTAAGCATCTTTATTAAAGCTTCCAAGCTTCCAAGAGTGTCCGCCTTTGTTACAACTCCGTCCACATTTAAAGTAAATTCAACTTCCTCAATCTCCTTTTCTATTTTTTTCTTCGCGGTTTCAATCTCATCCTCATTAGATACCCCAATAATCGGGCTTCCGGCAATAACCCCTTCTAAATTTGGAGCAGCGATTTTAATCCCCGCGGCTGCAGTAATTTGTTTAACATGTTCAAATTTTTTCTCTATTCTAAGTTCTTTAAGTACTGGTGGTCTCAATAAGGCCTTGACCTTTGTGACTATTGGTTCCTTACCGCCAACTATAAGGTGATCCCCTATTTTGATAACTCCATCATAGACTATGACATCAACTGTTGTTCCAAATCCTTTGAGATCTTTTACTTCAAGTACAGCTCCTTTAGCTTTCCCCGTTACCTCTAATCTACCTTTAAGGAATTGCTGAGACAAACCTGCTAAAACCATCAGTAATTCAGGGACTCCTTCACCTGTTTTACCAGAGCATGGTACTATTGCAACTTGTTTTCTAAAGTCGTTGATTCTATCAAATCTCTCAGCTTCGAATCCCCTTTCGGATAATTGTGCGACTAACGTGTACATTTTTTCCTCTAATTCCCCACTGACGTCATAACTTTGTTCTTTAATAGTGTCAATAAAACAGGCCTTTTTTTTAGGAAACCAGCCCGGCACTAAATCAATTTTATTAGCAGCAACCACAAATGGAGTTTTGAATTTTTTCAGATATTCTAAGCTCTCATCAGTCTGAGGCTGAAATCCTTTGTTAACATCCACAACTAGTATAGCTAAATCAGCAACTGATCCCCCTCTTCTTCTTAGTGTGGTAAAGGCCTCATGACCTGGAGTATCTACAAAGAGTAATCCAGGTATTCCAACATCTATCTTAAGTTTATCAAGCAGATTACCACAGAAATTTTTAATAACATCAATCGGGATAAAAGAAGCACCAATGTGTTGCGTTATACCTCCAGCTTCTCCGCTCTGAACAATTGTGCCTCTAATTGAATCTAATATAGTTGTTTTTCCATGATCTACATGACCGAGAACTGCAACAATTGGTTGTCTTATCGTCATTTTCTTCACTTGTTTTTATTGTTTGTCTGAACACCTATTTATTATTCGAAAACAAACATTAATTAGTGATTGTATGGCTTTAACAATGCATGATACCAAACCCATTGGTCTTTGTTTAGCAACGCAGGAGCTACTTGACACTAAGAGATATTTACTTAATTTCTGTGATGGATTGATTCTTAGAGGAAATGATCCACAGTTAAAGAGGAAATTAGAACTTGTAAAAAGAGAATTGAATACGTTCAGAACAAAACAAAAATTTCTTGAGGGACACAAAGCTGTAATAGTTAGTAATATTGATAAAATAATTGGACTTGTTGATAGATATTCAAAGGTTAACCCAGATAAGGCAAATAAGGTGAAGAGTAATGGTAAAGTTTTGATACAGAAAGTTTTAAACGCGGATTCATTTGATAAAATCTATCAATTGGAATCAGAGTTCAAGAAGGATATAACTCTACCTATCTATCAGATGTTCACTAATGATTTGAAAAGATCCAATATACGGATGGTTTAATGGGTATAAAGGAACTAAATGATTTTTTATCTACGGATGTTAGAAAAAAGGTTTTTTTATATTATGTTTTTTCTGATATTTCTCCGTCGGATATAGTTGATCAAACAGATATACCTTTTTCAACTGTAGATAGAATAACTCAACTTCTAAAAGCGCATGAAATATTATCAGAGAGCGAGGGTAAGGATAGAAGAGAAACAAAGTATAAGGTGAATTTTACTAGATGGGTAAAAGAAAGTTTAGAGTACATGGAATTAGATTTTTTGGATGATCCTGAAGTAAAGGAAATAACCGATACGATGGAAGATAAGAATTTTTTCACACTGTCTTATCTTTTTACTAACCCTAATTTCATCCTAGATTTCTTCAAAGAACCATTAGAAATTGGGGAAGATATACCATTTCTCATGTTAATGGATATGAATCCTATTGAAAATGTACCAGCTAAAATTCCTTCATATATTCTTGTTAATCTAAGATTTTCCCCAGTGATTAAGAAGTTAGTAGAAGATATTGATAACAATTTTCTAGAAAAGGATATCAAAATCATTAACAAAGGAGTTAAGAAATACACTTATGTCAAAGATATTACTATGGATGAAGATACATTAAAGGAATTTGAAAAGAAGAAAAGCCATTTAATATTCTTGCTGGATAGGATATTTGAGAAAAAAATCCTTAAGATGAGCGTTAAAAGAAAAGAAGAGAGTCAAGAATAACTCAATTAAAAAATAGAATAAGAGTAAAAAAACAACAAATTCTACTCGGTTGCATAAACAGTTAATGTTGCTTGCAATGTATTTCCTGCTGGAACACCATATGGTACCCAAGCGTCTAAGTTTACGGTCTGAACTTCACCTGGTCCTCTCCACATCGTTGTATTAAGGAACCCAATATTTGCGCAACCGTCAAAATCTGTGTTACCGCTGTTTCTTCTGTCATA
>WJKS01000007.1 GCA_014728985.1 Candidatus Aenigmatarchaeota archaeon
AATATACACACTGTCCTGATGGACAAGAACATAATTGGACTAGAACTGGAGCGTATAAACCAGTTTCTGGGGCCCAAAGACTCATTAAACCCGAGATACGTTGTATTCACTGTAGTAGAACTTTTTACGGGGAACCAGAGGAACGTAGGTATGGTCTTGGGTTAGATAGGAGAGTTGGTGATTAGAACTAAAAGAAGAACTTAAATTTCTTAGATTCAAAACAAAATTAATTATATGCCAATTTACAGGGTCAGATGGTCCGAATTCCTAAACGAAAGTAATGTAGAAGCAAATACACCATACTTTCCATCCGAAAGAGGAAAAGAATATCCAAACCCAGAAGAGACAAGAAGATGCCTTAATTATTGGAGAAGGAGACATTATGCTGGACATCCCATAATACCACACTTAAGACTCCCAATGGAAAATCTAGTCCCTTTCATAGAGGTACAAAAAGATGATGAATGGGTTAAAGCACCAGTCACTTATCAGCCTAAACTTTTCCCTTAACTTTTATTTTCTCCTAATCCCAAGATTAAACCATGACAATAGAACATGAAATCTCCGAAAGGTATTCCCGCTTACCCTCATCAAATTTCGCAAAAATCCTAAAAATAGCAGTTGAGGATAAAGATGTCATCTCACTCGGGCCTGGAGAACCTGATTTCACAACCCCAGAACATATCCGAGACGCTGCAATAATGGCTATTGACAAAGGATTTACACATTATTCCCCACCAGGTGGAAGGACAGAAACTAAGGAGACAATAGCTAAAAAACTAAAGAAAGACAATAGAATTAACGTCTCACCAGAGGAAATCATAGTCACATGTGGTTCTCAGGAGGCCTTATTCCTTGCCACACAAAGTTTAATCGACCCGGGAGAGAAGATGATAGTCCCAAACCCTGGTTTTCTAGCTTTTATACCTATGGTTGAGACACTCACAGGAATCCCAGAACCAATTCCTCTAAGAGAAAAGAATGGGTTTGAATTTGACCCTGATGAACTTGAAAAACTAATCGACAGGAGGACAAGAGTAATACTGATCAATTCACCAAGTAACCCCACAGGAAGAATGTTAAAGAGAAAAACACTCGAAAAACTTGCAGATATAGCTATACAACATGACCTAGTCATATTCTCAGATGAAGCTTACGAAAAATTAACCTATGATAACCGAAAACATATCAGTATAGGTAGTCTAAACGGAATGAAAGATAGGGTTATAACATTCCAAAGTTTCTCCAAAAGCTATGCTATGCCAGGATTCAGGATAGGATATGCGGCAGGACCAAAAGATATTATCCAGGCAATGACACGACTTCATATCTACACAACAGTCTGTGCACCAACACTGTCTCAATTAACAGCAATTGAAGCATTAACTGGAAATCAGTCCTGCGTGAAAGAAATGAGAACACAGTATAACAGGAGAAGAAAACTAATAATAAAACGACTTAAAGAAATACCAGATATTAACTGTCTTCAACCGGAAGGTGCTTTCTATGCCTTTCCAAATATTTCCAAATTAGGGTCATCTGTTGAAGTTGCCAACCTTTTCCTCAAAAAAGCCAAAGTTCTTGTTGTGCCCGGGACTGAGTTTGGCAAGTATGGTGAAGGTTATGTCAGAATGAGTTATGCAACCAGTTATGAAAAGATTGAGGAAGCTATGGATAGGATTGAAAAGGTTGTTAAAAACAGATAGATTTAAATATTTAACCCCTTCTTAGTAGTTATATGAGAATAGGTTTATCATTAAGTGGAGGGGCTTCTCCTGGTTATTTACAACACCTAGCATTATATTGTGCTCTTGAGAATTTAGGTATAGAAGTGGAAGAAATCGCAGGTACAAGTGCAGGATCTATAGTAGCAGCACTTATCGCAGGAGGTGTCCCAGTCGAAGAAATATTGGAAAAAGTACCAGTAACAAAAGAAATTTATGCTCCATGAGTAGAATCTTCAAAGGGACCTTATCTGAGGGAGAACGGTCTTAGAAGAGCATTATCAGATCTAAATGGAATTACTTTTGGAAATACTAGAATACCTTTACAAATAACTGTAGTAGATGTTGGTGAAAGGGAACCAAACATGGGGACCTTAGCTAGAACACTTTACTCTATCGCAAGTGGTAGAAATGGTGTATATAAACCACATGTTTTGAACAGTGAAAATGCGAGTGATGTAGGTTTGATAGAAGCTGTGTTAGCATCAACCGCAATACCAGGAGTGTTCCCACCTGTGGAAATTGGTGGAAGATGGTATTATGATGGTGGGGTCCACGGACCGAATTCATCCCCGGTTGACTTATTAAAGGGGGAAAACAGAGTCGTTGAATCAGTATATACCTCTTCTGGAGGTCTTATGAGAGTTCTTGGAGGACGTAAAAATAGAGATTATGGGTACCATGAACCAGATGATCGTCTTGTTGAAAAGAATAATCATGTAGTTGTAAGAACTCATCCATCCCTCAGAAACAGACCTCCTCTTTTACTTAGAGGAAAAGGTGATGTAGATCTCGTTCGTTCAATGGCAGAAGATTATACTGAAGTACTTCAGGATGTATTTTGATTATCTTATTTGACTAAATTCTAATAAAACTCAGTAAAGACTTAACAAAAACTAAAAGGTTAATTAAAAAAAGAAAAATCAACTAACCAAATAGACTTGCTAATCCACCTGCGGCTTCTTCAGCCTTCTTTTCTTCATCTTCTTCGTCTTCTTCTTCCTTTTCTTCTTCTTTTGCTTCTGCTCCTCCACTTGCTGCTGGTGCTGCTGCTGTTGCGACTGGTACTGCTGCCTTGCTGACTACTTCTTCTATGTCAACTCCTTCCAGAGCAGCGATCATTGCTTTGATTTTTGCATCTTCCGCTTTTACTCCGGCCGCTTCTATTACTTTTTTAACGTTTTTTTCATCAATTTCCTTACCAGCTGAGTGTAGTAGCATTGCTGAATATATGTATTCCATTAACTACACCTCCTTAATCATTAAAACCTGAAACTTGTTTTAGGTTTTGAGCATGAACTTTAGCTTTTCTTAAGATATCTTCAATAACACCTTTATCCAGTATGTTACATTCTACACCAAGATTCTTAGCCTGATTAAAGGCTTTGTGAATCATTATCTTAACAGAATCCTTGGTAATATACCCTGTGTTAACTGAAAGATTAATAGCATGATTGTAAGCGGTCTGTAATTTATCAAGGTAGTCTTGTACATCAACTGCGAGAACATCTTCGCTAAACACAGTCCCATCTTCCCAAGCAGCCAAAAGATCAATACTTATCTCCATGGGCTGAATGTCAACTTTCTTGAGTATACTGGAAACGTCTGGATTTATCTCTTCGCCCTTTTTGACTACTTTAGTGTCTTTTCTAACGTGAATTCTTCCTTCCTGTACCATTGCCGGGATTTTAGCCTTTTGGAAACTAGCTATTGCCGGGCCTGCGGGAACCATAGTAGGGCCTTCAGGTACAATTATATCCTTCGGGGCTATATCACCTGGTTTTGCGTATGTTGGTGACCTGTTCTCGTCAAGTATTTTGTACAATTTGAACGGGTTCATGTTTGTAAGTATTAGAGCAGGTTTTTTAGGGTCTAATTCCAGAAGTTCTTTCAGATTTTTCTTATCTTTTACACCATCAATAGCCCTTTCGATTACACATTTTTTTCTCATAAGTATTTCTACTTCTCCTCTGAGGTCTTTCCTCATGGACTGTAATTGTCTGGACGGAAGCTTGTAGAAATCTAATAGACCTATCACTGAGTATTTCTTAACCTTCTCGGTTAGTACTTTGGTTTGGTCTATTTTTTCCTGTCTTACCATTTTCACCATGCCTCGAGTTTGAGTGGTTTACTCATAGTTAATTTAAGATAAACGTTGGATATGTTATTTCTTCCCCTGGGTAGTTTTTTCTGGAGGAAATCTACTGCTTTTTTGATGTTTTCTCCTACATCCTTATCGTCCATATCTTCAGATCCGACCGGTAATTGAATCATTGGGTGTTTTTTTATTGAGATTCTGATTGCTTTTTGATAATCACCAATATTTTCCTTAAGATCTCCGACAACCGGGGTAGGCATTCTGTTAATAGGAGCCAAGTACCTACCTAAGTGTTTACCTACTACAGGCATAAGTTTTGGTTCTGAGAGGAATAATGATGTGCTTTTGATTAGTTCTTTTCTTTGTTTCTTATTCTTTGCGATTTTTTCTATGTCATTTCCAGAGACTATTCTGGCTTTTTCCATTTTTTTAACAGAATCTGAGAAAATTGTGATAGAAGGTGGTTTTCCAGGTATCTTTGGAAGGAATAGTAATTCATCAATCTGGTTCTCTGGTTTCTTGATATCCATGTCTTTAAAAGTGACTACCAAATCAAATCTTTGAGTGAAATTTCTCTTTTTTGAGGATTCTCTTAGTTTTTTAATTTCTTCGACTATTGTCATATTTCTCCCTCCTGCATTAAGCAGTACCAATGGGCTAGATTAGTTTAGTAGTTAAAATTTATAAAGGTTGTTTTTCTCTAGAGAATGTTACTACTGTATAATAGAAATGTTTATATAGTAGAAAACCTTATAAGAGAATGTTAGGTGGAAAATATGACTGATTATGAACCAGGGCGTATAGATGTTGAAAAAACCATCAAGGATTCTGCTGATAGAAATAGGGGTAAATTTATACGAAGGAATAGGCCTGAATATTCAGTTCAAAGAGATTTTATAGAATCCCCTGAGGAGGATTCCAATGGAACTAGAGGAGGAGGATGCTTAATAGGAATTGGAATTTCTTTATTAGGAGCTAGTGTTTTATACATCTTTGATCCAACTACCCAAAGAATGGTCGAGCAAGTCGTTGATCGATTGACCACTTACATCTCAAACTTCTAATAAGATCATTCTTAACTAATAAAAGGGTTCCTAAAACTCAAAAAAAAGTCTTAGATTCATTATTTTTTTTCATCTTTCAATTTCAAAAAAGCTTCTCCTAACATATTAAACTTATCAGTAAACTTATTATCCATCTCCAGGATTTTTCTGACAACATCTCTGTAGGTTCTCTCATAATCCTTGGGTAGATTCTCCAGTCCATTGAACTTGGTTTCCAACTCATCGACCTTCTCACCTATTATCCATGTCGCTTTCCGGTAGTTTTCGAGGAGCATCTCCAACTCAAACATTTTCTTGAAGTATTTGTTTTCCTCTTCCACTAACTTACTGATCTTATTCTCGATCGGCTTAAAATTAACCTTTTCAAGATTCTCCATTATTTTTTGAGACCTTTTTCTCTCCAGAAAGTACAGATAAGTAACTATTCCCAAGGCAACTAAAGGAATTGAAATCAGAATTACCAAAACTAAACCCTGAATCATATTATCAACTTATTACTTAATAGTAAGTAAAAACTTAAGAATCTAATATACACTTAACCTCTTTTTCCAAAAGACCAAAATGGTGGGCAATTTTATCTACACCCCAACCATAGGAATTGAGTTTAACGATCGCTTGCTGAAATTTAGGTCTCTGGGGAATCCAACTACCGGAAAGTTCTCTCTTAACCTTGAGAAGCTCTTTACTTGTTCTTAATTTTGGTATATTTTTGACATTTTTAACCAGATAATCATTTACTTGTTTTAAGCCAACCCACTCATACAGACATTCAGGGCAGGGAAATAATTCTACCGCATCAATAAGAAGACATAAAATCTGTTCTGTTAGAAGGGAATGTTCCCGAAGACTGGTTCTAGTACTGTCTCTGACGTCGGAAGGAATTTCTTCCAATATCTGGTTCTTAGCGATGAAGTTCCTCATTTTATTTAAATCTGCCTTATTAGTCCAAAAATGACTCCTAAGTTCTCTATCGAACCTCCCCACCAGATACCGGTGGTACTTTCCCTGTGGGATCACAAAATCCTCGGCATTCACTCTTTGAATCTCTGATGAGAACTGATCAGCATATTTTACCAGACAAAGATAGTCTTTGCCATTACCTCTTTTATGGAATCTTTGCAAATAATCAATTATTACAGGATCAAAAATATTGCATTCTTTCAGGATTTTTACTATGATTTTCTGGTGATTCCTTCTATCAAAAACCTTTCCTAAGTCGTGCGTAAGGGCAACAAACCTGAGTTTCCTCATTGTTATCAAATAATGTATATACAAAAGAGTTTATAAATAAAATTAGAGTAGGGTTGGAATGAAAAATAATGGAATTATAACAAGTAATTAACTATCAGAACGACTTTATTCCTCTTTTATCACAGAATCATACTTTCCTTCATCAATTTCCTTCAATACTTCCTTAGGATTTTTTCCCTCAACAGTAACTGGCATACTTACACAGGTAGCTACAACTTCTTTAACCGCACTTTTGAATGTTTTAGCAAGCAGAGATTCCCTTTTCATTTTCGCGACTCTCACACACTGTTCTAATTTCACATCAGCGACTATTTCCCTTTCTTTTTTCTTTTTCTTCTCTTT
The DNA here is from genome assembly GCA_014728985.1 of Candidatus Aenigmatarchaeota archaeon. Classification (GTDB taxonomy): domain Archaea; phylum Aenigmatarchaeota; class Aenigmatarchaeia; order CG10238-14; family CG10238-14; genus CG10238-14. Next base: position 6,480 of record WJKS01000007.1, read on the forward strand.
CTTTCCTTTACCCTTCTTTTTCTTCTTTTTACCTTCAGGTACCTCCTCCTCTTCAACTTCCTCTTCCCCTACTTTCTTTTTCTTCTTTTTCTTTCCTTCTTCAGGCTCCTCAGATTCCGCTAAAAAAGTATCCTCCTCTTCCTTCTTTTCGACTGCTATCTTCTTAACACCAAGTTCCTTCCTGAGCAACGAAGAAACAGGTGGAGTACCAATCTTGATTTTATAACTACGAGTTTTAGTATTAATTATCACTTTAACAGGAACTTCCATATTAGCATATTCTTTGGTCTTATCATTTATATCCTGAAAAAGTTGACCTATGTTTACCTTCAAAGCGCCTAATCTTGGAGCAGTAGAAGGTCCAGGTTTGGCTTTTCCTCCTTCAACCAACAAATCCAATGTTTCCGTATTAGCCATGATCTTCAACTCATATAATTAGTAAGAGTAAAGCTATTTAAGTTAATTATTCGTTCTTCTTGACTACCTTTACAAGTCCGGCGTCTACAGTAACAGGTATAGGAACGGTTACTTCTATTAACTCAATTGTAACTTCTCTCTTGACTTCATCATACCTTTTAACCTTACCTCTTTCACCCTTGAAAGGACCGCCTATAACCTCGACTATATCTCCCTCATTAATTTCTATCTCGACCTTCTTTGGTTCTAAGAATCTTTTAATATCTTCAACAGGAACAGGCTTCCTTATTATACCCCTGGCGTGAGGAATCTCTTTTATTGCTGTTTCTATATCCCTCATATCCCCTTCTACAAAAACATAACCCCTGATCTCCTCAGGATGTACTAGCACCTTAATATCTAAATCATTAATCTGAGCCTTACTGGCGATATTATCAACCACCAAATTTTCTCTTCCTATTATTGTTTTAACTGTATATATCATCTAAGCACCAAAAATTGCCGAAACCATGTAAAATACAAAAGAAATAAATCCCATTACAAAAAAACCCATAAAACATATTCTGGATATCTTCTTTAGTTCATCCATAGTAGGTTTTCTTGCTAGAATAAGTACTCTCTTATATTTCTGTATTGTTTCTTTTAAATTGAATTTCAGGTTTATCTTCACGAATACACCTAACTTACACTAATTATTTTTCAATATTAATAAATTAATAGAAAAGAAAATAAAAGGATTATTCGACGAATTCTATTCCTAATTCCTCTTCAACGAATGTTTTCTTTGGCTGTAGGATTTTTTCCTGGATTATCTCTTCATCTCCCTTGACACCAGTCACTACAACTAGTACTCTTACTGTTTCAGCCAAGTCCTTATTTACCTGAGCTCCCCAGATTATCTTTGCCTCTTCGCTTAATCTTCCTGAAACTGCTTCAACAACCTGTTGTGCTTCACGGATTGTTATATCAGGTCCGCCTGTCACGTTGATTAAAGCACCATCTGCACCTTCTATATCCAAAGATAGTAATGGGTTACTCAATGCTTTCTCAACTGCTTCTATTCCTCTGTTCTCTGTATCCGATTCTCCCATACCAATCATTGCTAGTCCGCCGTTCATCATAACTGATCTGACATCTGCCAAATCCAAGTTAATCAGACCTGGTTTTGTTATTAGTTCTGCTATTCCTTTAACTGAATTAACAAGAATCTCATCTGCGACCTTGAAAGCAGTTGCCAAAGAAACGTCAGGAACTATTTCAAGTAATTTATCATTTGGTATAATTATTATAGTATCTACAACCTTTCTTAACTTCTCTAACCCTTCTCTTGCATTTCTCATCCTTATTTTCCCTTCCATTGTAAATGGTAAGGTAACAATAGCAACGGTTAGAACACTTGACTTTTTCGCGGTTTCAGCTATTACAGGAGCAGAACCTGTTCCTGTACCACCACCCAAACCACATGTAATGAAAACCATATCAGAATCCTGAATTAACTTTTTGATATCTTCTCTACTTTCCTTTGCTGCTTCTTCCCCTACTCTTGGGTCACCACCAGCACCTAAACCACTAGTAGTTTCTTTTCCAATAAGTAATTTCTTATCGGCGTCAGAGTAAAGCAAATCTTGGGCATCAGTATTCATTGCAATAACTTCAACACCCTCAACACCCACTTGCATCATTCTTGTTATGGTATTGTTTCCCGCACCACCTGAACCTACAATTTTTATATTAGCTTTACTTTTCTTTAGAAATTTTTGAAGTTCTTGGTCTATCTTAGATAATTTTTCAGTCTTTTTTCGTGGTACAGCCATGATTATTTACCTCCTAACAGTTATTACAAACTATATCATTTAAGGGTAGTTAAATTTAAATCTCTTTTCTAAATTTTTTTATATCTAAGAGAAATTTTTTTCAGGTTAAAATTAAGTTAATCCTCAGTTACCCTAGGTGCTAGTACAAAGCCCAAAGAGACCTTATCCAGACTGGAAAAGTCGAGTTTCATTGGATAATCTGTAGACCATTTTATGACTGCTTCGTCAGCGAGCTTAGATGCCTTGATCATTTTTTTAAGATATTCCAATGGATATCTTGCCAAAACACTCCCTTTAACACTAAAGTCTAGCAAACTCTTGTTATCTTTCTTCAGTATAAGTTCACTTGAAGTGATGTCACCTGTTGCTTTCATATTGAACTCATTATCTTTTGCGCCCAAAACTACCGAGTCACCAACAACGTCTGCATCCTCAATTCCACTTTTCAGAATATCAGATTTCAATTTCACTTTTGCTTTAAAGTCAAGTTCATCGATAGGCGGTATTTCTTCTTTTGAAACCTCAAGTAAAGGAACCGTAAATCTCCTCTTAGAAGAGTTCTCTATCAATATTTCTAATTTATTACCTTTCAACTCCATCTTCAATTTGTCTTTTGATTTAACTCTTTTAAGAATAGAAACCAGATTTGATATATTGACAGCAATTTCCTCTTCTTTATCATTCTCAAATTTTTCAAAAACCGTAGGCGGAAGCTTAAAATCTACAACAGCAACCATAGCCCTATCTGCTGCAACCAAACTCATTCCTTTATCATTTATCTTAAAGATCCCCTCGTCTATCAATTCGCCTATAGTTGTTATAGAGTCCTTGAAAACAGATGGATCCGATATAGTACCCTTAAACACAAATTACACCCCCATTTTTTCATACAATTTATTTACCTTCTTGTAGAGTTTTACATTCAAATCAGATAAATCCTGAACAATGCCTGCCTTGATTTCAAAACCTTCGTCCGTAGGCATTATTGTTCCGAAAACTTTTACAAGTTGATTCAAATTAACACTTTCTGTTATATTAGGTAGGTCTACGAATACTTGAATTTTTCCACTACCATCATCAATAATCATGGTCTCGTCCTTTTTGTCGACTAAAAATCCCATCACTTTGACTTTGAAATCGTTTTCAGGATTAATTTCCTCAATTTTCCTATTATAATAGTGATTCTGACTGACCATAAGGTATTATTAGAAATTAAGATATAAATTGGTGAAAATAGATTTAGAATTTTAATAGAATTGAAATTCCTCTTGAAATTAAAATAAAAACTATTTAACCATTAATTAGGAATTATAATAGTTGTTCAGAAATAAATTACGGAAAGAATTTCTGATGTTATTTTAAACTTAAACCGTTAAATAAGACTTGGGATCATTATGCTTGATATGGCTCTTAGAAATGTATTCAGACAAAAGGCAAGAACAGCGCTAACAGTGCTAGGCGTAATGATAGGTATAGCTGCCGTAGTTGCATTAGGTTCACTATCAGAGGGTCTGAGAGTACAGATAACAAAGAACCTAGAGCAAGCAAGCGGTATAGTCACTGTAACTGAAAAATCAGATCAAGGCCTTTTCGTGGGAATGACAAGCAGCGAACTTTCACAAGAGACTGTAGATGAAATAATGTCAATAGACGGTGTAAGAGATGCTACACCAGTTGTTTATGAGGTTGGTTATCTTGATGATGAATCTTTGGGGTTTGGTCAACCAACATTATTTGAATCTGGGGTGAATCCAGAAGACATTGAACTATTTACTACAGAAGGTGCTATCCTTGACGAAGGTGAGGTTTTGGAAGAAGGAGATACGGATTATGCTATGATCGGATATACTATATCAGAGGATTTGGATCTGGAAGTGGGGGATATAGTAACAGTAGAAGAGAGGGATTTCATAATCAAAGGTGTTTATGAGGAATTCGGTGACCCCGGACTTGACAGTGGTATCATAATTCCAATTGAAATAGCACAAGAATTATTTGAAAGAGATACATATTCTGCAGTAATCATTTATCCAGAAGATTTGGATGAAGTGGAAACTTTAGCGAATGATATTGAGGATTCGATTGATGGTGTTTCCGCATTTACCACAGCAGAATTCGCAAAACAAATACAAGGTATAGTTGACCAGATAGGATTCTTTACAATAGGCATAGCTGCTATTTCTGCGATAGTTGGTGGCTTGGGAGTAATGAATACTATGATAATGTCAGTGATGGAAAGAAGAAGGGAAATAGGTGTTCTCAAGGCCATAGGTGCAACTAACAGTTATGTTCTCAGGATGATATTAATCGAATCGGCTATAATTAGTCTGATTGGTGGGCTAATAGGTTTGGGTATTGGTTATCTTGGATCAAATGCACTTAGTTTCCTGACTGGAGGTCAGGCTGAAGGAATAGTTACCATAAGACTGGCTGTTTATTCGTTGGTATTTGCATTGTTCCTAGGAATAGTCGGTGGACTGTACCCGGCAAACAGAGCATCTAAATTAAGTCCTGTGGAGGCTTTAAAGTATGAATAAGGTAATCATCAAAACAGAAAATCTCTGTAAGTATTATAATAAAGGACAACATAATGAAGTCCGTGCAATTGACAAAGTCAACATAGATATAAACAGAGGGGAATTTATTTCGATAATAGGTCCTTCAGGGAGCGGTAAAAGTACACTATTACATATGATCGGTTTACTTGACAGACCCACATGCGGTAAAATATATTTTGACGGAAAGGATATATCAAATCTTTCAGATAACCAGATAACAAAAATAAGACGAGAGAAAGTAGGGTTCGTATTCCAACAATTCAATCTTATACCATTATTAACTGCATTGGAGAATGTTGAATTGCCTATGACAATCAACGGTCATAAAGAAATCGATACCAAAAAAAAGGCAGAAGAGTTGCTAAAAAAGGTTGGTCTTGGGCACAGGCTAAACAATCGACCTCCCCAATTATCAGGTGGAGAAAAGCAAAGAGTCGCAATAGCCAGGGCATTGGCAAATGACCCAGAAATAATTCTTGCAGATGAGCCAACAGGTAACTTGGATACAAAAACCGGGAAGGAGATAATAAATCTTCTGAGAAGAATGGATAAGAAAGGGTTTACTCTTGCTATTATTACACATGATCAAAGGATTGCTAAAGTAGCAGAAAAGGTAATAAATATAAAAGATGGAAGAATAATAAAAGAAGGTGGATGAGATGAGAAAAATAATATTACTTGGATTAATTTTGATGCTGATACCTACTGCTGTACTTTCACAACAGTTCACACTTGACGTTGAGACTGCTTACACAGACCCTTATCCGGTTGAACCTGGTCAAAACTTTATACTGTCACTTCAGGTCACTAACGAGGGCAGTGAAATGGTTGATACTGTTTTCATAGAATTAGATCCACAACATCCATTCACAGTACTGGAAAACCCAAGAAAGAGCTTCACTGATATAGGTGGCGGGAGTAAGAAGATTGTTGAGTATGATGTTTTTGTAGATTCTTCAGCGGTTTCTACGGTTTATGAAATACCAGTCAAAGTAATATATGGAGCACTTGCAACCTCAACTCAAAGAGTCCAGTTAAGGGTTCAAGGAACTCCCAGATTCGAAATATTAGACGTTAAATCCAACGAGATAAATCCTGGTGACAGGGAATCATTGAATATTCAGGTTCAAAACGTGGGTACAGGAACCGCAAAAAGAATGACAGCAACATTTAGCTCAAGTTCTGAATATATTACACCAATATTTTCTGGTGGTAGTGTATATATCAATGAATTCAAGGTAGGGGAAAAGAAATGGATACAGTTTGATATTCTTGCTGACCAAGACTCAGAATATGGCGTTTATACAGGAACAATCTCCTTGAATTATAATGACGAGTCAGGAAGTAGTCACGCAGACTCATATAATGTTGGCGTACTTGTAAGTGGAGAACCAAGATTCAGTATTGTGAAATCAGAAGTGGATAAAAGTGATGATGAACTTGAGATTGAAGTTATAAACTCTGGTACAGCAAAAGCAATTGCAGTAAAATCTGAACTTTGGTTAAATGGTGACTTGTTCAATACAGATTACACAACACAGGTAAAAATAGATAAAAAAGCTGTATTGAAATTTGATTTACCAGAAAGAGCAACTTCAGGTAAACTTAAACTGTATTACAAAGGCCCGGATAACAAAGAATATGTCCAGGAAGAAGATGTAGCTTGGAGCCCTGTCAGAAACAGTAGAATTCTCTTGTATGTAATCTTAATTGGAGCAACTGCAGTTCTGATATGGAAAAAACCATGGAAGAAGTTGAAATGGTTCAAAAAGAAAAAATAAGTCCTCTTAATTTATTTTTTAATTCCGAATTAGATTTATGTTAAAATTTGAACGTGCTTATGACATTCAAACCAGAGTAAATAGAATATTATCTGTTCTTGATTTCCCGCATATCAGAAGAAATAGAGTTATTTGTATGAGGAGCCAGGGATCAAAATCTAAAGCTACGGCAAGGATATGGAGTATGCCCAGAATCTGGCAGAAAGCTTTAGGTATAAAATCTCATTATGTCATTGAAGTGATTTCTGAAAGATTTGATAAGTTAAACAAAGAAGACCAGGAAAGGACATTGATACATGAAATAATGCATATCCCTAAAACCTTTAGCGGTGCCTTAGTTCCACATAAATGTTTTGGTAAAAAAATCGACAGGAAAAGTGTGGAGAAGATGTACAAGGAATACAAATCGAAGTTAAAAAAACTTTAATTCAAGAAACCAAATTATTACTGATATCTTTGTTAGGTAAAATTTTTGGAAAAAAAAGGTACAATGTTCAGGAAATTGAAAGGAAGGCAAAGGAGCATGTACCTGAAAAGGTGAAGAAACCAAAAAGACCTAAATTTGAGAGGGCATGTAATTTTGCAAGAGAGAAACTGAACCTGAAAGCCTCTAAAGGAATGCGAGAAAAACTCCGAAAATCTATCTTAATGATAGATCTTGACATCACTCCAGATGGTGTTTTTTCATTAACTGTCCTTACTTTGCTTGTTCTTCTTGTTGCAATTATACCATTTTTCATTCTAATGGGAGGGATTAATCTACTTTTACCATTTCTCCCCTTTATTGGAGCATATTTTATTTACACATATCCAGGCTATCTTGCTGCCGTAACAAAGATTAGAGCAGCCGATGAAACCGTTAAAGTTATTCTATATATGGTAATATATCTCAGATTCAATCCTCATCTGGAAGGTGCGTTGAGTTTTGCCGCAGAACATTGTCGCGGACCTATAGGAAAAGATTTCAGAGAGTTTTTATGGGGAATACAGAGTGGTCAATATCTAACCGTAAATCAAGCAATAAGTACAAAAATGGAAAAATGGTTGATATGGGACAAAGAATTTGTAGAATCAATGAATCTATTGCTCTCAATGACTAGAATAGGGGACGAGGAAGTTAGAAAAAGAACTCTCACTAAAGCCTTATCATATATATTGACTTCTACCTATGAGAAAATGAAAGAATATACTCGTAATCTGAGATCACCAATAACAATAATACACAGTATGGGGATTACTTTTCCACTAATGGGCTTAGTAATGTTCCCAATGATTTCAATTTTCCTACACGACCAATTTAACCCACTTTATTTGGTTATAGGTTATACGGTGATTCTTCCTTCAATCCTTTATTTTTATCTTAAAAGAACTATTTCAAAGAGACCAGGAGCATTCACGGCTCCAGATATATCTGAACACCCAGATGTACCTCCTGAAGGAAAATATAGATTAAAATTATTCAGTAAAAAAATACTGGTTCCAGTTCTGATAATAGCTTTAATAGTGATGTTTTATAGTTCCATCCCTGGATTAGCCCATTTCTTCAGTTTGGCTTCTAATTATATTACCTTTAAACAGGATTCGGATACTTTTTCAGAAAACTGGAAAGAGTTCCTGAGTAATCAATACAAACCTGATGTTCTGTTCAAATTAACTTTCTATTCATTGAGTATAATCTGGGGGATAGCATTAGGTACAATTGTTTATTGTTTAGGTATGAGCCAACAGAGGCTAAAGATAAGGAATGAAATAAAGGAGATAGAAAATGAGTTTCAGATTGCACTATTTAATCTGGCGGATGTTTTATCTTCTGGAATACCAATAGAAACTGCCTTAGAAGAGGTATCAATAAAATATAAACGTTCAAAAATGGATGATTCTCCGATGTATAAATTTTTCATTGACATGCTGAGAAATATGAAGAATATGGGAATGACATTTGAGAGGGCTGTATTTGATAGAAATTACGGTGCTATAATAAGGTTTCCTTCAAAACTTGTACAGGACATAATGAAAATAATTGTTTCAGCGTCAAGAAAATCTTCTGTTATACTTTCTGTCGCGACCAGGTCGATATCGGATTTTCTTTCCAAAACTAAGAATATTGAATCTTTACTTAAGCAAATGTTGGAAGAGATCAGCTCCTCACTTAAGTTACAAGCTGTTTTTATCGCCCCCTTTATCTGTGCAATTGTTGCTAGTATAGGTACTTTTATTGTTGAGTTGCTACAAAAAGTTGCAGAATATTTAGCATCTATAGAAGAAAGTTTCAATATGGGAGGGACCTTTATCCATGGTGGAACCGTAAAGTTCGGAGAAACTTTAGGTTTGATAAATATAGAACAAGTTATGCCACCAACCTTTTTTCAACTTGTCATAGGAATCTACATGATAGAAATTGTAATTATCCTTTCCTATTTTTTAAACGGCATTAGGAACGGATTTGATAAAACCACAAGAAACGTTTTGATTGGAAAGACCCTTTTAACTTCACTACTGCTTTATTCAATATTACTTATAATTTCACTATATTTAACAAAGGGCCTATTTCCCATGTTCGAAGGAGGAATATAATAAATGAAAGGTATGGCATTGGAAACAATCGGATTTATAACAATAGCTTTAATTGGCGTATCTGTACTAATTATTCTTGTTTCTGGTAGTTTGGGTAGTATGTCACGAAACGTCTTCTGCTATTTTTATCAAAATGTTTTTGGAAAAAATATTGAAATGTGCGAAGAAAAAGGTAATATACCAGAAACACTTGAAATTAAACCTAAGGATTCTGAAGAGTTAGCTAGATATATAGCTGCCTATTCAATCAAATGCTGGGAAGATGCAACAAAATCTCTTAACACTGAGGATACCAATTGCTTTAATTTGATTATAGAAACTGGACCCTTTGATCCAGGGGTAGATGAGATTAGTGTAACTGATATTCTTTTGGCTGAAGGTGGATGCAGTAAACTAGGTAATTATAACCTTAATGATAATTGTGGAACGGAAGATCAGTTAAGATGGGAAATTAGTAGTGGAGGATATTCTCTTTGGGAAAATAGAGGGCCTGATGCAGCTTGGACTGATAATTCCGGGGTTCTACATATAGTTAATGGGAACTGGGTATGGGAAAATTCGGGTTCCTGGTCTGGACCCATTGAAATTTCAACTCTAAGTCCATTTAATAGCCTAACGGTATCTGGAAACGAGTATTATCCTTGGGAAAATGGTGGTATTGATGCCGCTTGGATGAACAATGTTGACAAGATTAGCATAAGTAATGGTGGGTGGATATGGACATGGACTCCATCTAACGGATGGAATGGCCCTATCAACTTTTACGAAAGACCGTATTGGGGAGATGAGAACCATGCCACATACGGTTTGGAGCCTTCTCCAGACGGATATCTATGGAGTGGCTATGGATTGGATGTTGGGTGGTTAACATCTAATAATAGATATGCGATGAATGAAAAATGGTTATGGTTTTTTGACCCAAATGACAACAGTTGTGGAAGAAGTAGGTGTTGGCGTGGACCATATGATGTTTTAAATTATGTGAATGTAGGAGAATACAATTGGGGCTCTAGTCATGGCATGAGTCCCTCAGCTGACGGTTATCCCTGGGAGAATGGGGGTATTGATGCCGCTTGGACTGATAACTCAGGAATTACATATATAACCAATGGGAAATGGCAGTGGTATTATAGCCCTAACGATAATAGTTGTGGTGAGATAGGTTGTTGGTCCTCTCCTGAAGATATCTCATCCTTGCCCTTAATAGAAACTGATTACTGTATAGGTAGTAAATGCCCCATTACTGACCAACAATTGATTCTAATAAAATATGACGATATCGAAAAACAAATAGTTGTAAAAGGCTAAATTTCTTAATTAACTCTAACCCAATCTAAACGATGATCGCATCCCCCACGGTCTGTGCATATATCCACATAAAGAACATTATCATCTATATTTATTGTATTTTCACCATTCCCGTCGATATTATTAGCTATTCTCTCCCATCCACTTGATTTACGTGCATAAACATCTAAATTACTATGACAATTTGCCACAGCCCTAAAATTTATACTGGATACATAAGTCCAATCCCCAACGCTTAGCCTTGCACATTGACCTAAATTATAACCAGCTCTAACACAACAGTTATCGACGTCACCTTCTATACATAAAAATTCATTCCATTCTGAACCTGTCCATCCCCCATCATTCCCGCAATCAGGGTCAATAATATTATCATCTTGACAGTTAGTCCCTGAACAACCACAATAAAGTTTACTCAGATAACCCATTTCATTTGCACAATAGCTAATAGTATCAGGTGTTAAGGACCCGTCGTGAGAAATATATACTCTAACTTCACCATTACCTCTTCTCTTTAAAATCACTTCATAAGTCTTGAAACCAATTTTACCGCCTATTTTTTCCAAAAGACCATTAAGTGTTTCGCCCTCAACCTTAGATATCACATGAACTTCACATCCTAAATCCCTACATTCTATACTATCTCTAAATTCCAGACAAAGTTTATTACCATTCGAAAATCCACCGGAGTCTACATTATATGCACCATCATCTGAAGCATAGATACTTCGACTGAAATCCGAAAAAGAATTTGTACTTGAAAGGTATTCTAAACCCACTTTTTCACAAAAACTATTGATATCTAAAATCAGCATGTCAAAAGTTTCCATTGTTGACTGTCTATGCTTTTCTATTGTCATATTAGAAAAAATTTGTAGGAATAAGGAGAATAGGATGAAAGATATTATCAGACCACCAATTATCCATATCCAATTTGAAACTCCCTTCAAGATACCACTAATTTATTTTAGGCTTCCTATAATTTAAGTTATGATAAAAGCACAGATGTCTCTTGAGTATATAGTAAAAATTACAATACTGCTTGTAGTCGTGATAGTTATAACTGGCATGATAATAAATTTCTATGATCAAATAAAAGCCAAAATAAAAGAACTTTTCGGAAGAAAAGAACCTGAAGTGGATTTTCCAAAAATAATTGATAAAACTAGTTTTACCGCAGGGGAGGTTTCAGCTTATATAGAAAGTTGCCATTCAACTATGAGTTCACTTCCAGAAGAAGTCCAAGACAATATCATTTGTTATCTGCTTAGGTCGGATACCATTATTACTATTGATACTGGTCTTGCAACCCCAGGCGGAATAACCGTTACCTGGAATTGGGTATCTGGAACCTTTGACGAAATGAAAATTGAATATCAAGATGTAGGAAACGAAATTGTAATAAGTGATTGATTTGAAAGGCATAACCTTCAACATTATTGTCTTTGCCACAATAGCTCTAGTATCTGTGGTCATATTTCTTATCGTTCTTAATTCCATTATTCCAAATTTTATCGGGAGAGGCTTATGCAAATTATATCAAATTTTTCTCTCTTTACCACTTCCAAAAGAGTTAAAACCCCCAATACCTGGTTGCTCTATATTCCCTAGGATGGAGAGATTACGTTTCCCAGAAGGCTCAGCAACTACTTTGGCAAATTATTTAATACAATGTTGGGAAAAATCTGAAGAAGGGAAATTGGGTCAAACTTTCATTTGCTACGAATTATTTTTAAAGGAAATTCCCATCCCATTCGATGATGGAGATGTCACAACAGGCTCTACAGTTCCAATTACCTGGAAAATAAATCCTCCATCAGGACTCATAGAAGGAGAGGATATAACTATAATCATAAAATACAACGCTGAAACTCAAAGAGTAGAAGTGATTTAATGGAAACAGGTCTAATAGGCGCAGTTTTAATAGGTTTAGTAGTTTTGGTAGTGTCCGTATTAATCATTAAATCTCTTGGATATGAAATTCAACTAAATATTAAAGAGGGTATCAAAGAGTTCTTCGGAGAAATTTATTCCCAAATTTTTGGAAGAGACTATTATAATATCTGTGAAGTTTATGATAATGATTATATCTCATTTAACGACTTTAAAACCCTTTTAAATGCGGTTTATAATAAAAAATGTGGGAACTCAAAAATAAATGTAATAATAAGCTTTTCTCTAAGAGAAGAAGATATTAAAAAATTAGCAGAGGAACTTGATATAGCAAAAAACGGTGAACTAATATATCAAGGCTCAAGTGACGAAACACTTGGAATGGGTGCAATAATAGTTGATACAGAACACACTGGAAATTTCTTATTTGAATTCCGAGATGAAATTACTCTCTGGAATGAAGGCGAACCAAATGAAGATACTCTAATAAGTTTAACTGGGCTAGATTGTGATATCTACGATAAAACTTGTACACCAACAACAGGATATATACCCCCTACATTTACATTACTCTACATTCAGCTAGAGGGAAATGTCCCAGACTTTGAAACTAAGGCTGAGGGTGCTAAGGACTTCTGGGTCCAAAAAACATCCTTATCTTCATGTCCAGATAGAGTGAATTTCATCGCTGAAAATACCCAAATTTGTGACGTCCCTGATCAAATTGATATTTGTGGTGCTTCAGCAGCTATAGCAGAGGCAACAGTTTCCCAGACTATGAATTCTATTTCTAATTGTATCAATAATTGGGGCTATACAGATGATTATACTAGGGTTGTTGGGATTATACCGGGGGATTATGTGTGTTCTGGTAGTTTAGGTTCTGTTAATGGTTACGCCTATATCAACGGAGAATATGTTGTTAGTGCGGAAGGGGACTTTACTAGTCTCCATTATTTATCTTCCACATCTACACATGAGTTGGGTCATACTTTTGGTCTTTGTGATGAAGGTTATGGGAATTGTATAGACAACGGTTGCTCAAGTGGTTTTAGAGAAGGTGAATGTACTTCGATGGGGTGTATTGACACTACTACCCACTGCTGTCCGAACGAACCTGAATTAGATAGTATTATGTGTACTTTTGATGATTGTAATAGAGGATGTGATTACGATCATCGATTCGCAGATACCAGCCGAACATACCTTGAAAGCCAATTAAATAGTTATTGTAATTAAGTTAATATTAAACAGGTAAGATATATGGGAAAAAAGTTAATTTTCACGATTAGTCTATTGATCTTCTTCTCCCTAATTTTCTCTACATCTTACAGTAAGGAATTAGTTCATTCCTTGGATATGATGATCTATAGAAATGATACCGTTGAACTCAAGAATCTAAATCTTATATATGCCAAACCAGGTGAATTCTCTGAAAGATATCTGGATTATAGTGTCAAAGTTTTTTCTGATGATGATAAAATTCTATCTGAAGAAAATTTAAGAGTCTCTTTCCTGCTATCCTTAGATCCAATTGGGACTATTATTACCAATAGCACTTTCGTCCATGTCAATGTACCTTATTTTGAAAATGGGAAGAGAATTGGTATATTCCATCTAGATAAAGAAATACTAAATATAGATCTTCAGAAAGAATTTTGTAACAAGGATGGAATTTGTGGCCCAGGGGAAAATATCTACAGTTGCCCAGAAGATTGTTCGGAAACTAAAGATAGAAAATCCTTTCCATTTTCCTTATTGATATTTTTAGCTCTGATAGCATCATTAATTGTGGTTATTCTAACAAGGAGAAAACCAACAAAAGGAATTAAATAAATACCTAATTAATTTATTCCAACTTAACCAATCTTATCTTATGAAGGGTGTTGCACAAGGAATCCCAAGTTATCTGTATGTTCTTGCTGCTATAGTAGTGGGTATAATTATGTTAGTTATTTTATCAAGATACTCCAAAGTACTTTTCGGGGAAAAGGCTGAATTAAGGTTAACAGGAGATGAGCAGGAAATATCTAAGAGGCTTTCTGAAATTATTCAAAAGTGTTGGGTTGATAATAGAAGGGGATTAGAGGATGAATCTAGTATCTACAAAGAGATTAGTCTTACTGATAGCCTGAAAATAGAAGAGAAGAATTTAACTGATCATTTGGACTGTGAAAAATTACCCAACAATGATTGCTATATTTATCCTGATGGCTCTGACCCAGATTATGACTGTAGTTTATGTGATTCCCCTTATTTTGATGATGGTGATAAAATAATTTGGCTTGCCGAAGAGGATAATACAGAATTGAAAATAAGTTATCATGGGGGTTCCCGTAAGATTGTGGTAGTTGGTTACCCATGCGATGACAGATGTATGTGTGAAAGAGATTGTAAGAAGAAATGTATAGATGGTTTATCTACAACAGAATGCGAGGACTGTTATAATGACTGTGGGACTATTGTAGTAATAACTACAACTATCACTACTCCCATTACTACAACTACAAATATTATTACAACTACTAGCACTAGCACTACGATACCAACACCTCAATGGTCTCAATGTTTCAGCCCAGCAGACTATTTAGACTTTCTCACATGTAACGATCTTTGTGCTTCCATAGGAAAAGTATGTGTCAACGCCTGTATAGTTAATACCGATAAAGGTCCTGTCACTACTGGACTTAAAGGTTATGGTTATGAAGACCATAATTGTGGAAGTAGTTCATTAATTATCGAATGGGAGATAGTAAAAGATTATAGTTGTAGTTGGCCAGAATGTGTTTGGCCTGGACATAGAAATAGCTGTAAATGCTGTTGTCGGTGATTAAGAAATGAAAGGAGTAGCAAATTGGATCCTGGTAATAGGAGGTATGATAATGGGGATTGTGATATTCACAATTAGTGCGAGTTTACTGATAAACCATATCAGAACAATGAAGAGACAAACAGTTCTGGGACAAATACAAAACTTTCATGATGAATTGACTACTATCTGCAAAATGGGACTAGGACACAGAAAAAAATATTATTTAGTTCTTCCGGATACTGTCAGAGCCGTCTATGTTGCAAATAAAAGTTATGATACTCCGCCTGACAAGGTTTCTGCTTATATCTCTGACAAGGTTTCTGCTGTGGGTAATCATACCTGCATTCAATTCTTCGATGAGAATGTCCCTATCTGTCAATACATTGGCTGTAAAACCCGATTAACTTACATTGGTTCTCCCTCACTTAAGTCAAACCTGCAAGTATTTGTTGCGCAGTTAAAAGGGGAATACCCTGTTTATGAGTATACACTACAGATAGAGAAAGCGGGTGAATATTTCCTGGATGTTGATGCTGAAGAAGGAATAGAAGATTAATCATTAGTCTCAAATAAAAATCTGTACCTGTCTTTACCAACTCTTTCAACGGATTTAATTCTGATTTTACCTATCTCACTGGTATTGTCAACATGATTATCTGCACATGGCCTTTTATCAAACTCCTGAATATCAACGATTCTTATTTCTTGGGTTTTCTTCGGAACTTTCCGTAAATCTACTTCCTTTTCCGCTTCTTCTCTTGATAGAATATATTTCTTTACCACGAGATTATTAGATATGATTTTATTTGTTTGGTTCTCTAGGTCTTCTAGAACAACTTCTCTTAAATCTAATCTGGAATAAACCTCCAGTAGTCCGATATCATCAAACTTGCAAATACCGACCTTAACATCAAATCTATCTTCAAGTATCTTTGCTATAATATGTTCGGCCGTGGGAAGCCTTGGGTCCATATATATTTCTACTACACTAGTAATTTAAATTATGCGGGAATTCATACTGTTCTCACGAACTGCCAGGACTGATGATAATTTCAAATTTCTAAGAGAGGGTGGAAGACTTGATGTCGTTTATCAATGTATACTTATGAGCATATTCTCATCACATAGACATAGGAATACCAAACTTCATGCTATTCTTAACGGCCCACCTAATCCACCTTTACATTTAGAAGTGGATGGGAGTGAATTAAGGGATGCTAGGGTAGATGAAAAAACCTGGGAAAATATTCTAAGAAAAGTTTTATCTGGTGGAAAGCACCCAGGGATAAGACTTGGGAAAAAGAGTTTTCAGGAATTAGTCAAGGAGAAAAACAAACTTTATGTACTTGAGGAAAGAGGTAAGGACATTGTTGAAGTAGAATTTGACGAGAACCCTGTGTTCGTCCTAGGGGATCAGGTTGGACTTCCCAAAAAAGATGAAGGCTTTGCTCTGAGGTATGGTGAGAAGATTTCTCTGGGTAAAGGATTGTACTTGTCTTCTTCTGCTATTGATATTGTTAACTGGTGGTTGGATAGAAAAGGTATTCAATGATACATATGATTCTGAATGATTTTAGATATGCTTTTAAATAAATTACCCTTAATCTAATGTAATATGGTAAGATCTGTCTATATCAAGGTAACAGAAGGTCCTGATCCAAATAGTAAATTAGTTCAAGAAGAAGGACCCATTACTAACAGAACAGACTTTGCTGCCGCTGTCACAGCAATTGCTTCCACCAATGGAGGAACTCACCTCCATTACTATGCAGACCAAGGCCTGGAAGGAGATGGTAGTTTTGAGGGAGACCTTGGGAGGAGATTCACAGGAGGACCAGGTTTAACAAGATATGGGAGTGCGAAAACATATTTAAAACCTGGCGCTTCGGCGGTTCTTATTAATAAAATTAGATATTAGTTAATATTGAATTCTGCGAATTTTATCGGTGAAGACCTCTTGTTGCAGCAACTTCAGCACAAAGAACTCTTGTATCAGATCTTAAATCAGCTATCACTTCTAAAGCTTTTCGAGGACTTCCTACTGAGAACATATAACTAGTACTTGGCTGAACTGTATCCCCTGAACCATATGGTAAACTTCGGTTAATATCAGAAACCAGTTCCGGAGTAAATTCAGCACCAGTTCTATATCTTCCTTCAGGTAATAAATGTGGGTTTAAAACTGCATTTACAGTATCTTCGGGAGTTCCATATGGAAAAGACACGATAACAGTACTTGTTAGACCCGTAGTTCGATTAACTGTCAAAAAACTCACCAAAGAAAAATAGGTTTTATGAAAATTTATTTTTATATCCTTCTAAGGTTAACTCATGTGCTCGAGAGGGGATTCGAACCCCCGACCTTCACCTTAGGAGGGTGTTGCTCTATCCAAGCTGAGCTACTCGAGCATCTAAAACACTATAATTACTTGTTATATTAGAAATAAAAATTTCTGTTTATTTTCGAACATCTAATTAATTATTCTTAAATCACCAAAATAGACTTAATGTCAGAAATAAAGCCTCTTCAAAACGGAATAATGGTTACAATAAAAGTGAAACCAAATTCTCCAAAGTTCAAAATAGAAAGGGAAAAAAACAGAATAATAGTAAACTGTCAATCCCCTCCTGAAGATAACCAAGCAAACAAAGAAATAATCAAAGAATTAGAAAATTTAACTAGAAGAAAAGTCAAGATTGTAAGAGGATTAACCTCAAAAAAGAAAAGTATAATCATTCATAATATTACAGAAAAAGAATTCGAAGAGTTGATTTCATGATTCGAGATTTAATGGAAAAAATAGTTGATATTCTAGGAGATACTTATTACGGTGATGTCAGATACGATTCCGGAGAATCAACAGGTGTAGGTAAAAGCAAGAGTGAAGAGTCCATATCAACAGGCTCAGCAAATGGTCTGTGCATCCGCGTAATCTCAGATAATAAATGGTATTACTTGGGTTTTGATACAATTGACAAGAAAAGAATTCTGGACGAAACTGAAAAGCTGGTTAGAAGAGTGGGTAAGAAAAAATCTAAAATCTGGCTACAAGATCCATGGGAAATTGAAAAAGTTCTCCCGGTAAAAGAAGACCCTGATGATATACCACTCGAAAAAAGAATGGAAACTGTGAGAGAAATGCACAAAAGAATAATGGAAAACAAAAAAATAATAAATTCAAATGTCGGAATCGGAAATTCCAGAACAGAAACTATATTTATGAATACTGAGGGGACTAAACTTTCTCAAGTTCTACCTTATTTCAAATTTATAATGACGGCTACATCTAAAGAGGGAAAAAATCTGGAAAATGATTACTTTGTTCTTGCAAAACAGGGAGGATATGAACTCCTGGGAGAAGTTGATATTGACAAAAAGATTGATGAGATTGTTGGCAATGCTGTGGCAATGCTGGATGCAAAGCAAATCAAAGGCGGGAGATACGACATAATAATTGATCCAGAGATATCTGGTGTAGTCGCACATGAATCTTTCGGACATGGTTTGGAAGCAGACCAGGCAATGAGAGACCGTTCTTACTTAGCCCCATTAAAAGGTAAAGGAATTATTTCTGAATTAGTTTCTATTCACGATAACCCCAGTATGAAAGGTGAAAGAGGGTTTGTTTTCTTTGACGATGAGGGAATTAAAAGTAGAGATAATATACTGGTTGATAAAGGTGTTCTTAAACAATTCATGCATGACAGACAATCATGTGTATTAATGGACTCTGAACCTACAGGAAATGCCCGTGCACAGGATTTTGCTAGAAAAGTCTTTGTAAGGATGACAAATACCTATATCTCACCGGGTGACTGGAAATTACAGGAATTGATTGAAGAAACAAAATCTGGTTACTATCTAATCAAGAATCTGACGGGTATGGAAGATCCACTCGGAGGGAATATGCAGATGATCACCGGAAGAGCTATGGAAATAAAAGATGGTGAATTAACCGGTTTGTTCAAGGGTGTTGGAATAGCCGGAAAAGTACTTGAATTCTTGAGTGATGTTGATGCTGTCACAAGAGATTTTCAGGTCAGGGGAAGTGGCTGTGGGAAAGGGAGAGAAGATTATGTATCTGTAAGTAGTGGAGGACCTTATATGCGTGTTAGAAACGCGGTGATAGGATGAAAGAAGAATTAATTAATTATACAAAAAAACTAGCAAAAGATTATGACATTTACCTACAGTCCACTGAAATCAATGAAATACAGTTACAGAAAAACAAGATTAATTTTACCAACAAGGCATTTGATTCTGGATATGGAGTTAGGATCTTAAAAGGGGGGTTGGGTTTCAGTGCTAGTAATGTTAAATCTGAAGAGAATATTCATAAAACTGTGATTGACTCTCTAAAATCTGCTGAGATAACAGAGAAGGTCAAATTTAGATTTCCTGAAAAAGGGAGATACCCTGAAGTAAAAACTATTGACAAGAAAATAAGAAATAAAGGAGGAGAAGCCGTTAAAGAATACTCGGAAAAGTTAATCAACGGGATTCCTGAAGATGTTCTATTATCGTTTGGTAAAATAAGATCTTACGATAGTGTTACAAATATCATCAATTCTGAAGGATTAGAAGTTAAGAGAGAAGATACTAATTTTATGGTGGAATTATCTCTGATAGTCAAGAAAAATAATAAGAGAATGGAATTCTGGCCACATGAATATCGAAGAAGAATGCAAGACATTCCAATGTCACATATTGATAAATGGGTAAAATTGGCCTATGACCAAACTATTGCAAAAGAACCTAAAACAGAAAAAACTAGAGTTGTGTTTTCACCTTCAGTTGTTTTGGATGGATTAGGGTCAGTTATAGGAGGACATGTGACAGGTTCAGCTAAGGTGAATGAAGTTAATAAATTCTCAGTGGGTGATAAAGTTGCTTCACCTAAATTAACAATCATTTCTGACGGTCTCTACGCTTATGGGCTGATGAGTGGAGAATTTGATGATGAGGGTGTTCCCCAGAGAAAAGTACCTCTAATTGTTGATGGCGTATTCAAAGGATTTGTTTATGACCAATTTTATGCGATGAAGGACAATACTGAATCAACTGGTAATGGTCTAAAACAGTCTGGTGTTTTCTTTTCATTTGAAGGAAAGTATGGGGCTCAGCCCGGTAACCAGGTCTCTAATTTTTATGTCAAGTCAGGTAAGGTCAGTTATGATGATATGATTAAAGATATTCAGAGCGGTGTCTTAGTTGAACAGTTCAGTTGGTTGAATCCGGATGTAACCACAGGTAAATTTTCTTCAGAGATAAGGGCTGGATATTATATTAGGGAAGGTGAAATCAAGGAACCGATTAAAGGGGGATTAGTTATTGGTAATATTTTTGATATGATTAAGAGGATTGATTGTATATCTGACAAATCTATGATTTGTTCTGGAGGAACTGTATTTGCTGGTATTTGCCCTTATATTAGCTTTGAGGACGTTCAGATCGCTGGAAAGTAGTTATTCTACAACTTTACCTAAAACTAACTCACTAAAAACTTTTCGGACTCTAATTGATTATTAAGAAATTTCAATTTTTCTTTTCAACTTTGAGGTAACTTATTTACTATTTCATAGGACAATGGTAGATAAATATCAAATTAACGTGGTTTATATCTTCTACCACCAGGGGCCTTACCAGCTCCTCTTCTACAACCTCTTTTACATCTCGGTGGGTCGGGGCCCATTCTTCTTCTAGGTGTCAAATAATGTCTAGTAGGTACATGCCCAACTAAATGTTGTGGCTGTCTTCCATATCCAGTCACTGCTGAACCATTGTTGTATCTTCTTAACTTCATACCAAAATTATTTGTGAAAAGTGAATAAAAATCTTTTTTTCTATATAATAGAATAAACTAAACATACTTCCCAAATTCTCTCTCTTCAAATAAATCATAAATTGATATTATCTTATCTCTCAAATTCCTCATATCATAGAAGCCTGGTAATTCGTCCAAAAAGTCCTCTTTTCCATATTCTGCCATAGCTTTTCTTAATCTTTTCATTATAGGGCCACTGTTTCTCAAAACTGGATATATTCCTAGTATAAGATAGAGCTCCCTTTCCAGATACTCCCTAAAGTCTTGTGCCCATTCCTGATGTTCCTGCTCCGATTCGAACTGCTTTTCTTTAGGTTTCCCATTAAGATAAAATCTGGCTGCCAATGCGGCGATCATGAGTTCGGTATTATCGAAAAATTCTCTGATATTATTATCCGCGACCTCAACTCCAGCTATTTTTTTTGCTATTCCTGGTATTCTATCATAAGTTCTTCTTAACTCATCAATTTTTTCTGAAACTTCATCCGGATCAATACTACCTAAATACTGGTAAAGAGACCCTAATTTTTCTATGGCCTCATCTTCTGGGAGTCTATTGAATCTTCTAACAACGGTTCTCAGATCAGGACCTAAACCGTAAATCCCATCAATAATACTTCCCATATCAAAATCAGAGGGGCTCATAACCAATGTCTACTCGATTTGAATTTAAAATGATTTATCTTTAAGAGAACCAAAATATTATTAAAAGTGTTTATATTGTCAGTAAAAATCAAATTAGAGGTGTTTAGGGAAGAGATGGAAAAGAACTCATTAGATGCATCAATATTTCTCTGTTCCTCACCCATCCATGATTCCAATATTCAATATTTCACTGGATTTCAGCAAACCAGATTCTGGGCGTTCAGTTGCCTGGTAATAACTCCAGAGAAATCCTTACTCATACCTTCTAGATTAGAGTATGATCGTGCGCTAAGAGAGGCGGAAGCGGATGAAATAATCAATATCAAGGATTATGACAATAGTCTAACAAAAATACTGAAAGAAAAACTGAGAGACGAGAAAAAAATCGGAATAATTGAAAGTATCTTTCCGTATAGACTGACAAGAAAACTGAAAAATAAAGAATTCAGAAATGTCTCAGATATAACAGAAGAATTAAGAAGTATTAAGACACAGGGTGAGATAGAACTAATCAAAAAATCATGTAAAATAGCGAATCATGGGGTAAAAGTCGTCCAGGAAAATTTATCAAAAAATATTACCGAAAAAGAAATCGCGATAATAATTGAACAGGAATTAATTCGCAAGGGTGCTGATGAAATATCTTTCCCAACCATCGTTACTTCTGGTAAGAGATCTGCTTATGTACATCCAGAACCAAGTTTTTCCGAGAAAAAAATTCAGGAAGGCCTGGGTTTAATTGATTTCGGTGCAAGATACAAAGGGTATTGTTCGGATATTACTGTACCTTTCTCAATTGGAAATCTATCAAAAAAACAGAAGGAAATTGTAAATACCGTACAAAAGACATATGAAAAATCTATTGAAAGCCTAGAAATCGGAAAGCCGACCTGGAAGATATATGATATAACTGAAAAAATAACAGAAGGTGATGGGTTTGAGGCGAAACATTCCCTAGGGCATGGTCTGGGACTGGACGTTCATGAATCACCAAACTTATCACCTAAACCTAAAACAGAGGATGGGTTAAAAGGTTGGGAAGAAACTTTGCTAAAAGAAAATATGGTTTTCACAATAGAACCTGGTATTTATGTTCCTGAAATTGGCGGGTCCAGACTTGAAAATGATGTTCTGATGGTAAAAAATGGACCCGAAATTTTAACTAAATCAGAGTTCATAGAATTGTAAAAAGAGGTGTTTATTTGGAAAAAGAGAGAGTTATTTTGATGGGGGCAGCGGGCAGGGATTTTCATAACTTTAACATTCATTTCCGTGATAATCCTAAATATAATGTAGTTGCATTTACAGCAACTCAAATACCTAACATAACTGAAAGAAAATATCCAAAAGAACTGTCGGGTAAACTTTATCCTGATGGTATCCCAATTCATCCTGAAGAAAAATTATCCGAATTAATAAAAAAATACAATATTGATAAAGTAGTTTTTTCCTATAGCGATGTTTCCCATGAATATGTAATGAACAAGGCTTCTCTGGTAAACGCTTGTGGCGCGGATTTTGAACTTTTAGGTGTTAAAAACACTATGTTCAAATCCAAAAAACCTGTAATTACAGTTTGCGCAGTTAGAACTGGATGTGGAAAAAGTCAAACTTCCAGAAAAATAGTGGATCTCTTGAAGAATAAGGGTCTGAAAGTAGTTGCTATCCGTCATCCCATGCCTTATGGTGATTTGGCGAAACAGGCCGTGCAAAGATTTGAAAATTATGAGGATTTAGAAAAACATGAGTGTACAATCGAGGAAATGGAAGAGTATGAGCCTTACATTGAAAGAGGACTAGTTGTATATTCTGGGGTTGATTATGGAAAAATACTAAGAGAGGCTGAGAAAGAGGCTGATATTATTGTCTGGGACGGCGGGAATAACGACACTCCATTCTTTGAACCGGATTTACATATAGTAGTTACAGATCCTCACCGGGCTGGACATGAAACCGAATATTATCCTGGGGAGACAAACTTCAGGATGGCAGACGTAATAGTAATTAACAAAATGGATACTGCTAAACCCGAGGACGTTGAAGTTATATTGAAAAACGTTAAAAAAATGGTCTCTAAAGCTATTGTGATTAAAGCTGATTCCAAGATAACTGTGGATAATTCAGATAAAGTGAAGGGTAAGAAAGTCTTGGTAATCGAAGATGGTCCTACACTTACACATGGTGGAATGAATTTTGGCGCTGGAGTCATTGCTGCACAAAGATTGGGTTGTGAATTAGTTGATCCTGAGTCCTTTGCTGTTGGGTCGATAAGGGAGACTTTAAAAAAATATCCAGATTTACATAATCTAGTTCCTGCCATGGGTTACGGTAAAAAACAAATGGGAGAATTAGAAAAGACTATTAACAAAACTGAATGTGAATATGTGGTTGTTGGTACACCAATAGACATTGGGAGACTATTAGACGTTAATAAACCTACTGTAAGAGTAAATTATGAACTTGACGAAGTCGGTGAACCTAACCTTAAAAGTGTTCTTAATAAATTCTTAGAAAAGATGAAATGAGGGGATGAAATGGGAAGGAGACCAAGAAGTCATAAGAAAAAGACTATTGCTGCAAAGAAAAGGAGTATTAAAAGAGGAAACAAGGGTTGGAAAGAAAATTTGGAGTAGTTTTTTCACTTAAATTTAGTTGGTTCAGAATTTATTCTTATTTAAAATTTCTGGAGAATTAAATTAAGACTTATTTCTAACTTCTATAGAAATTAGCGGTCCTCCCAGTATTCCATATACAAATCGGTCATATCTTCACCGTGTTTTCTCACATAAGCCACTGTTAATACAGGGGAATACGGATCTCCCGTAGGGCCGAATCTGTTATTCAGAGCATTATCTGTCCCTCTTGCGTCATCTGGTACAACATACTGATGGCTTATTCCGGCTCCTGAAAGTGAAAATATTCTAGAAGATATTCCCTCTCCCCTCAATTTGAGATGGAGAGCACATGCCGTATCTACACAACTAAACCTAGGGATCGGAATTACGGTATTATCATCCTGAACTCCGTAAGACCTATAATCAAATTTCTTCACAAAATTATAATTAAATGAATAATCTTATCAATATTAAATTCCCTGGTTCAAAATTTTGAAAAGTGTCCTTGAATTTCCAATGTTGTCACTACCAAAAGGTATTTAAATTTATTTTATATCTGATAGTAATATGGGAACATTACCAACCTTAAGAGGACTAACTGATAGTCACAAAATAAGAGAACAGTTGTATAGGACTTTACATCAGTATCTTGACATGGCTGAAGGTCAATTATATCCAAGGACATATAATCAATTATCACCAAATGGGAGAACAGAGTTAGATTATCAAATCAGTCTTCAAACCGGGACACCAGGAACTTATACTTTGGTGGCTGCTGGAAAGAACTCGGATTGGATGTTGGGAAACTATTTATCAGAAATAGCCATGGAAATATGGAGTAAAGTTCATGAAAGAGGGAATCAGTTAGGTAAACAAGCTTTTAGAAATTGTAAACAACCACCGATTAAAATCGGTGGCATTGCGTCTATGCGGCGTAATCGGTAAGTCTTTTCTGGTCTCCCTTAATACCCTGCTCTCTAACATATCTTTCGATAATCTCTGATTGTACATCACCTATCGAATCAAAATAATAAGCTGGTGACCATAATCCACCTTTCAAAAAGAATTTCCTTCTTAACCAGGGAAATGTTTTGAATAATCTTCTAGAAGATCTGCCTTTCAGAAATTTGACAACTTGAGATACTGAATATCTGGGTGGTATATCAATTACCATATGGAGATGATCTATATCAAAACCTAATTCTTTGATAATCAATCCATATTTTTCAGCAGTTTCATAGAAAGATTTTTCACAAACAACTTTTATTCTCTCAAAACCAAATATTTTATGTCGATATTTGGGG
>WJKS01000087.1 GCA_014728985.1 Candidatus Aenigmatarchaeota archaeon
CCCTTGTAGCTCAATGGCAGAGCGCACGGCTGTAGATGTTTGCTGTTTTGCATTCATCACCAGTAAGCGTTCGTAGAAACCGTGAGGTTGCTGGTTCGACCCCGGCCGAGGGGACTATACTTTCTTTTCCAAAAGCAAAAAAATTTAAATCTCCTTTTCTAAAAATACACGTTATTAGTCAGATTTAAATAGATGACGGTATATAATAATAGAGTTGGCGACCAAAATAGAGGGGAAACACCCGTTCTCATCCGAACACGGAAGTTAAGGTCTCTAGTGATCTGGTGTGTACTGCCTTTGGCGGGAAATCCAGGAAGTTGCCAACTTTTATGTTTAATGGTGTTGCTTATTGATCCCCGAAAAAATAAAACAAAAAATCCTTGCAAATTTTAAATCATGCCCTGATAGTGTAGCCTGGCATATCATCCGGGACTGTCAACTTAATATTCATTTTTTGAAGAATTTAGGCAGATCTCCCGGGACACGGGTTCAAATCCCGTTCAGGGCGCTTTGTCTTTGGTGATGAGTTGAAGAGTGCTAAAATAAAAACAGATACTAAGGAATCTGAAGAAATAGATGGTTTCAGAGTATTATTAAATTCTTTTGGAAGAGAAGAGGGATTCATTGATTTTCAGTTGGAATCTTTTAATGATTTTATCAAATCCAGAATACCAAGTATAATAAGGGAAATTGATGAAATTAAACCAGAAGTTCCGGATATAGGAGATTTCAAAATTAAATTAGGTAAATTTAAAATCGGTAAACCTTCTGTAAAAGAAGCTGATGGTTCAGTAAGAGAAATACTACCATTAGAGGCAAGAATGAGAGATCTAACTTACGGTGCGCCCATGTACATTGAAATGACACCTGTTTTGAACGGTATAGAAAGTGAAACTATGTATGTTAATTTCGGGGATTTACCAGTTATGATTAAATCAAACATATGTCCCCTTTCTAAGATGAGTAGGAGAGAGTTGGTAGAGGCCGGTGAAGATCCTGACGATCCAGGGGGCTACTTTGTTATAAACGGTACAGAAAGGGTCTTGGTTTTAATTGAGGAAATATGTCCTAACAGAATTATTGTTGAGAAATCAAGTATTTCCAATATTACTGAAAACGCAAGAATTCATTCTTCAAATGATGGCTATATTCAAAGACATATAGTCGAAAGAAAGACAGATGGGATAATAAGAATTAATTTTGCCAATATAAACAGGCTTCCGATAGTCATTCTCTTTAGGGCGCTGGGACTTGAATCAGATAAGGAAATTATTGAAGCTATATCTGACGATCCAGAGGTTCAGCAGGAATTCTATTCCAATCTTTTTGAGACAAGTTCCTCGTCTGTTGATGAGGCAATAGAGGAAGTCGGTGCGCATCTAAAGATACCCCAGAAGGAATATAGAATTGAGAGAGCACAGACAATAATGGACAGGTATCTTTTACCTCATCTAGGTCAGGATAAGAAAAATAGAAAGGAAAAGGCTTTATTTTTGGCTAAAGCAGTCGAGAGAATTATACTTTCTAATTTAGATAGGATACCGAAATACGATTTAGATCATTATTCAAATAAGAGAGTGAGGTTAGTCGGGGATTTACTTGAAGTCCTCTTTAGGTCAATATTGCTTGGTAAATGGGGGTTAATTACAAGAATAAATTATAATTATCAAAAACTTACGAAGAGAGGGAGATTCCCTCCTTTACCCTCTATAGTTGAATCAAGTGTGTTAACAAATCAAATAGTTTCAGCAATAGCAATAGGTTCTTGGGTAGGAGGAAGAACTGGTGTTTCACAGAGATTAGAGAGGGATAGTTTTGTGAAGACGATAACGCACATAAGAAATATACTCTCACCTTTGACACCAACACAAGAACATTTTGAAGCAAGGGAACTACATCCAACTCATTGGGGAAGAATAGATCCCTCACATACGCCGGAAGGTGCTACTATTGGGTTGAGGAAATATCTTGCAATCATGGCTAAGATAACTACAGGTTTACCTGAAAAGGATCAAAAACTACTTTTTGATTATGTTAAAAAACAAATGGGAGATTAATTATGACAGATGTATTTTTGGATGGGAGGTACCTTGGGAAAATAGAGGAACCAGAGAAATTGGTTACCAGTTTAAAGGAAAAGAGGAGGACTAACAAGGTTTCCCAACAAATAAATGTTTCCTACCGTGAAGATTTGAATGAAATAAGAGTAGTTACTGACCCTGGCAGGGTAAGAAGACCATTGATAATAGTCGAAGATGGAAAGCCTTTGCTGACAAGGGAGCACATGGAGAAAATGCAGAAAAAAGAAATGAGATGGAATGATTTGGTTCAACAGGGCGTAATTGAATATTTGGACGCTGAAGAAGAAGAAAACGCCTATGTTGCTCTCAAGCCTGAAGACCTCACAAAAGATCATACACATCTTGAGATTGACCCGTTAGTTATTTTTGGTATATCAACCTTTTTTGTTCCTTTTCCCGAATTCAATCGTGGTGATAGAGTAAATTTTGGTTCTAAGATGATAGGGCAGGCAATTGGTGTATTTTCTACTAATTTTCTAAAAAGAGTTGACACAAAAACTAACGTTTTGGTTTATCCGCAAAAATTCCTTGTTAAAACTCACATTGAAGAAGTGTTACAGCATGAAAATCATCCAGGAGGACATAACACAGTTGTGGCTATGATGCCTTTTAAGTGTTTTAATATTGAGGACGCTATAATAATGAATAAATCTTCAATAGAAAGGGGGTTATTCTGGAGTTATTTATTTAGATCTTATCAAGCAGAAGAAAAAAGATACATGGGAGGTCAGGAGGATATTATCGGAGTCCCAGAGCCCGGAGTAAGAGGTTATGGAGGTGAGGAAGCTTATAAACATCTCCCAGAAGATGGAATAGTGAATCCAGAAACTGAACTAGAAGATGAGCAGGTGGTTGTTGGTAAAACATCGCCACTTAGGTTCCTTGGTAGTTTAGACCAGTTTATTACTGATTTAGAAAATTTAAGAGAAACCTCTATCAAACTAAGGCATGGCGAAAAGGGAATTGTTGATAGAGTTTTTGTTACCGAAAGTGAAGGAGGAAATAGGCTCGTAAAAGTTATTGTTAGAGATTTGAAAAGACCTGAGATGGGAGATAAGTTTGCAAGCAGACATGGTCAAAAAGGAGTCATTGGTTTAATTTTACCACAAGAAGACCTACCTTTCTCAAAGGATGGAGTTGTACCTGATATCGTCTTTAACCCACATGGTATCCCCTCAAGAATGACTATGGGGAAACTTTTGGAAAGTCTTACTGGAAAGGTTGCGGCCTTAGAGGGTAAAAGATTGATGAGTTCTGCTTTCCACCCAGTTTCAGAAGAGTATCTTAATGAAAAACTGAAAGAGAATGGTTTTAGTGAGGATGGTAAAGAAAGAATCTATAATGCAGATACGGGTAGAAAATATAAAAAGGATATTCTCTTTGGAAATGTTTTCTATCAGAAACTTGACCATTTAGTTTCTAATAAAATACATGCAAGGTCAAGAGGACCAGTTACCCTACTTACAAAACAACCAACAGAGGGTAAATCTAAGAGAGGAGGATTAAGGTTAGGGGAGATGGAAAAGGACTGTCTAATAGCACATGGTAGCTCTTTGTTATTAAAAGAAAGATTTGATGCTGATAGAGACGTGATACCTATATGTAAAGATTGTGGTTTACCGGCCGTAAATGATAGGATTAAAAATAAAAAATTCTGCCCTGTTTGTGGAGAATCAAAGGTTATAAATGTAGAGATGGCATATGCGTTTAAACTTCTTTTGGACGAATTGAAAAGTATGTTGATATATC
>WJKS01000088.1 GCA_014728985.1 Candidatus Aenigmatarchaeota archaeon
AAGAAGAAACAAGAAAAATGACTGAACTGGAGAGAATCTCTGAAGAAAAAGAGAAAAAAGGTGTTTTTACAGGGAGATATCTAATTAACCCGATAACCAAAGAAAAAATTCCAATATGGATCGCAAATTATGTAATAATGTCCTATGGAACTGGAGTCGTAATGGGAGTCCCTACTCAGGATCAAAGAGATTTTGAATTTGCTAAGAAATATGGGATGGAATTGAAAAACGTGATTAACCCACCTGGAAAAGAAATTAATGAGGGAGAGATGAAAAGGGCCTATACAGATCCTGGTGTAATAACCAATTCTGAACAATTCAATGGTATGGATAGCGAAGAGGCTAAAGAGAAAATGTCAGAATTTTTCATCAAGAAAGGTGTTGCAGAGAAGGCAATAAATTACAAAATCCGTGATTGGAATATTTCCCGACAAAGATACTGGGGGACACCTATACCTATAGTCTACTGTGAGAAATGTGGTATAGTACCCTTATCAGAAGAGGATTTACCATTAGAACTCCCAATGGATGTCAATTTCAAAGCAAAAGTAATCTCACCTCTAGCAACCAATGAGGACTTCTACAAGACTAAATGCCCCAAATGTGGTGGTCCTGCAAAAAGAGAAACAGATACTATGACAACATTTGTTGATAGTGCATGGTACTTCCTAAAATATCCTGACCCAAAGAACACAAAAGAAATTTTTGATAAAGATATTATTAATTACTGGCTACCAGCTGATCAATATATCGGAGGGACCGAACATGCTGTCGGACATCTGATGTATTCGAGATTCATCACAAAATTCCTGAATGATTTGGGATTATTGAAATTTGACGAACCTTTCTTGAGACTATTAAACCAAGGTATGGTTCTGAAAGACGGTACCAAAATGTCCAAATCCAAAGGTAATACGATTGACCCCAGAGAAATAGTAGATAAACACGGGGTGGATGTACTCAGAACATACCTTATGTCAATGGCCGCACCTGACAAGGATGTAGAGTGGTCTGACAGGGATCTAAAAGGCATCGAAAAATTCCTGGAAAAAGTAATTGAAATATTTGGAAATCTAGGACAATCACATAAAAAACAGGAATATATTCAAAGTATTACCCAAAAAGCAATAATCAATGTTACTAAGTACATGAGAAATCTGGAACAGAATAAAGCATTATTAGAACTGACTACTTTGACCAATGAAATGGTGAAATACCCAGACAAAAAATCTTACAAGATCCTACTGATGATGCTAACTCCTTTTGCACCACATACGTGCGAAGAATTATGGGAAATGATTGGAGAAAAACCATTCATTTCTACTCAAGAATGGCCAAAACCAGATAAAAAACTGATTAATGAAAAGGTAGAGAAGCAGGAAGAATCTATCAGAAATTCTATCAGGGATGTGAAAAATATACTGGAGTTAGTTGAAAAGAAACCCAAGAAGATATACCTATATGTTATCCCACCGGAACTGGAGTATTACAAGAATTCTACTGAATTGTTTAAGAAAGACTTCAAACAGGAAGTAATCATTCAATCTTCTGCTAATCCTGAGTATGATCCTGAAAATAAGGCTAAGAGAACTAAGTTTGGTAAACCAGGAATTTATGTGGAATAAACCTAGAAATTAAAGGAAAATCGGAATATCTTTAACTGCCACATTAAAGCCAATAGTAGCAGCATGGGAATTAAAACAACAATAATGGATTTTGTAATTGAGAATTTATGTAACTTAGATACACCAATTATCTGGAGAACGGCCGAATAGACAGAAACCAAAATACTTACAACTGGTATAGTACCAAATATTACCATGGGGGTTGATGAAATAATAACCGACGTAAGTGTCTTATTATATCCTTTCCCACCAAAAACTAAAATAAAAAGATGAAAAAATAGTCCTGAAAGTAAAACTAAAAGAAATCCTAAAGTTATCATAAAGATGAAAATTAGTAAGCTCAATAAACCATTAAAAACTATGACCCCACCTAAAAAAGATAATTTAGATATCTCTCCCAAGTATCCAAATATTAACTGAAGGATAGAATTCGTTGGGGAAATATTCGATATTCTCAGCATAAAACTCATTAGTGAGCTCAAAAGGCTTAACTTGATCCAGAATTTATATAACTCTCCAATGGTCTGTGGACCTGCTTTCTCAAAAAAGTCAGAAGGTTTTAATAAGATTTGGGGAATTAGTTTGAAATCATCAAACATAGATAGAATTCCGGGTTTAGTTCTTAAATAAATTTTATACTAGTCTCATAATCTTAGTCGAAAGTATCTCCATGTCACTATCATTAACATTTCTAACAATTATCTCTCCTTTCTTGCTGACAGTTATCTTAATTTTCCCTATTTTGACTATTGTTATAAAACTGGTGTTAGCCACTATTTCTCCATTAAGTTCCCCTACAATATTTTTTACCAATTTTTCCCTGTCTACTTTGCATTTTGGTACTAACTTGAACGAATCATCTGCTTTACAGGGTTTAAAAATAAAACATCTCTCCATGAATTAGTTTTGGATATTAGGATATTTAGATTTTTAGTAAATACTTTTTGAAATACATTTAAAATCTAATCTTGATTATTTCAATAATGAAACCCGAAACCATGATAATAAGGTA
>WJKS01000089.1 GCA_014728985.1 Candidatus Aenigmatarchaeota archaeon
TAAACCAGTTCCCTGTGCTCCTCCTCCATCAGTGCAGCCAGATAACAGCATTACAATTAACATCAAACATGAAGTCCGAAGTATTTCTTTATTCATCTTATCTAACATATCTTTCTCTTTTAGACAAATATTCTTTTTTATGAAAAACTATTTTATTTATTGTGAAAGGTCAAGCAGAAACCACCGAACTATTAACATGGATTGGAATAATAGTTGTCTTGATAGCTTTAATACCGGTAATAATACCTATAGTTAAGAACGCAATAGAATCTCTTGCAATGGCATCTCCTGATGTTATTTCTAAAGATTTAGCCAGTCTAATTTCTGTGAGTGCAGCTGCCACAAAAGATTTAAAAGTTGAATATGACCCACCTGGATCCGATAGCTATGATGTTAGTATTGAGAACAGAATGATCACTGTATCCAGAGGCTCTGGTAATAATAGAGAAGAAGCTTCTGCACCTATTGTAATTGATGCAGTCGGTTCTTTAGAAAGTACTGATGAATTCAAAATAGAAAAGAAGATAGAAGGGAGTCTGGAAAGATATTATCTTAACGGAGAATTACTTTATACTTTCGGAAGATCTGGAGGAAAGAAAGTAGACCCTTCACCAGTGCCTGCCCCTCCCCAAACTGGTCCTGGGACAGATGATATATTGGAATTATGGGATCATAGAGCACATTTTGTACTTGATCAAAACCCTGTCCCACTTCCGGGAGGCAACTCAGGGCATAGAGAAGCTTTTGCTGTTCATAGGTCCGATATAAGTTCTTCAACAATTTACATGTATCATAGATGCTTTAATCCTCTACCTGTAATTTGTCTTTCGATATCTGATGATAATGGAGATACCTTTTCTGTTAATGAGGGTGTTATAATTGACACTGATGATGTGTTTGCTGTTTCTCCGAGCGTAGCTTTTATAAATGGTAGATGGGTAATGGTTTATGAGGAGCCTCCTGAAGGAATTCATTGGACTACCTCTTTAGATGGTAAAACTTGGACGAAAAGAGGAGCTTTATTTTCTGATAGTTATAGGGCTACACCTAGTGTCTACAACTTTGATAATGAAGTTTATGTTTTTTATGCCGAGAAAATTTCAGAAGACGAGTTATTGGTAAGTTTCCACAGTGGTGATGGTATGAATAGCCTAGAGCCGCATGGAGATTATGTGCTTGTTGGGTCAGATGCTTGGGAGCTTGGGGCTGTCAGTATGCCGAGAATATTCTATTCACAAGGCTACTATTGGATGGTTTACGAAGGTGGAACATTGAATTTTCATTCTGGTCATGGACCTATTGAGCAGAATGTTTTTGGTTGGGGTATAGCAAGGAGTCCTGATTTAGTTAATTGGGAAAAGTATGATTGGAATCCCATAATGCGAAGTACTGATGAACAGTCTTGTGGGCCAGATATGCCACAACCTTTTATTGATCCAAATGATGGTACGCTTTATGTTTATTACACGAGTGATGATTCTCTTAACGTGATCAGAGATAAATTGGTTCTTGGGAATCTTTGTGAGGGAATGGGGCCTGACTGGCATGAAATTAATCATCAATGCGTCCAATCATGTAGTTCGATGGGTGGTAATTGTTATCAAACCAAATATTGCCCGAGTGGATCTAAAATCGGTTTAAGTTGGGATTGTGCAAGTTGTTGTTCATGAAAAAGGTAATTAATATGAAAAATAAAGGTCAAGCAACCAGTTTATCAGATGTACTTATAGGTTTAGTAGTGGTTGGGTTGATAGGACTTTTTGTATTTCTCTTTATTACCAGAGGTCAGGAGGTTCAGGTCAGGGTTGAGCAGAACGAAATTCTCAGGAGAAAAATAACTTTAATAAACGTTCTACTTTCCTCGGAAGAACTTGTCTATACCACCGAGACAATGGTTCATCGCGGGGTCATTGATAAAGAGAAATTGGATGATATAGAATCTAATCCTGAGGCATTATCAAGAATATCCTATTCCGATTCTGGTTATTCTCTCAAGGTGATAGATTTGGACGTGAATGATGAATGGTTAGTAGGCAATGATTTTGACCCGATTTTTGAGACCCCAGTAGCAATAAGATATTCAGAAGATGATATTCACATAGGAATAATTTCTATTGAATTCACTTCAGAAGTGCCAATGGATGTCAAAGAGCTAGATACATGTCAAAGGATAGCTGAATCAGGTTATTATAAGTTGACTAGGAATCTGATTGAAGATGATCTTCTTGGTGGAGATGCTTTTGGTAGCAAAGATTGTTTTGTTATTACTACTTCAGGTGTGACATTAGATTGCCAGAATAGGTTCTCAATAACTGGTATGGGTTCACATAGGGGTATTGGTGTAGTTATCAATGATCCAGATTCTATTGTGAAAAATTGTGAAATAAGGGACTTCAACACTGGAATTGAAATTGATTCGAGGCTAAATAAGATTGAGAAAAATCATATAGAAACCTGTAATGTTGGTATAATAGTTTTCAAGGACGAGAACGAGATAGAAGGTAACATCATCACAGAACCAGAAGGAGACCTTGGACGTGGTATTGATGTACATTCTGAATCAAATCTAATAGAGGGCAATAAAATATTCGATACAATTAAAAATAGTATAATAATCCGCAAGGATGGTAATGAGCTTATAGATAATGTTGTATGTGGTTCTCAGATGAAGGATATTTTTGTGGACGATGGAAAAACAGCAACTGGTTCTGGGAATACATGTGATGAGACAAATAATTATGATGATGAAGGGACTGCCGGTTGCGAGAAATCCTGTGATGGAGAGAGCTCAGGTACCTGTTATCAGGGTGATGTTAAAGTCGAAATAAGAGCTACAGAAGAGGAAATAAAAGAGGACTATCCGACTTTACCCGACTACCTTCTTTGGGGTATAGCTATGCAAGAAAGTGGAGCCAATCATTGTAGAGGATATGAAGTTGTGGAAGGGTCATTGGGGTCTACAGGTATAATGCAAATTTACCCGACTACTGCCTCCAGTTATTGTGCGGATCTGGATCTAACCGATTGGAAAGATAATATTGAATGTGTAGGGAGGATACTAATAGGAAAATACAACGCCTATAAGGACGAAGATGAAACATATGATCCTCTGGATTGTGGTTATTCTTATGCTGATCCGTGGATGAGGGCGGTAAGAGGATACAACGGTTGGGGTTGTCCTATAGAATGGCCGTCGACAAGAAGATATGTTTGTTTGGTATATGATCATGCAAGAGAGGAAAATCCAATTTTACCAGTCCCAGAATGTCCTTAGCTGGTCAGGAGCTAACACATTTAAATTTAACCATTAATACAATTAAAAGAACCTAACAAAGACTCCAGTAATTATCATATTCAAAAACAAGAGGTGAAGCAGTTGGCTAAGAAAAAGACAAAGAAGACTGACAAGAAAGAGAAAAAAACTGAGAAAAAACAAAAAAAGACAAAGAAAGACGACAATGTAGTTTATGTTGGTAGAAAACCGACAATGAGTTATGTCCTTGCTGTAATTACCCAGTTTTCAGACGCTGGGGCAAAAGAAGTTAGTATAAAAGCTAGAGGAAGATCAATTTCCAGAGCAGTAGATGTAGCAGAAGTCGTCAGAAATAAATTCCTTTCGGACCTTAAACTTGATAAGATTGAGATAGGTACAGAAGAGAGGAAAGTAGAAGACGGTAATACAATAAACGTATCTACTATGAACATAGTCTTGAAAAAATAAGACTAGTTTTTTCTTTTTTCTTTTATTTTTGAAAATCTAATACTAATTATGGTAGATTTTGAAGAGCAGAACAAGGCTCTGGTAGAATCATTAGTCGCTTTAAATGTTCTGAAGACTGACAGGATGATCAACGCTTTTCTAGAAGTTCCTCGTCACACGTTTGTTCCAGAGAAATATATGAATAAGGCTTATCATGATATAGCTCTTCCTAGCATTGGTGATCAGACCATATCTCAGCCTTATACTGTGGCTACGATGTTGGAGGCACTAGCACCTGATGTTGGGGATAATGTACTTGATGTTGGTTCTGGGACCGGGTGGACTACTTGTTTGCTCTCAAGAATAGTTGGAAAAAAAGGTAAAGTCACTGGGATAGATATAGAACCTAAATTACATGAGTTCGCTCAGAAGAACATTGCTAAATTTGATTTGAAAAATGTGGAATTAGTGTTAGGGAACGCCAGAAAGGGGTACCATAAGAACGCGCCATATCATTGTACTCTTATTAATGCGGCTTGTGATGATGTTCCTGATAAAATCAGGTCTCAAGTTATAATGGGAGGAAGAATAGTTGCTCCTGTTAATGCTGATATGGGTCAGAAAATGATTCTTTTCCAGAAAATTGATGATAATGAATTTACCCGAACTAATTTGGGTGATTATGTTTTTGTGAAATTGAAGTAAAAAATTATCGTTTTTTGTATTTTCATTCTAACCCTACTCTGTTTCCAAAGTCAGATATCTTTATCCCACTATTTATTGTTAGCGGGAGAGGGCCCTCCCTAAACCCTTTGGGGTGATGAATATGTGTGAAAAATGTAGTGGTTTTGAGAGATTTAGTTTTAGAAATGGTTTGAATTCAATTAGTATTTGTTTGAGATGTGGTGATGTGAGAAATACGTCTAGGATCTTCAGTTTTATTTTTTAGTGTTTCAATGGAGTCTGAGTGCCTTTAGAATTGGCACGGTTTTTGGGTACCTCAAAAGGAGTTTTATCGAGATTTTACTTGTAAGCCATGATTTTTATGCTTTCCACAGGCATCCCTTGGTATTGCTTTTTGCTGATCCCTTTATCTTCGGACAATATTTTTACCTTGAACCCAATTTTCTTAATTTTATTAATATAATCATCTTTCAATAATGCACCTGCGACACATCCTGTCAATAACTCTTCGTCAGCTCTCTGTTTTTCAGTGAGCTCATCGAGTAAGACGATATCTGATACATACATTCTCCCTTTATTTTTCAAGACCCTATAAGCCTCTTCAAATACCTTAGATTTATCTGGAGCCAAGTTTATTACGCAATTAGTTATTATGACATCTATTGAATTATCATCGATAGGTAAGTCTTCGATATCTCCTAATCTAAATTCAACGTTCTTATAACCACCTTTTTTGGAATTCTCTTTGGCTTTATTTATCATATCCTCGGTCATATCCACACCGATAACATGTCCATCTTCACCAACCTTGTTTGCTGCTAAAAATACGTCTAATCCTGTCCCTGACCCTAGATCTAAAACTACTTCACCTTCTTTTAATTGAGCTAATGCTGTCGGATTCCCACACCCAAGTCCTAGATTAGCTCCTTCAGGAACAGAATCCAATTCTTTTTTTGAATATCCTAATTCTTTTGAGATGTCGTCAGAGCATTTACATGTACAACATGAACTATTATTTTTAGCTATTTCTGAATATTTCTTTTTCACAATATTTTTTACTTTATTTTTCATCAAATCACTGGACATTTTATTTGAAGAATTTAAGCAAATTATCGTCTTTTAAAATTTGTATGTTAGAAAACTTCAACAAATTTCTTCTTCAAGTTCTCTTTTGATCGGAGTCCCTATTTTAATACTATAGTCAATGGGGTCTGAGGGATTTGAACCCCCAACCTTCTGGTTTCTTCACATCATCTTGGAATCAGATCTCCATGCACCAAGTACTGGAGCCAGACGCTCTGCCGAGTTGAGCCAAGACCCCGAGGCTCTTATAATTATTAACGGTTACATTTTTTATTCTTATATCATCAGTATAGTTCCTGATTTTCCTTGTAAAGAATCTACCGCTAATTCCGGAGAAGTGATCAAGACTTTCTCACCCCCTTTCTCCAGGAATCTGATTGAAGCCTCTATTTTCGGTCCCATACTACCTTTTGGAAAATGACCCTGTTTTTGGTAACCTTTAATTTTCTTTAAATTTATTTCCCTAAGTTTTTCCTGACCATCTTTTCCATAATTCAGATAAACATTATCTACATCCGTGAGTATCATCATAGTTCTTATCCCAAGTTCTTCTGCTAATTTTTCTGAGGCTAGATCCTTATCAATAACCCCTTCAACGCCTCTTAAGTTTCCATTTTCTTCAATAACCGGTATTCCTCCCCCACCACATGCAATGACCACGTCTCCTTCCTCGATTAGATCTTTAATCTGTCCCTTTTCGATTATTTCTTCAGGATCAGGTGATGGAACAACTCTTCTCCAGCCTTTTCCGGACTGATAAACCATTGGAAAATCTTTATTTTCTTCTTCGTAGAACGGACCTATTGGTTTTGATGGTTTACTGAATTCTGGATCATTCCTATCTATCAGAACCTGGGTAATAACAGTGACTACTTTTTTGTTTATCCCGTTTTTTCTTAATTTGTTAAGCAGTATCTGCTGAATTAAGTAACCTATTTCTCCCTGACTCAAAGCACCACATACATCCAGAGGCATAGGAGGTATTTTATTTTTGAGTAATTCTTGCTGTAGGAGTAGATTCCCGACCTGGGGACCATTGCCATGAGTTACTATTATATTCCACCCTTGTTTGATTATCTCAACAATCTGCTCACAACTCTCATTTACATTCTTATATTGCTCCTCAAACGTTCCCTTTTCTTTTGCTTTTTTAATCATGTTCCCTCCAAGGGCAAGGATCATAGTTTTTTCCATGTTGACTATTACATTTTTGTAGTTATATTTTCTATTTCTTTGTATGAGTAAAGTTTGGGATTTAATTATAGTTGGGGCCGGACCAATAGGATGTAAGGTTGGGGAGCTTCTCGGAAAAGATTATGATGTGTTAATAATAGATAGAAAAAAAGAAATTGGAAAACCAGTTCAGTGTTCGGGCTTTAATAGCGAAAGAATATTTGAATTATCTGGAGTTTCAAAAAAAGTAATCCTGAATAAAGTCATTAAATCAGATTTTTTCTCTCCTAGTGGTACAAAGATTACTCTAAAGTCTAAAATACCCTTTTATGTCTTCGATAGGGAACTATTTGAT
Source organism: Candidatus Aenigmatarchaeota archaeon (assembly GCA_014728985.1). Taxonomy (GTDB): domain Archaea; phylum Aenigmatarchaeota; class Aenigmatarchaeia; order CG10238-14; family CG10238-14; genus CG10238-14. The sequence goes on from WJKS01000089.1 coordinate 6,996, forward strand.
AAAGAAATCGCTAAGAAAACTGAGAAAAATAACGTGGAAATAAGAATGAAAACAGATTTTAAATCACTTGAAAAGAGGAAAGAGTATCTTGAGATAAAGACAAATCATGGTAAAATCAAGTCTAAGCTTCTTGTTGGTGCGGATGGACCTGGATCAACCGTTTCAAGAGTTACGGAATTACCCCAGCCAGATAATTTGCTTATAGGTTACCAAAAAACAATCAAGTACTCATATAATCCGACTTCCTCTGAGCTTTGGTTTGGGGACAAAGTTTGTCCAGGGTTTTTTGCTTGGGTTGTGCCTGAGAACGATGAATGGGCTAGAGTTGCTGTAGCCACATACAGGGAACCTGTTAAATATTTTGATAAATTTGTGAAAAAAAGAATAGGTAAGAATTATAAATCAAAAGATGATGTATCTGGATTGATAAGGTTTGGTCTGATTAAAAAATCGGTTGATGATAGGATTCTTCTTGTTGGTGATGCAGCTTCCCAGGTAAAACCATTTTCTGGTGGAGGATTAATATATGGTTTGATGTCAGCTAGAATCGCTGCTGAAGCTTGTGATAAGTCTTTAAATGAGGGGAGGTATGATTATGAATTCCTTAAAGAGAATTATGGAGATGAATGGAAGAAAATGCTCAGATGGCCGATATTAAAAGGTCTTGGAATCCGTAGATTTTTCGATAATTGCCCGGATTGGATATTGAATCTTGGGTTTGGGTTAGGTAAACATCTTACACCTATTTTCGAGGGACTGATTGACGAGGATTTATTATAGTTTTAAGTTGAGAAAATCAAATAATATCTTTCATGCCACTAGCAGTGACCCATATCCTAGTCCCGATAATACTAGTAGATGTATTCAGAGATCATATTCTCAAAAAAACTAAGACTATTACAAACAAACATGTTCTTCTCGCGGGCCTGGCAGGTTTATTCCCTGATATAGATATTCCTATCGGCCATATATTACTCCAGAGGAATGTGCATAGACTATATACACATAACATCTGGATACCAGTGTTATTCCTAGCTTTTGCAATGTATTTCTGGTCTATTGGTAAGAAAAAAATATCCCGCTATTTTATTGTGATGGCCTTTGGGTTTTTCACACATCTTTTACTTGATGGCCTTTTATGTGGTACTATCAGGCCCTTTTATCCTGTTTCAAATTATGAATGGGGTATGGATTTATTCGGGAAGTTCTTTGGAACATTTTTCCCCAGATTAGCCAATCCGGACTTTGGGCAGTTAATATTTAGTTCAATGGACGCTGTTTTATTGTTTTTCTGGTTGATACATGAACAATTAGGGAATAAGATAAAGGATTATTTCTGATTCAGGTTTTCTCAACAATTTGTTTGAATTTCTGATAGTGTATCTCATAAACCTTGTGTACAAGAAAGGCCACAAACATACCTACAAAAGAGCCTATCAGAACGTCTGGGATAGTATGAACACCCAATATCACCCTTGAAATACCAATTAATTGAGCGAACAAAAGTGCAGGTATTAGGTATTTTTTACCTTTGTAATTTAGTCCCAGTACCGTCAGTGCGGCAAAGGCAACGGTTGTATGTCCGCTAGGCATGGAATATCCACTAGGACAATAAGGTAGCCCATAACACGGTCTAGGTATTTTGAAAATAAATTTTAATCCCTGGGTAACGCTGTTCGCAATTAGTATTGAGGGTAAAACCAAAAAAATGAACCAAACAAAATATTTACGAGATTTTTTTGGAATTAAGAAAAAAAGGAAGAGACACATTAAGGACGAAATTGTCCAAAAGTGGAAGCTACCGAAAAATGTGATTATTTCCCAGAAAGTGTATTCAAACATACAATAATAGTTGGAGTTGAGGAAATAAAAGTTCTGTTAGTTAACTTCTTTTTTTTCAATCATTTTTGTGAAATGTACCAATAGTAGTAGTTTATCCTACTTTAGGCAGTTATTTAACTCTGGGTTTTTACTAAATAATGAGTGAAATTTAATGAGAAGAACAGCTTTGATTGGCTTTCATGATCCTACTTATTTGGATGAACTTGCTAGTACTTTAAGGGGGTTAGGATATGATAAAGTTACAAGTGTTAGTACCCCGGTTGATATGATAAGATATGCAGAAAATGGTGGTTATGATACTTGTTTGATGGATGTTAACCTAGGTAGTCCTGGGAGCGATGTTTATATTCCTGCGGAGCAAGTTTTTGGTTTGGTTGGACCAACTAGTCGGCATTTTTTTGCATTTTCTGCTAATAGAACTGCAGTTATGGGTGCTAATGATGCGGGTATACCTTGTAAACCCAAGACTAAAATTTTTGATGTATTGGAGATTATAAGTTCTGATGTTTAATTTTTTACATTTAATATCAGTATAAACAGGTTTTTTTACTTAAGGAGAGCCCCCGGAGGGACTTGAACCCTCAACCTATTGCTTACAAGGCAATTGCTCTACCATTGAGCTACAGAGGCATGACAAATAATACTTGTAAATAATTATTAAATCTTTTATCTAATTGTCACTTAATAAATTTACTA
>WJKS01000090.1 GCA_014728985.1 Candidatus Aenigmatarchaeota archaeon
AGTCCAAAGAATACTTAAAGAACTAGGTAAAGAATCTTCCTGTGCCATGGATATTGCAAGAAAACTGAAAGAGCACGAACAGAAAATATATTACCACATAAGAAACCTAGAAAAATTGGGTCTGATAAAACTGGAAAGGCTCGAAGAAAGAGTAGGAGCAACAGCAAAAATATACTCATTAACATCTCCTGTTGTTGCTTACAAGATATTCGATAATGGTTCTGTAGTAGATAAAAATACTAGGGCTTCGGAAATTGGTTTCCTCAAACCATTTATTGAAAAAAATGGTCTCAATTGTCTGTTAGTTGTAGGAAGTCCTGACCCACATGGAAAATACAAAAGTCCTGCGTCAGACGGATACTGCGGAATTAATCTATCAATGTTCTTAGGTGCTTACACTGGGGATGTGAATATACCATTCTATAAACTGGACACACAAGTGACAAAAGAGGATATGAAACAGAACTTGATACTCATTGGTGGCCCAAAGACTAACATTATCACTGAGAAAATTAATAAAAAACTACCGATCTATTTTGATTTTTCTGAGGAATTTAAAGATTGGAATATTGTCTCAAGTTTAACAAAAACTATTTACCGGGAAAAATTTGTTGGTATAATTGTCCGCGTACCAAGTCCTTTCCAAGAAGGTAAAGAAATTATACTATTAGCAGGTAAGGGATTTACAGGTTCAAGGGCAGCAGTATTGGGCCTAACTAAATACCCTAAAGAAATTCTGAAAGGTAATCCTGTTGATAATAACATTATCGCAAGAGTTGTTAGGGGTATAGACGTTGATTCTGATGGGATAATTGATGAAGTTGAATTTTTGGAGTGATTATCCAGCCCCAGATCCTCCGCCACCGCCTCCACCGCCTCCGCCACCAGAAAATCCTCCACCTGTAGAAGTAGATGCACTAAAAGCTCCTGAAGTAGCTGTCATGGAACTAATTGTACTTGAAAGGTTATTTGACAATACCGAGAACTGTTGGGGTGAAATTGTTCCTCTCATTAATCCATCTGCACCATAATACCATCCAACACCTGAAACGACATGATCAGTTTTCACCGCAAAATCTTTCAGGTTTTCTAATAATTTCTCTGCAACTCCAAGAACAACTGCATATACAAGATATCTATCCCAAATTTGAAGCAAAGTTGTGGGTGCATCTTCCATCTCTGAAAAGTGAGTTATGAATTTCTTAAAGGCTTTCCATTTTTTAACCTGAAGAGTAGATTCTGTTGTTCTCTTTGAGATTGTCCCTGAAAATAGATAAAGAACTACCATTACCGGAAGATAAAAGAAAAGTGAGAGGAATCCTCCGAAAATAAATCCTAAAACACCAGAGATTAGTAGAAATATCAGGTATTTCTTTCTAGCCTTTTCGCTTTGCTTCACATATATTTTGAAGTGTTTTCTCTCAAACCAAGATTTGGCGGATTTTGAAAAACTAAGTAATTTTTTCTTAAAAGTAGTCTGTTTCTTAGTCCATGACCTTATTTGAGCAGTATTAACAGTCTTATTATCATCTGAGATTTGGAAGAAAAATAATTTGAAAATTTTCCACTCGAAAGGTGTTAACTTTTCCTTCAATTTCGGGTCTTGGCCTTTTTTAGTCAATTCAAACTTGTGACTAGTACTTTCAAACAATAAGAATTTCTTCTTCTCTTCTTTGATTACTAAGAAACCTCTGACAGCGAAATCGAATAAAGTTGCCATTAATCCTTTAGCTGACATCTGTAAACTAGGTTTAGGCTTATCCAAAACAGCAACCAAAGCCATGGGTGGAATATCCATTGGAGGGTCATGTTCATATATACCCTGATATTCAACTTTAGGTTCGACACCATATCTGAAATAGAAGTAAAATAAAGTGAGTATCGGTACCCCCAGAAAAACAATGTTACCAAGCATTGAAATTATGGATAATCTTCTAAATCTTGTGGGAGGATTGCCATCGAAAATTCTCTCTTCGTCATCCAGGATATCCTCATAGTTCTTCTTTGGCGTTATTTTGACTTCGGAAAAAATATCTGGCTCTGTCAACATTCTCACCTCGACAAAAGTGTCCTTAGGAACATCTTCCACCATAAACCTCGCAGAAGAGTTCTGATTGAAAAATACCAAATCTTTACCAATGCCCTGAGTGTGAACAAACACTTTAAATAAATCTGAAGAGGATTCAGGGAGATTAACATCTACCTGGAAATATTCTATTCTCTCGTGTTCTTCCTCGACCAATTTCCAGTAGAATTCTGAAACGTCCTCATATCTATTGACAGCACCTTCTATTGAATATATTATTTTGAATTTTATGTTCTCATTATGAGCACTATAGTCCCATCTAACTTCGGTATGCCGAGAATTCTCCTCAACTGTAAAAGGCACAGAATCACCTGATCGCATATCAATAACATCAATCACATTCACATCATCAGCACCAATTTTTTTGAAATCTATGTAAGCCCAGGAGAAATCACCATCGAAATGATAATCTCTTATTTGTTCGACAAGTGCGGTCCCATTTCCATAAAAATCCATATTGAGGAAGATGGAATCATAGTAATAGGACTTGGAATAAATAACTGGGATTAATAATAAAACTAATGTTACTAAGAGATATTTTCTCATAAGAATTATTTTTGGGTTTCAGGATTAAATGTTATCTGAAATAAAATGAACTTTTTGTTTCAACTTTTTCCTACTAATGAAAATTTCCTTGAAAAGTTTCATTCGTTAAAAATTATTCAGATATTTTTTAGCCAATATTTCTAATACTCCACCTTCCCATTCCCTTGTTTTCACTAGTTTTTTAACATATTCCTTCAATTGTTTTTTGTTTATAGCCTTTTCTCTTTGAAGTTGAATTAAAACAGCAATGGATATTTTCATTTTTATATTCTTTGAAATGGCAAGACCCTCTAACTCATAAGACGCATTGAC
>WJKS01000001.1 GCA_014728985.1 Candidatus Aenigmatarchaeota archaeon
ATACCTGATATTAGAAATACCCACCCGTAGGTCATTAAAAATTCAAATGCTGCCTGTCCTTTTCTTGAATCCTTATTTTGCTTCATATAAACACCAATTTCTCTGATATCCATCTACTTATGAAAAAGGTAAGTATAGCCAAACTTAAAATAAAAGGTAGATACTTTAAACCTTCTTTTTCATTACCTTTTTGGATTAGGCCTAATAACAAACTTGCAAAAAGACTTATGATTGTTATCTGACAAATGTAAAATATTCCCAATTGTTCATTTGTTATTAAAATTTCTCCTTGATTTAATCCCATGAAACTAGTACCTATTCCACTACTGGCCGCCATTGACTGGAGCCCAATACTTACTTCTATGAATTTTGAAGAAGAGCCAAAAATAAAGGGCGAAGCGATAGCTGAAGCGAAAAATATAAACATGACATACATGGTTAAACTGGATTTTATTTCTTCTGATATTCTCTCCATAGATCTTATGTCTCTAGCAATCTCTCTCAGCAATCTTTCTAATTTTCCACCAGATTTTATACCTTCAACTATCAGTTTTATTGTCTGTTTAATAAGATTAGAATTAGTCCTTTCTCCCATTTCTTTCAAGGCCGCATCAATAGGTTTACCGGCTACTACATCCTTTCCAACATCATTTAGTTCTTTTGCCAAATGCCCGAACTCTGGTCTGGATGCGGCCCAAATAGATTTATCCAAAGTCATTCCTGCCCTTAAATTAGCGGATATAAGATTCAAAATGTCTGGAAATAATTTTTCCATTTTTTTAATTCTTTGAATTCCGATAAAAACAAAATCTAGATGGAAAAAGACTTCACTGAGTATGAAGCTTAGTATGGAAAAGAACAAAATATAAACCGTAGATAAGTTGAAAAGAGTGGAAATGAGAGCAACTGCTAATGATATCAATAGACTATATAAAAGGGAACTTCCAGCAAATTCTCTAGGATCCTTTTCTACATGTGCATAATTTATTAGTTTTTGGCACTTCTGAATATAGAAATTTGGTAATAAGTTGCCTATTTTTTTAAATATTATCATTCATCCCACCAACAAAGGTTTCCTACTTTTAAGTAATGAGAAAAATAAAAATTGTGAAATTAACACTAAGATAAGGAATAAAATTAATGTGGAAAATGTAATTATGAATCCGAGAAATGTTGATAAAACAACTAAAAAGGATAATACAAGCGTTGGGAAAACTATTGAGAATACAAGATAAATAACAGACCAGAAATTGAGCTCCCTTCCATACTTCTTAGCCACTAACAATTGATCATCTGAAAAAGATTCTACTATTGAAGATAGAGTTTTGTTGATATCAGCACCAGCTTTTAAGGTGCTACTTATCTGCCAGATAGCTCTTCTGAAATGGTCTGATGGATTCTTAGTCGCGGATTCATCTAGAGCTTCGGCAAGCGGTACTCCAGCATTGGTTTTATCCACGACGATCTTCATCTCTTTTGATAATTCTCCATAATCTTCACATAAACCTACTATCGCCCGGAACAAAGAAACACCAGATCTTATCTTTATCATTATGTGTCTTAATGCTGGCATCAGATAGAACTCCAATTTTTTAATTCTTTTCTTTGTTATAAATATAGGGTATTTGAGACAATATGTTAAGGAATATGCACCGACGATAAGGCTGGAGATAAAACCGATTACTAGGAAGCTAATATCACCCAATATTAGAGATATTATTGACACTCCCAAAATAGTTATTAAGGCAGTATAAATTGAGGACCCTATACAGAGTTTGGCATAATCTTCTGCTTTCAGATCAATTTCTGACTGATAAAGCTCTAACTTAAGTTCAGATAAATCCCATTTAATGGGTCCTAGTTTATCTGTGAAGAAATCCTTTACAAATTCGGGCATCGCCTTAAATGGTAAGGGTAAGTTCATTATTTTCATCCGCCTCTTCAAAAACTTCAATATCTTTTAAGGTTTTTTTACCATCAACAATATTTAGTACTAAGTCCTTATTTTTATAATATTCCGCAATTATACCTCCTATCATATCCATGTCTTTTATTTCTTGTTTTATAATCCAATCTAAAACCTTTCTTTTGTTTTTCATCTCATTTTGTACTTCTTCGTAGGAAAATCCTGAATAATCAATTAGGTCTTGAAATACTCTTTTACTTTTTTTAACTTTCTGTAGATTCCCTGTTTTAAGTTGATACTTGAATAAAGTGTTCAAGCCCGCGTGATATTTATTATCATCTCCAATAAAAGGTATGATTTCCGAAAGTTCAATCACTTTTCTAAAACCTTCTCTTCTGTGTCTTCCTAAAACAACAACCAGGTCAAGTCCAGCTATCATACTTTCCGGTACTGATATGGGAGGATTCATTAATCTGATGATTGTTTCTTCGGAAGTATGTGCGTGAAGTGTTCCCATTACAGAATGGCCAGTGTGCATGGCTTCAAAGAGAACCTCTGCCCCTTTATGTCTTCTTATCTCCCCGACCAAAATCCTATCTGGTCTCATTCTTAATGAATTGACTAGCAGGTCTAACATAGTCACTTTACCTTTTCCTTCTGGGTTGGGTTCTCTTACAAGAAGTGGCACCCAATGTAGGAACTTAGGTAAATTCATCTCTTTTGTATCCTCAACAGTTATTATTCTCTGATTAGGGGGTATAAATACTGATAGTGCATTCAATAGAGTAGTTTTCCCGGTAGCTGTACCACCAGAAATTATTATGTTCATTTCGGATTCTATTGCCAACCATAATATCGTGAGAATATTAGTATCTAAAGTTCCAAATTTGACAAGATCTGTTATAGTATAGGGATTTCTGGAGAACTTTCTTATGGTAATAGTGTTGCCTTTTATTGATATTGGGAATAGTGTCGCATTTACCCTGTCACCTGTGGTTAAATGAGTATCCATTAAAGGGTCTAGTTTTGAAATTTCCCTACCTGATCTCATACCAATTGAGGTAGAGTAATTATATATCTGGTCCTCACTTTCCAGACCGATATTTGTTTTAAGCCAACCATATTTTTTATGATATACCCAACAAGGTTCCTCTGAGCTATTAATTACTATTTCCTCTAAGTTAATGTCTGCTAAAGGAATTTCAATTAGCCCCAAACCAAGCATTTCATGAACAAGATAATTGGCATATATTTTCTTATCTTCAGATGACATACTAGGAAAATTATTTGATATTATTTCAATTGCCTTTTCAAAAAATTTCTGTTTCATCAATTCTTTTTTTTGGGAATTAAGTATCTCTGATACACTTACATTTACTTGAGAAATAAGTTGGTCTTTGATATTTTTTATTTTTTTTAGACTTTTTTCATCAAATTTGGGAAGTTTGACTTGATAAGTTAACACAAATTCACTTTTTTGAGGGACAATTTCCACAGTTGCGGGAACTTCACCGGCTTTTACCGTATAACTATCTATTTTCTCACCGATTTTATAACCCTCCCAGCCTTCCATCTCTCTCACATACTATTTCGAATTCTTTTTATAAAATACTATTCCACGCTATCGGTTTCCCCTCTAAAATATTTGTAATCCAGAACACTTAAACTTCTATTAACCTGTAAACCACGTAATTCCATTTCGTCAAGGTCTACGAATGAAACTAATCCAATAGCATGTGGACTTTGAGCCTTGTAAGTATCAGATATGTAAGTTCGGTTTTCTAACCTATCAAAATAACTCGGCCCAGAATCACTGCTATGATAATTCTTATACAGAATTTCGGAATCAGTATCCCATACCTTAAAAGTCGTATTTTCAGTATATACTATCTCCCCGATCTCAATGGAGGTCCCATTTCCTGTACCAACTAAAAATGGAATATCTAATCCAATTGGGGGTTGGATATAATCATCCGTAACTAGACCAGCGAATTGGTTAAGTTCGGTAGGGTTAAGTCCGTCTATATTTTCAGTAATGAGGACTTTGGACTTGTCTCCTAAAGTTGGATTTTGAGTAACTTCTCCTAAAAACCAACCTTTCCCATTAGTACCTCTAGTAAATGGGTTATTAGATGCTTTTTTGACCTTTCTTGATATTTTTCCTTTTGTATTCAAAAAGTAAAGTGGGTCTTCAAAATCTAATACAGGAACTTTTACAGATTTCTTGGATATCCTATCTATTTTCATCTCCATTTCAGGATCTTCTATTGTTATTCTCACAGTTGCTGAGGAGTTGATATTCCATGAATCATAAGGGCTTATATCAACAGAAATTATTTCAACATCTAAATTATAACCGAATTCATTACTTAAATCAAGATATTTTTCCTTATGACAGGTAAGAGTATTACATGGTAAAGTGTCACTTCCGGTTAATAGACCAATTTCCTCACCATTTAAATTACCGTCTAAAATTAATTGGGAAAATTTCTCTGCAGGATTATCAAAGGGTATCCCGTTAGTTATAATAAAATTATTAGAGTAAAGTAATGATCTTCTCGTACTAATATCCAATGATCTCCCTAAGTCATGCATAAAACTCTTATAAAAACTACCTAATTCGTCCGCTCTGATTTCAACAACAGTATTTTGGCCCTCCATTCTATTTATTTTTGAATAAATTACAAAGAGCAGTATAATAGGTGTAATTAAGAGTACACTCATTAATGAGTAAACTAAGCCTTTTCTCATAGCCATATTATCACCTTAAAATTCAAAGGTCCCCATAAACTCGGGATATTTTTTATAGAGACTGTGTTTGTTGAGATTTCATCTGTAATTTCTATATCAATAGGATTGCTCATTGAACCTGATGGGTCAGTACTTCCGGTCGGATTTCCAAAGTTCAATATCTCCAAAAGCTGATAGAGTGCAAAATGTACCGCATTATTTTCAATTTCTAGTTCACCTACCTCTATTACTGAGGGATTGGATATATCCTCACCAATAGGAACAATGATAGATCCATCTTGAATACCATCATGGTTTTTATCATAATAAATTAGTACATTATTTCCCTCTGCCTCTGGAAGTACAGGAGAAAATTCAGTGAATGCTGATAGTCTTGCAGAATATATAATTTTATTGTTCTGAGAGCAAGTTGGATTAGTTTCAGTGGGGCTCAGACCAGTTGTTATTCTTATCTGATTTTCCTCGCCTTTTGAGATTATATCTGGGTCGAATTGAATTATAAATGGATCACCAAATTTCTCATAACTTTCCCCGAAATCTGAAAGTTGGAACACATCCATCCAGTCACCTGTATTACTGTTCCTAATTCTGACATTATCTGTCCAGTAATCAAATGAATAGGAAGTTGTTTTCATTTCATCTATCTCTAATTGTTGAGGTATATAAAAGCTACCATCACATCCTGGGAAATTATCACTCTCAACTTTAATTGAAATTTCTCTGAATTCTAATGGGTCAGATTCACTGTCAAATTTAAATTCAATATAAGAATCAGGATAAAGTGTAGAGTTTACATTACCTTCTTCAAAAGAAATTATTTGTCTCACATAACTTTGGGTGACTATTTTTTGCGCAATCTCCTCATAAATTTCTTGGAGCTCAAGTGGTTCACTACTAACAAAGAATTCCCCTTCTCCACAGTAGGCCATATCTTGGAGAGTTTCTCTCGAAAAGTCACATGAAATCAGTGGCCCAAACCCTATCGAGTATACAGTAGAATTCAAAGCTTGATTAAGATTACATGAAGCGTCAATTGATTGTTGTGATGCTATTTGACTTACACTATCACCACATGCAGGGTCATAAACGGGATCTGGGGCAGAAGTACAAGGTGATACAGTACCTTCTGTGATTGGTATTGTGTTTGCTTGACCATCAGTCATTATAACAACAAATTTTCTCCTATTTTCGTCACTTTGCTGTTCTAGAACTTCATAAGCTTTATTCAAGGCGCATGCTATACAAGTTGAACCAGCTGCGCTATAGGAATCTACCTCATTATTGGCAATGGATATTTGGTCTGTAAAGTCAAGGGAATTTTTTATACAATTACCGGTTCCATCATAACCTATCAGTGCTATCCTGTTACCAGGTACATCTAATACCTCCTCTATAAATTCTTTATCCAAACATTTAGCCAGGCTGATTCTTCTTGTACTCGAATCCAATAGGAGGGGGTCATTACATGTTCTTGTCACTCCACTTAACCTACTATCCATCCTCCAATTCATACTACCAGATAAATCCGTTATTAATACCACGTCAGCTAATCCCTTAGTTTCGGTTATAGTGGCATTCATTCCCAATCTAAGAGGGACCGTCTTTTCACTTATATAACCATAAGCTAAATGTTCTGCAAAGGTTGAGTTAGAAAGTAAAATTTCTTGTTCTGAGTCAGTCCCCTCTAAGCTGAAAATAGTTTGATCACCTATTCTTAGGAATGTAGTGTATTCATTTAGGAAGTGTAATTTAGCTTCGATTGATTCGATAGATCCAGGAACATAAAAAGAATCATAAATGTTTATCAAGCCCTCTATACCAGGAAAATAATATTTTATTGAATCCTTTTGGATTTCACTAGTCTGATTAGTTTCATAATCCACTCTTAGGAATCCGCCACCTAGGAAACTTTCATTAATATTGCTGTTGGGGAAAGTAAAATTAAAATAGTTTGATTGACCTGGAATGATATTTTCAATACAGGAGACATCTGTAATTGAGAATACATCTACTGATAATTCACCATCACTTTTTTCGAACTCTCCACACGAGTTCCCATTTACTAGAAGTCCAATATCCGAACCTAAGTTAGATTCTATGTAAATTTCTTTGATTTCTGTATCATTGGGGATATCTTCGATAAAAACAGTAATATTACCCTCGCCAATAAAACCGCCAAAATATTTATATGATGAGGTTCTTTTACTCTTTATCTTTTCTAAGGATGCTCTTGATACACTACCTTCTATTATTTCACCACTTTGAAAACCAGAGATAAGTCTATTTGTCACAGATTTATATTTAAAATCGTTTCCATACTGTCCTTCATCCCCTGATATCCTAGTTTCATCTATTTCTAAACTATATTTTAAACCTGGAGGTATTATCTCATTTAGAACACTTTGGGATATTAAATTGGCAGTTTCTAAATCATTTTGACTATAGAAATATCCTATTGCTTCTAATAGGTTCCTGTTTAGATGATAGTCACTAATTATACCCTGGTTATATAATTCCATTATAGTTGGATTATTCATCTCAATTAAATCATTGACTCTTAGTTCAGACAGTACTTCGATAAAATCCTTTGAAATTAAATTAATCCTTTCATAATTCCTGTAAGATAATCCAGTATCAAAATCCATAGTTGTAATATAAAGGAAAACTATTGAAAGTAGTGATAAAGCTAAGATAATTTCTAGGTTAAATATCAGTCCTTTATTGAAGTTAATCACCATAAAATCACTTTCAGACTAGCTAGTTCTCTTTCTCCATTATGTTCTAAAACAACAAATCTCGTAATTGAGTATTTTTCCTCATTCTCGGGTGGATAAACTCCGTATACCATCCCAGTTCCATCCAATTCAATTACCTGACCGTCTTTATCATAAAGTCCTAAAAATAGTTGGAAACGAGGTATTCCTAATTTTTTCCTCACGGGAATGTAATCCAATTCCATTAATCTAAAAAACTTCTCACTATCCACCACATTGTCATTCAAGGCTAAACCAAGGGATTTAATTTCGTTTTCTTGGATTATGGGGTTTTCCCAATTTTTCGGATTCCCCTCGGTTTTAATAAGTATTTCAGATAAACTAGTGATCTTATTCTGGATTTCCAGATTATTTTCTCTTTGACCTATTTTGTAATTTATATTAAACCAAATCAATAAGATAAGGGTTAAAATGAACAGAAATGGGACTATAGAGCTGATGAAATCCATTGAGAATACTTGACCCTTCTTTTTCATGGACCCACCTCAATAATTTCAATTACTTGACCCTCATTTTCGACTCTATTGTATCCTTTAGAAATTTCAAAACTACTGGAAAGACCATTTGTAATCTCTGTGCTTGGTAACTTTCTCAGGTAATTATTTCCCTTCCAGTTAACTTCTATTGAACCATCCTGGTGAATCATAATATTATAATCTGTTAATCTACCCAGTTTCTGGGGGACGTTGAATACCCTTTCATAGCCATCTCCCTGTTCAATTGCAACACTAATTTCATTTTCTATTCTGTCAACTAGCCTCTTGGCCTCTAATGTATTTCTCAGTTGAAATAGTCTTAACTGTGAATTACTATTCACATAGATAATAACTATCATGAAAAGTAACATGGTTCCAGATAGAATGAAAAACTCTATCGAGCTCTGAGCTTTCATGAATTATACCTCATTTATACTTACAATATCTCCCTCATTCTTAACTAGAATCTTATGGTGACCTGGGGAGATAGGCAAAGTTCCCTGTATATCCTCATTTGTAAAAGAAAAAACATCATTTATGCCAGAGGATGTCTTGACTTTGAATTGGATAGTTCTTTCTGATATTATACCCTCTTTTACTCCTTCGGGTATGTTTATAGTTACTGTTATCCCGGCAGGATGCCCTTGAAGAAAAATACTATCTGCTGCTTCAGCTAGGTCTTGAGTAGAATCTTTTGCCATACTTAATTTGTAAGTATCCCTGTAGGATATTTGATAAAGTCTGATATAGTTGGTTATAGGGATTAAGAGAGTAATACCTACCATTAATATTAATAGAGTTTCCAAGCTGGACTGTCCTTTATTTTTCATAACCTTCTTATATAAATTTGGTTTTAGTTTTAATTAATTTTCCTTTAGGGGGATTTTCACAGTAACCGAAAATGAGAAAAGCTTTCAAAAGAAAGATTAAATGATTTTTAATGCAAGTAATAGCATCAAGTGGTGTAAAAGGAGGGGTTGGTAAGTCAACCTTTGCGATTCTCCTGGCATACAAATTATCTAACCAAGGGAAAAAGATCGTCCTATATGATGCTGATGTTGAATGCCCGAATGATCACCTGATAATAAATAAAGAGTTAAAGAACCCAGAGTATCTTTACCAGGAATTTCCAAAACTAGATGAAGAGAAATGCGTGAAATGTGGCAGATGTTCTGAAGTTTGTAGAGAGAATGCAGTATTTTGGGTAAAAGGTAAATATCCAAAGTTTTTACATGATCTATGTACGGGATGCGGGTCTTGTTGGGTTTCGTGCCCAAATAATGCTATCACTACTGAAGAAAAAATATCTGGAGAATCTTTTGTTAATAAGGTTAATGATAATTTTTGGCTTATAACAGGGAAATCAAAAGTCGGACTAGAAGAAACAGGTCCTATAGTCAGAGAAGTAAAGTCAAAAGCGATTAGATTTGCCGAGGAAAATAATGCAGATTATCTTATCATTGACACTGCACCCGGTACTCATTGTAGTGTTATTCAGGCATTATTGAATTGTGATAAGGTTTATGCGGTAACTGAACCAACGCCTCTGGGGTCACATGACCTCGGACTAGTATTAAAGTTGGTCCAGAGACTAGATATGCCAGTGGAAGTAGTATTGAATAAGTCAGATGTCGGAGATAAAAAGAAGACAGAAGAAATTGCGAGTAAATTCGGTACAAAAATATCAGTTGAAATCCCTTATTCAGAAAGATTAGTTAAAGCGTACTGTGAAAAGGATTTGGGGAGAGTAGTTGATCTGATATGAGAGGAACTTATATCCTAACTATGGAATTGAAAAAGAATCAAATTATAAACGTGGGTAGTCTTGGTAAGATAGAATCACCTAAGGGTTATTATTGTTATGTTGGCTCAGCTCTAGGAAAGTTTGTAAATCTTAAAAACAGAATAAAAAGGCATAAGAAATTAAACAAAGAGAAGAAAGGCAATCTCTATTGGCATATAGATTATTTTCTTGTAAATCCGAATGTTGATATGGTTGGTGTTGATAAAATAGTTGCGGGTAAGAGATTAGAATGTGAAGTTTCTGACAAGTTAAGTGATCTCGCTAGTAAAAGTATTCCGAACTTTGGTTCATCAGACTGTAATTGCAAGAGTCATTTTCATTATTTTGAGAGTAAAGATGATCTTAAAGATTTAATTGAGGGTCTAGGCGTTTAAAATGAAGATAGAAATAGAGCCAATTGGTGTTATACATTCACCTCATAAAACTAGAGAAGAAACTCCTATTCAGCCTTATTTCTCAGATGATATAGGTGAAGTTGAAGTTTTTGACAAATTTAAAGATGGTCTCAAGGACGTGGAAGGATTCTCTCATTTGATATTAGTTTACTTTTTTCACAAATCTGATAAGACTGTATTACAGTCAGCACCATTCTTGGATAGAAAACCTAAAGGAGTGTTTGCAATGAGGCATCCAGATAGACCTAATCACATTGGAATATCGGTGGTAAAGTTGATTGAAATAAATGGAAACATTCTAAAGGTAAAAGGAATCGATGTATTGGATGGTACACCACTTTTAGATATCAAGCCTTATGTTCCTGAATTCGATAAAAAAGAGAATTTTGAAATAGGTTGGTTGAGGGATAAATTATGAAAATAGTAGTAGCTTCAGGTAAGGGTGGAGTAGGAAAATCTATGTTAACTTCTTCGTTAGTGTTGCTTCTATCAAAGAAAAATCAAATTGTTGCTTGTGATTGTGATGTTGATGCACCTAATCTTGGATTATGGTTAGGAATTACTGATTGGGATAAATCTGAGAAGGTATCAACCTCTTTCAAAGCCAAAATAGATCAGAATAAATGTATTCAATGTGGTAAATGCAAGGATATCTGTAGATTTTATGCTGTTGAGAAAGATAATGAATTTAGAGTTAATCAGTTCCTTTGTGAGGGTTGTGGTGCATGTGAATTAGTTTGTCCTTCAGGTGCTATAGAAATCAATCCGGTTAAGAACGGTGAATTAAGAGATAAAAAAACAGATTATGGGTTCACTCTGGTCTCTGGCCAATTATATCCGGGTGAAAGTGGTTCTGGTAAGATTGTTGAACAATTAAAAGAAAAAGCTGGTTTATATGAACATGATATCATGATTCTGGATGCTGCCGCAGGGATTGGTTGTCCGGTCATCGCTTCTATTAGAGGGTCAGATTATGCTGTACTTGTGACAGAACCTACACCTTCTGGGTTCTCGGATCTGAAAAGAATTTTGGAGATAGTTAACCAGTTTGGTATTCCTTATGGGGTTGTCGTTAACAAGTGGAATATTAATCCTGATTTAGCTGAAGAGATTGAGAAATGGTCTGGTAAAAGATTCTTGGGAAAAATATCCTATGATAAGAAGGTTATTGAGTCGATTGTTAATTTGAAACCTGTTTTGAAATCTGATTCTAAAGTTGTTGAGGAAATTAAAGAGATATATAAGAAATTTCATAAAGAATCTTTTTAGGTTAGGTATTAATCTGTGAATAATTCTGCTAATAATGGAACTTCTTCTATGTAATCTCTTAATGCCTCAATATCGCCCATACCTCCCAGTCTATAGGATCTTCCAAATAATTCCCAACCATCCTCTTGTTTCAACTGTTTGATTACATATTTGACTTCAAGTAAGCCTGCCGCGGATATTTCGGGTCCATCCAAAAATTCACCATAACGAATCGTATGACCTCTGACTTCATTTGCCAATGCAGCTATATTATCATCATGACCATGAGTGTATCTTGTAATTTCCTCAAATCTTCCTTCAAGGATTGGAACAACATATCCTCTATAAAGTTCTCCTAAAGCAGTACAAAAGTCTCTATCGGCCATATTTTCCACCTTTTTATTACTATCATATAGTTAAAACTACTATTTAAGCATTTCTATACTGTAGTAACTAAATAGTAACTACATATTTTTCATAGGTTCCCATTTTCCAAACAAAGATTAATTTTGGGTTTTCAATCGAATAAAACAAATATCAGGTAGGATAAAATAATACTATGACCGGACTTAAAAGAACACTTACCTTATCAGATGCAGTATTCTCTGGAATGGGTATAATCCTGGGTGCAGGGATATATGCTTTGATAGGATCTGCAACCGGATTAACTGGAAATTCTGTTTGGTTATCATTCTTGCTCGCGGCTGTACTTGCTTCTTTGACTGGTCTGAGTTATGCAGAATTATCGACGATGTTCTCCAAATCTGCGGCAGAATATTCGTATGTTAAAAATGCGTTTGGTAGTAATTTATTAGGATTTTTGGTAGGTTGGTTGGAATTGATTGCAGATATAATAGCAATATCAACCGTCGCTTTAGCCTTTGGGGGATATTTTTCGAGTTTAGTTGGGATTTCGTCTATAATTGTAGCTATAGGTCTGATTATTGTGGTATCTTCGGTAAATTTTCTGGGCGTAAAAAAATCTTCAAGAATTAATGTTATCTTCACGATTTTGGAAGTATTAGGACTTCTTGTTGTCATAATTATTGGACTAAAATATTTAGGAAATGTGAATTACTTCGAACTTTCAAATGGGGTTTCAGGTCTGTTCCAAGCAGTTAGTATAGTGTTTTTTGCCTACCTTGGTTTTGAAGAAATTGCAAATATTGGTGAGGAAGTAAAGAACCCGAAGAAGAACCTCCCAAGAGCGATAATAATCTCAGTTATCTTAAGTACTCTAATCTATGTTCTTGTTGGTTTGTCAGTAGTTTCAATAGTTCCCTGGAATACTTTAGCTGAATCTGTTGCACCATTATCTTATGTCACATCTCAAGTACTAGGTGATACCGGATTGATCATGATGTCATTCATTGCTTTATTTGCCACTTCTAACACGGTTCTTGTATTTCTGATGGTCGGTTCAAGAATGATCTATGGAATGTCTCAAGGAAAATCTTTACCAAGATTTTTTTCAAGAGTTCATAGCCGGACCAAGACACCTCATATAGCCATCTTCACAACAATGGTTTTTTCAATATTGTTCGTTCTGGTTGGTAATTTATTAACTGTGGCAAGTCTTGTAGATTTCATAGTTTTTGTCATTTTTGTCTTTGTTAACTTATCCCTGATTATTCTTAGGTTCAAAAAACCAGATTTGGAAAGAACTTTTAAGGTACCGTTGAATATCGGTAAAATTCCTTTAATTTCTGTTCTTGGAGTTATTTTCAGTTTTTTCATGTTATTCCATTTTAAATTACAAGTTTTCTTAGTAGTCATTTTTATCAGTTTGGTGGGATATGTTTTGTATAAGATTGGTGAGAGAATATGGGTGAAATAGGGAAAACTTGTCCTAAATGTGGTGCTTTTTTTGTTGGTAATAAATGCTCTAATTGTGGGTGGAAAGTCCTCCCTGGAGTTAAGAGAGGTGTTAATAGAAAATGAGGAATAAAATTTTACTGATTTTAGCTATACTTTTGTTGGTATTTCTGTCAGGTTGTACTACTTATGAGATTAGCAATGTCAGAGTGGAATTTAATGACTTAGTTACAGACAAAGAGGTCTACCATTCTGCAGAAACTTTGAATATTACTGCAGTAGTTGATTCTAATCAATATCTGGAAAATGTAACCGTGAATATTAAGGGAATTAATGGAAAGCTAGACAAATCTAGAGAAGTGAACCTAGAGAATGGAATCAATCAGATTTCTTTGACAAATAAATTGCCAAGATGCAATGTTTGCGGAGGAATAAGAGAGGGAGATTATAGTATTAGCTTTGAGATCATATATGAGGACATGAAATTAACAGATGAGATAATGGTTACGATAAAACAATAATTATTTCCAGCCTTCTATGTCCCTTTCCTCAACTACCTTTTCACAGCTTTTGCAGATTTTTTTCCAAATCCATTTGTCTTTTTTCCATTCAGTGGAGAATAGGAAATTGCTCCCTCCACACTCTTCACATCTTTCGTGTTTTTCTACCAAAAATATCAACCTTTAGACTAATTATATGTGATTAAAAGAATATATAAAAGAGGTAAACAGTATTTTGATTCCAGGAAAACCATTTTTTTCTCAAATATTTTGGATTAGATCTTTTAGAAGAATTTATGATGAGTCAAAGATTAAGACTCCCCTCTCTGACTAGGGCAGAAGAAATAGAGCACTTTGAATCCTTAAAACAGAGTGGATGCTCACCTGAATATCGATGTTTACTCACCCTTGGCTTTGATACTAATGGTGACTTACGTGTTGTGGGAATACCTTGTGTAGGAGCTCATATGACGATAAGTCAATATGCTAGGTCTGTTGCTGATGCTTCCCATAAGAGCAAGCACGATAAATATTTTTTGGGGTTATTAGAACAGGAATAATCTGCTTATCAAATTATTCTAATTTTTCAATTATTAACTCAGATAATTCTTTGACATTCATTTTGGAATTTTTAGCGCCCTGGAGAAAACAGGCATCACACATAGGACAAGTAGTTACAAGTACAGTCGTTTTTGTATCTTCAGCTTCTTCTAATAAATCCTTTGTTATAGCATTAGACAGTTCTGAGAAATTCGATCTAACCCCACCTCCACCACCACAGCATAAAGCACCCTCTTTACTACTTTTCATATCAACTATTTCATATCCTAATTTTTCAAGTATTTTCCTTGGCTCCTCGTAAATTCCAGAATGCCTTCCTAAGTGACATGGGTCATGGTAAGTTAATTTGGTTCTTTTTTCAGGGTTCTTTATTTTTAATTTTCCTTTTCTCAATGCCTTATAAATTGTTTGCGTTACATGTTCAACCTCAACATCCCATTCTTCTCCAATTAATTCCCTGTAATCCTTGTTAAAAGTCTTATAACATGCAGGGCAGGATGTGATTATCTTTTTAACAGCATGTTTTTTGAATATATCCAGATTTTTTTTGGCAAGTGTTTTAAAATCCCTCTCATAACCAGCGTTTAAGACTGGTGATCCGCAACAGGCTTCTAAATCATTAAGTTTGATGAAATCTATTCCAGACTTTCTGAGAATCTCTTCATAATTATCCTGAAGATTTTTCATTACAAACTTTACCATACATCCTGGATAGTAAAGAGTATTTCCACCCATAATTTTATCAAATATTCCCATATTTCATCACTTCAATAACATCCATATACCTAAGCCAATCATCAATAACCCTGAAATTAATTTCATCCATTTTCTCTTGGATTTCCTCCATTCTTCCGCCTTTTCTGGCGGTATTCCGAAATAAACTACCAGTAAAATAACTATCAGTGGTAAAACAAACATTAAATTATATAATAGCAGGTAAGGAACTGCAGCTAATCTTGTTGACTGCTCTGCAAGCATACCTAGGATAGCAAGATAAACACCACCTGTACAGGGTAATTCAAATGCAGATACAAGAAATCCGAGTATAACTGCCGAAGGTAATGTAGCCATCTTTGTATATTTTTCAATTGCCCCTTTACTTACCTCGGGTATCTTGAAACTGAACCATTTTCCATACCAGAAGAAATCCTTCAGATTAAACAGTCCTACAACTAATGCCACAACTGCAGCTAATCTATAGATTATCCTGGTAAGACCTGATAGTTGTATAACTGTCAGTAGACCCATTCCAGCGGCGAAATAAGCTATATAAACTGCAAAAATGTAGGACAAACCTATAATTACAATCTTTTTTCTGCTTCCTATCGACAATAAATAAGTTACCAAAAATATCAATACAGAGAAAGCACAGGGATTCACACCATCTGTTAGCCCTGCTGTAATTATAAGTGGAAGAGTTATTTTTTTCTGACTTGGGGATACATTTGTTTGGTTACCATTGATGATACCCTCACAAGATTCTGGTATCGGACATTCTGCTCCGCCTTCCTTTGTTAATCTAATTACTTCATTTTCTAAATTATCAATTATAGGTTGATCACCCATGAAGTATTTTTTATCTATTGCAACAAAAGGAACACCTTTCCTATCAATATCGTATTCTGAACAATAACTGTTGAATAGATCGTAGTTGGTTTTATTGTGGTAGATTTCTAACCTATGGATGTGAATATTCGAATATTTTGCTTCCAGATCATCCAGAACTGGTTTCACATTTGCACAATGAGGACAACCAGTTCCATAAAAATAGTAAATACAGATCTCTTCCTGAGCATTAACTAAAGTAATAACCAAAGGTAAAATCAGTAATCCTAATAAAATCATTTTTTTCATCTAATCCACCTTCACACCTAATTTCCTTAGTTCTCTTTTCAATTGTTCTTTATTTTTAAATACTATTCCATGAATACCTACCTTTTCCGCACCTTCAATATTTTCCGGTTTATCGTCTATGAAAACACATTTTTCTGGTTTGACGTTGATTTTATTGAGTACATATTCGTATATTTCCCTATCAGGTTTTTTCATTCCAAGTTTACATGAAAGAAATTCTTCTTCGACAAAATCAAATCCCTCTCTATGATCCTTAAACAATTCAACGCTTTCAGTATCGATATTAGACAATATAAAAATCCTGTAATCCTTACTCAATTTTTTTGCAAAATCCCTGATAGCTATATCCAATTTAAAATTTCTTTTCCAAACATTAATGATTTCCACCATTTTTTCTTCTGAAATAGGGATATCAAAAATTTCTTCTATAGCATCCTGGAGTGATATTTCACCCTTTTGTGCATTATCCCATATGTATTTTCTTTTTATGAACACTGATGAATCTACTTTTAAAATTTTAGATATCTTTATAAAAAACTCCTTAGAAGTTCCCTTAACAAAGACTCCTCCAGCATCAAATATTATCGTATTTATCATACTACTCACCGATTATATTGTGTTTTACAACTTCTCCTTTATTATTGTATTCATTATAGGTGAAAATCACTTCTTTTTTATTTTTTAGAAGTATAGGTATATGCCATTTTAAATCGGGATGTAGTTTTTCCAGTTCCGTTATTTTTTTCTTATCAATCCAAGCCAGTTCTCCATCTCCAGGGAATTTCTTTATATCACCCGATTTATATTTAGATGTGAATATGAAAACTAAGAACGTTTTATTTTTATCAGGATAATTGTTAGTAGCCACTATCCTTAGATCAGGGTTTTCTATAACAATCCCAGTTTCTTCTTTAACCTCTCTTACACATGTTTGGAAAATGGACTCTTCAGCTTCCTGTTTACCTCCAGGTCCCATCCAGACACCTGGAAATTTATCTTTATCCTTAGATCTATGTAACATTAGGTATTTTCCATCCTTTTCTACATAACAATTGGTTGTTGAAATGAATTTTGCCATTTTTGGTCACTCAGCAGCAATACAGTTTATCCGGGATTTCACCTTCTTTAACATCTTCGCCAAATGGATTACCACTTGTTCTAATATTATCCATCATTTTGGAATTGGTTTCAGTTTCCAAATTATTTTTTACAGCTCTTTTTCTTAACTCTTTAATGACTTTAGGAATATCAATGTCCATCGGACAATTCTGTTTACATAATTCACAGGTTGTACAATAATACAATCCGTTCTTAAATCCTTCTTTCAGTCCCTGCTGAAATACAGTCATTCCAACCCCCCTACCACCAAAGTAATGGAATCCGTATTTATCCAAGATATTCCTGTAAATTGGGCAAGGGAAAAGACAAGCACCACAATTAATACATTCGAGTAATTCAGTGAAACCTTCCTTGATCATTTCCGATCTCCCATTATCAATCAATATTACACTAACCTCTTCAGGACCATACATTCCCCAGATTAGATTCTTTTGGACGTCAGCGGTTCTTGAAAGCGAAGAAATTACATTAATATAGGTAGGTAATGGGACTCCAGATCCCCATATAGCCGCAGCTTTACAGATTTTTACTGCGTCTTCTGTCCTAGGGACAATTTTATCAATGCTTGTTATGATTATATGCTTTTTAGGTAGCCTGGATACAAGAGATATATTACCTTCATTCTCAAGTATGAATATTCCTCCATCTGCTGATAAAACATTTGCCCCGGTAATACCGATATCCGCCTCAAATATCTTTTTTTTGATATAATCTCTTATCCAGTGTGTTATTTTGGCAGGATCATTAGGAAGTTTAGCTTTGAATTTCTCCTTTATAGTTTCTGTAATTTTTTCAAGTGGTATATGAATGGCGGGTGAAACTGGATGACATTCCTTTTCTTCTGTTATTTGAATTATAAAATCTCCACAATCGGTTTCTGTAAATTCATTCCTTTTCAATAGCTCCCTTTCCAGACAGATTTCATTTACAACATTTGATTTGGATTTTACGACTTTTTTACCCTTTGGTATTAATTTTAGAGCTATTTTTCTAGCTTCTTTAGCATCTTTTGCTTCAAATACTTGGATATTCTGTTCTTTCAGATTTTTGATAGTTTTTCTTTTCAGTTCATCTAAATTTTCAATAGAATATTTCTTTATTTCCTTCAACTCTTCCTTTAATTTATCTACATCAACGTCCTTTTGGGATTTTTTTCTATTTTCTAAATAATTGTTATAATTCTCAATAACAGTTTCCTTACCCACTTTCACCCTTTCTGATTTCAGGGTCTTTTTTAAGTTTGTCATATATCCACTTTTATTACTTAAGTTTAAATCTATAATAATACTGAAACCATATATATAATTTGGTTACAAAAGGTGAAACTAATGGGTGTTAATAGAAAAGCATTGATTCCAATAATGATAATAACTGGATTTATTTTTGGCGTTTCTTTTGCCACACTTTACGCACAGACTCATAT
>WJKS01000008.1 GCA_014728985.1 Candidatus Aenigmatarchaeota archaeon
ACAACGACCACAACTACCACGACCACTACAACAACCCAACCAACTCAGACAACAACTACAGTACCAACCACAACCACAACAATTCCTGAGTGTCAGCCAAGATGTATTAGATGGTTTAGAACCCAATGTTTAGAATGGGAGATGTGTTAAAGAAATAAATCATAAATTTGTCTGGTGTTAAATTAGGGATATGTTTAAGCGGTTATTAATTCTGGTTATATTGATTACAAATATCGCAAGTACAGTAGAAGCTTTTGAGAAAGAAAATTTCATTCCTTTACCACAACATTCCTTTACCAGAGGTTTAATGGCCTCTGTACCTATAGGAAAAACAAAAGATAATCCTCAATACGTCTTAACTTCTACTGATATCATAGAACCAAATTTGAGAGAGTATGTTTCATGGGGTTTTTTGAAAATAGAAACGGAAACTTTTTGGAATTTATCAAAGGGTGAATCTATCAAAATTGGGATACTTGATACCGGGGTTGAATATACCCATACTGATCTTGAAGGTAAGGTGAAGGAGCAGTATTGTTATTGTTGTGAAAACCCTGGTTTCGGTTGTGATGATGAAAGCCCAGGATGTTGTCCAGATGGAACTGCCGTTGATTCTGATGCAATGGATGACGTGGGTCACGGGACAGGTATAGCCGGAATTATAGCTGCTAAAGAAAATGATATAGGAATTGTAGGAATAGCGCCTGAAGCTGAGCTTTATGTGGTAAAAGTATCGGATGAACATGGGGCATATCTGAGCGATATAGTCAAGGGGTTGGAATGGTGTATTGAGAAAGAAGTAGATATCATTGTTTTGAGTATGGGTTCAGATGATCCTTCCCCTGAATTAGAAAATAATTTATCCAAAGTTTATTCTCAGGGTATAATAATTGTAGGGGCTGCCGGTAATGATGGGGATCAAGAACCGGATGATGATATAGATTACCCTGCCCGATATAATGAAGTTGTTGCTGCAGGTGCAACAGGAATGAACGATGAGCGAGTTAGCAGTAGTTCAGATGGACCTGAGTTGGAATTAATGGCTCCTGGAAGACATATATTCACTACATATATCAATAACTCTTATACACTTTATTCTGGTACTAGCTTTTCAGCGCCACATGTGGCCGCTTCAATAGCATTAATATCATCTTATAACAGGAGTTATCAGTCTGGGGAATTAAGAAATATTCTTGCAGAGACTTCAGTGGATTTAGGTGAGGAAGGTAGAGATAATTATTATGGGTATGGCAGAGTTAATTTATCTGCTGCATATAATGAATTAGTAGGTTTAATCTCTGAATTTACAACCACAACTCCAATTGTCACCACGAGTACTTTTACAACGACTACATCGACAACTACCTCCAATACAGTAACTTCAACGCCTACAACTTCAAGTACAACGAGTACTTCTACAATTATTAATTCAATAACCACAATTACCACAACTTCCACCACGACAGTTAGTACAACTACCTCCACTATCTCAACAACTACAATCGTGGTCCCAACCACAATAATCACATTTCCAACAACTACGACTATCTGTGAAATCAAATGTCTTCGTTGGTTTAGAACAAAATGTTTGGAGTGGAGCTCATGTGATACAAAGACCACAACTACCACAATCACCACAACTACCCAATCAACTCAGACAACAACCCCAACAATTATTTGTGAGAGAAGATGTCTCTGGTGGTTCAGAGGAACTTGTTTAGATTGGAAAGAATGTGAAAATCCAATAACTACTCAGTTAACTATTACATCTCCCCAATTAACAACCACAACTTTAGGAAATAATTGTTACGAAGTATGTCTCTGGTGGTTTAGAGCGAAATGTTTGAAATGGGAAAAGATATGCGAATGATTTCTATTCCGTATACAAGCGCATAATAAATTTTTACAATAACAAAAAAAATCTATGAGAACAAAAATTTTAATTACCGTAATTCTACTAACACTACCTTTAATTGTTCATGCCGAAATTAAGGAAGAGATATATTCTGATCAAACAACCCACCCAAACTTTTTTTGTCCAGAAGATTCTTTAAGGTGTGAATTATATAAAACTGTTGACGGAATGAACAGAGAAATAGATCCACCTTTACTTATCAAGGTATGTTGGCCGTCCACCTTTTGTAATTATATAAATAATATAGGAGCCTCTCTTGGGTTCAGGTTATTACCAGGGGATATCTGTTTGTCGGCAGCCAAGTTTAAAGGATATAAAATCATTGAGGGCGTAGCCACAACCACTACAAGAACCACAACTACCACAATCCCCACCACAACCATAATCGAATATTCAGATTGCCAAGGTGTTAATTTCTTGAGATGTAGATACTATTCTAACTGTGAGTGGAAAGGCGATCCCATATTTGGTCATTGTGAAGAAAAGGAAACAACCAACACCACAACTACCAAAGTATCTACAACCACTAAAATAACCAATATCCAGACCACTACCACGTCAACAACAGTTCAGACAACAACCACAGTTCTAGAATGCTTATCGCTAGATGAGAAATGCCTCTTTGATTTACAGTGCTGTTCAGGTGAGTGTAAAATAAAAAGATCTTGTAAAAATCTAAGTATACATGGTATATGTTTATCTTATATTTTTTCAAAAGTTTGTGTTTGAGAAGAATATTTTAACTGAATAGTAGATAAGAAATTTTATCTTTAATAGAGTAAAAACGTCTCTTAGTAGAAATAAATTGTAAATAAGGTATTAGAAATGTTTATTTTATTTAAGAGAGTATTTAAACTTTTTATGGATAAAATAGAGACTTTTAAAGCCCAATAACATATAAATCTTTATTGTTACAACTATTTAATTAATTACATTGGAGGTGTACTAAAGAATGAGCAAATTATTTGCTGGAATATTTTCTTTAGTTCTAGCAACAGTGTTATTAGGAAGTACATTAGTAGTTGCTGATGTAGCAGTCGGTGAAACAGGAGTAGGCGCAGCACCAGGAGATCAACCACCAAGAATTTGTGTAGATCACAGAGACGTTCACATAGGAACAGACGCAAACCCACCTGGTGTAAACCCATTCGATTACAGAACAGGGTTATACGCATTTACAGGTGAACAAGTGGAATTTGATATCGTAGTCAGGGACCCAAACGGTCATCTGGACATAGGATATGCAAAACTTCAGGTCGGAAATTCACCTGAGGTACTTTGTAACCCACTAGGTCTTGAACATATATCAGATGAAGACTGTAATGGTCTTGGTGATATAAACTGGGATACAGATAAAGCATTCCACTGTTTGTTAACAGTAGAACCATCATGGTACGAAGAAAAAGAGATTAAAATAACTGCATACAATTCAGCCAACGTAGAGACAGACGGTACACATAAAGAAACTTGGTATTTCAACCCAGTTTTGTCATTAAGTGTATCAACAAGCGACGGTGAACCAATAAGCTTTGAAGAAATGCCTTATGGTG
>WJKS01000091.1 GCA_014728985.1 Candidatus Aenigmatarchaeota archaeon
GTCCTTCTTCTACCTTTTCCTGCTTCTTATCTTCTTTCTTGGATTCTTTCTTTTTCTCTTTTGGTTTCTCCTCTTTCTTCTCTTCTTTTGTCTCTTCCTTCTTCTCTTTTTTCACTTCTTCCTTCTTTTCTGGTTTCTTTTCCTCTTTCTTTGGTTTTTCTTCCTTTTTCTCGTCCTTAGACTCTTCTTTACCTAGTAAAACAGGTATTTTCTTGGAACCTTCTTTAATAACCTTACAATTTATCTGGACTATATTATTACTTATAGTATTCCCAGCAACCATTTTCCTTTTTCTCATTCCTTCTCTTTTCGGATGAAATCCTGGAGGATGGGACAACACTATTTTTTTTCTAACCATTCCATGAACCCTAGGATGCATAGGAAATCCGTCTTTATCTGTTCCACCGGTTATTTTAATCTCATAGCCAGGTAAACCTATTAAATCACCATTAAACTTGTCTCCGATTTTCTTTCCCATTATACCTACAGCCTTATCTTGATCTATTTCAATTTGGTAGGTTTTTCTTGTCTTTGGATCGCCAATTACAAACTTGAATGAAGCCATTTTATATCACCATTTAATTAATAACTCTATGAATTAGACTTTTTAAAATTAATAAGTGTTTACGTTAACTTTTTACAGAAGTATTTAACAATATCATAGTAATTCTCCTGACTTAACTTGATTATTTTTCTGATTTGTTTTTCATCATGACCTGACCTCAATTTGATCATTTCATCCAGGATTTCATCACCTTTTCTCTTTATAATTCCAGGAACTTCTATTCTAGCCATTTCCTCTAATTCTTTATGCCATTTTATCCCGAACATCTTGAAGGTTACCCAAGTCAAGTTTAATCCCAGATAGGTTAGGAAAGCATTATCTAAAACGTGCTTTTTATCCTCTTTTAATGCGTTTATTATAGCCTCTTCAGTAAATTTCATCTCTCTAACTCCCCGAAGTGCAGCTTTATAATTTTCATATAACTCCTCATCAAAACCAAAACTCATAGCCCTACTATTAGCAAAGATATCCTTAATGAACAGGACAGTCGTACTTGTAATACGAACAAAAGAAACGAACAGTCGGTCTACAGTGAATGGTTTGACCTCTTTATGGGTCTCAAGTAACCTTAGTATGTGTTCTCCTGATATATCTATTTCCTCTTCCAGTTCTTTCTCTATACCATCTAATTTATTCAAGAGATGCATTAACTCATGCGCAATCAAACCTTCAATAGCGTTGTAGTTCATCTCTTCAAATATCTTTTCACTTGCATTAAGCATGATTATAGGGGTCTTTCCTTTGACCCAATAGGTAAAACTGGGTGTATTTGCAGTTATCCACTCCCTGACTTCACCATGCCTTCTCACCTTGACTTTTGGAAGAAGTATTTTTTTGGCTATTTTAACAGGGTTGGTTGTGACATATATCTCTATTTTTTTCAAATCTTTGACCTGAGATCTTTTGTCGAATTCCTTTAGAACTTTTGTTATAGCTGATGATATAGTCCTAGCTTTTTGTCCCTTCAAATCAATCTTCTTCACTACTTCAAACATGAGTAATATTATTAAAAATCGAGGATATATTTATTGGATTGAAATTAAGGCATTTAAGTCAGAAAAATCAAAAATAAAGTATGGGGATAACTAAAATCCTGATGTCCTTAATAATTTTATCCTTTTTAGTCATTACTTCAGGTTGTGTTGAAGAAGTAACATGTGATCCCCCTTATATATTGGTCGGAAATGGTTGCTGTTTAGATCTAAATGATAACAAGATATGTGATTCTGACGAAGAAAAAATCACAACAACTGTAACTACAGGAGAACCAACTACAACAATGGCCTCACAAAGAGTAGGCGAACTAGATGTTCGGGAAAACTTTTTTGTCTCCTGTAAAAAATCTAGTACTCGCGAAGAATGGTGTGAAATTGAATTTAATAATGGTGTGAACGAGATTACAGTGGATACCAGCAGTTTAGGAGCACAGGAAAACAATTTAGTGGAAATAGCTACCTGGATTTATAATAAAGGAAGTTCAGATATCGAAAATATAGGATATGACATATCATGTGACCAAATCTCTCCAGTATTGGAAGAGAACGTCCTAACAAAGAATGACAGCAGTTACAAAAGTATTTCATCGAACACGTATTTCCGATGTATTGGTTGTAGTCTAGGATGTGAATGTACTCCTGACAGATATGGGGAAGTAATAAACAGATTCAGGCTCGGGGACGAAACAACATTCAGGATAGAGTTATTTGGGGTAAGAAACTTCCCGGAAACTGCAGATTTGGATTGTGAAGTGAGAATATTTTCTGAAGACCCTGAAGTTGAGTATAATTTTGATTTGTTGATACATCTCCTTGTCTAATTTTATAAAATCCTTTCATTTTGCACCTATAATTAACTTATAAATACCCAGAGGATATAGAATAGGATGAGGACTATGACTGGTGAATTAGTTTGGTTTGTCGAACGCAGCTCAAGAAGTACTTAGAGTTTTGTCTAGTTCATCCTCGATTTCTCAAAAAGAAATAAAAAATAGAACTGGGCTATCTATTCGTTCTGTAAAAGGTTCTTTGAAATTACTCAGAGAAGAAAATATTGTTAAAGAAATTGCTGTTTTCGAGGATATGAGAAGGAAGAGATATGTTTTGAGGGTTGATATTGATGAAAGGTAGAATAACCTATGAAGAACTTCAAGAGATGGGAGAAAATGAACTTGGTTCTATACTTGTAGTCTACAGCGTAGGTATTGGCCTGATGGATGAGGGATTTTTAGATTCCCTAAGAGGATTGAGACTAAAAGGTATTTATCTTCTGGATGGACCTAATCATCACCTGTTAGTTCCCGGTCAAAATTATAGGGAAGTAGAAGTAGCTTTTAGAGCGTTAGATGAAGAAAGATATGGTGATAGGTTAGATTCAATGCCACCTAGGGAACCTTTCAGGATACTCAGAGAAATAGATTTAAGTTGAGGTGAATTAAAATGGGTGAATGTGTTTGGCGTTATAGGGGGCTTAGGGCCAAAAGCTACATCTAAATTTTATTTAGATACTATTAGAAAATATCTCAAAAAGTGTGAACGCTATCCACAAATATTGGTAGATAACGTATCTTTCCCAAGAAAACTTGAACAAGAAATAATTCAAAATTGTAGAAATGAAAATGAAATGTTACCTTACCTAATGAAAAGTGTCAGGAGATTAAACAAGGCTGGAGCAGACTTTTTGGTAATGCCTTGTAATACACTACATATATTCATAGAGGATTTAAGAAGAGAATCCAGAGTTCCTGTACTAAGTATTATTGACGAAACAATAAGATTAATAAAACAAAATAAATATAAAAAAATAGGGCTTTTAGCAACTTCTAAAACTGTAGAATCGGACTTATTTGAAAATGGAATTGAGCTGATTTTACCTGATGAAGAAGAACAGAATGAAATCTCAGGGATAGAGCTCAGAATATTAAAACATCAGGTCACTGAAAAAGATAGGAACTTTATGGACAAAATCATTGTAAAATTATCAAAAAGGGGGTCTGACGCTATAATAATAGGTTGCACGGACCTTTATCAGGTAATAAACTTCAAAGATCGTGAATTTGATATTATTGATACTTTAGAGATTTTGATCAATTCCAGTTTTGAAAGAATGATGAGAGGTGAATCGAAATGATTGGTGGATTAGTTTGGAGAGGTAAGGGATAGAATATATGGCCCAGAAAGAACATTTCTTATTGAAAGAATTGAAAGAGGAGAAAATACCACAAGAGAAGTTCTCGGTTTATATGGAAAAGATCGGGTATCTTTTAGCTACACCCGTGAAATACCAGTAAGACCAGTTTCAGTTGAATTACTTGTAGATGGAAGGAAACATGAAATCGTATTAGTTGAAATTTTAGGAATTTTGCTCAGAGAACCATATGAAAAGCTAGAGGATGCTTTTTTTCCAAGAGAAGTTCAGGAGCTTAATAGAATAATGAATAGACCAATTAGAATGAGGATAAAAAAACCATATAATTCAAGGACTTTGAGGAAATTAATAATGAGGACTTGAATTTCTTTTTTAAATTTGAAAAATCTAAGTGATAAACATGTCATTCGTCGAGAAAAAAATTAAGGTGATATTAGGAGAAAAGGGAATAGAATATAAAGAATACGAACATGAAGCAGTTTACACATGTGAAGTGGCTGATAAGGTAAGAAAAAGAATAGAAAATGAAGATAAGGACAACTCCAAAAAAGGCGGAATAAAGAATCTCTTATTCCAAACAAGAGATGGAGAATTCATAATGGTACTAGGTCCGGGAGATCAGAAAATAAATGAGAGTAGAATAAAGGAATTAGAAGGGACAAAATTTATGAGATTAGCAAAACCAAAGGACGTGGAGAGGGTTATTGGTTGTAAAATAGGATGTGTTCCTCCGTTCGGACATAAACGAAAAATAAAAACTTACCTTAACAAAGAATTACTAAAGTATGATTATCTGTACTTCAATCCAGGAAATCATTCGAAAACCATTAAAATTAAAGCAAAAGATTTAACTAAATTGGTAGAAAATCCAATACTATATGAGTGATGGTTAATGAAAGAAGTTAAAATAAGCATGACGAAAAGGTTAGTTAACAAATATCCTGATATAAAATATGTGGCTATCATCGCAAGAAATTTTGATAATGCTGAAAATAACATAAAATTAGAAGTTGAGAAAAAAAGGCTCCAAAAAAGAATAAGAGAAGATGTAAAAGATCCTTCTCAATTAGAAAGAATAAAAAAGGATAATGTTTTCTTTAGAAGTTTTGGAAAGGATACACCAATAAAATACCAATTAAAATCTATTGTTGAAGGTAAAGATATCCCAACCGATTCTGTACTCAAAGACCTGATGTTCATGATAGAAATGAAGCATCATTTTATCATGTCTGCTCATGATTTAGATGAAATTGAGGGAGAATTAATTTTTGATCTGAGTAAAGGACATGAAACTTACACCAAAATAAACGGTAAAACACATCAATTGAAACCAGATGATATAATTCTTAGGAACAATGATAAAATAATAGCAAGCCATTTGTATGGACCTGATTTTTCTACAAAAGTAGTGGATTCAACAAATAACTGCCTTTATCTACTATGGTTCGATTCCGATATATCAGACAGTAAACTCAAAGATATAGTTGGGGATATCAAAAAATATCTTAATATCATTTCCAATCCTAATTCGGAAGTAGATTTATTTGAAGTAAAGGAAAGGGAGGTTGAAGACCTTCTTGAAAAAAAATACATAGTCACACCATGGGAAGTTAAAGGGGATATTGATTATGATAAGTTAATTCAGGAATTCGGGACAGAAAAAATAACTGAAAATCTACTTAAAAAATTGAAAAAACATACGGGAGAAATACACCATTTCCTTAAAAGAAAAATATACTTCTCACATAGAGATTTGAACTGGATACTCAAAAAATTAGATGAAGGTGAAAAATTCCATCTTTATACTGGTAGAGGACCTTCTGGAAGAGTACATTTAGGGCACCTAGTACCATGGATAATGACAAAATGGTTTCAGGACAAATTTGACACTGAACTATGGTTCCAAATGACTGATGATGAAAAATTCCTAATTAAAGATAAATCACTTGAAGAAGTGAATAAAACTGCATATGAAAATGCACTGGATGTCATCGCAGTTGGATTCAAACCAAAGAAGACTCATATATTCTCTGATATAGACTTCATAAAAACTCAGTATAAATTAGCATTAAAGGTTGCAAAGAAAACCACTTTTTCCACAGCGAAGGCGATTTTCGGTTTTGAGAATAGCTCAAATATAGGCATAATTTTCTTCCCATCAATACAAACCGTTCCATGTTTTTTACCTTCCGAGTTAAAAGGGAAAAATATACCAATACTCATTCCAGCATCAATAGATCAAGATAATTACTGGAGAATGGCTAGAGACGTTGCAGAGAAATTGGGATACTATAAACCTGCGCAGATACATGGGAGATTTTTACCAAGTCTTCAGGGAATGACATCGGATGGAAAAATGTCCTCATCAATAGAATCTACATGCATATTCACAACAGATACACCAAAACAAGTCAAGAACAAGATAATGAAGCATGCTTTTTCTGGTGGAGCAAGAAATATCAAAGAACATAGGAAATATGGTGGAAACCCAGATATAGATGTATCCTATCAATGGTTGACCTTCTTTGAAGAAGACGACAAAAAACTGAAAAAAATATACGATGATTACAAATCTGGTGCTTTACTAACAGGTGAATTGAAACAAATACTGATAGATAAACTGAATGAATTCTTGAAAGAACATCAAAAAAGACGTGAAAAGGCTAAAGATCAATTGGATGATTTTATTTTGAGGGATTAGTTATCTCAAAACACCTCTGATTCTCAAAGACTGGGTATACCCATAATCAATAATCCTAGCGACCTTTCGACCCTCTATACCAAATGATATCATAGTATATCTAATATCCCCCAAGTCCTTCAGTGGATTATCTGTATTTGGATCAAATCTACTACAAAACCCAGAATAATGAAATGATATTCTACCATCACTTTCAACTCGACAACTAACACCAGGTAAACTAAAAGTAACTGGTCCATATGGTTTATTTGACATTTATTCCTATACTGAAAACTAACAAATTTAAACCTAACCCTCTAATATTATCCCAAGTGAACGTGATGCCGTACCAATTTATGAGCTAACTGCAACCGAAGATTTTTCTAGTTCTA
>WJKS01000092.1 GCA_014728985.1 Candidatus Aenigmatarchaeota archaeon
AGACATCAGTTGAAAGGGTAGGACTTTCTTCTGAATTAGAAAACCGTAAAAATTTAGTGAGTTTATCAAAAATAGAAAACTTTCAATCACTTTGTTCATCAAATTATGAAGACCTACAGGAAAAATTGGCATTTGAACGTCCTTTTTCTTTATATTTTTATGAAATTCAATCAGGTGGGACTAGGAACGATTTATTATCTTGTAGTCCCCCTGGATCCCTGAGAGAAGTAACGGAAATAAATGTTACCGTTAGAAGAATAGCAACCTTTTATGATTACAATGATGATACCATAAAATTCGGGGAATTAGTTGTTGAGGTGTAGAAATTGAAAGGCGTAGTAAGTATATTAGAACTTCTGATAACAGGCATTATACTTATTTTAGCATTCGTCCACTTTTTCCCCCAGTATACTGTAAGAACGAACTGGAGCCCCGCTCTCCTTGATACAATCGTGACCGATTCTTTATCTACAATTGATAATTTGGATAGAACTTATGATTATGCAATCGATAATTGCCAGGGAAGTGGTTTTGAGACATTTATGGAGAACACTTTTTCTCCAGACCACTCAAATGAAGTTTACGTTTGGTGGAAGGAAGTCGAGGACTTCAATGACGGTATGAATGAAGTTAATTGTCCCGCCCCCTATTTTACTGAAGCTAAAAAAGAAACAATGATCGATGTATTCGAAGATTCTGACGATAATTTCTATGTTTACAGCTTATCCCTGGGCATGGGTTACCCTTACTAGTTATCTTAATCTTATAGTTTCAAGATTTTTAGGGGATATCGTTTCTAATCGGAATATTTTATGTAAGCCTCGGGCGAAGTTAAGTGTCGTATTATTGTCCCCGTGACATGTTATTATCCTCTCTGGTTTTGAATTAAGTCTACTCACAAAGTTTAACAATTGGTTTCTATCAGAGTGTCCAGATAAACCGCTTACAGTTTGGATTTCCATTCCCAATTTCAGAACTGTTTGTTTACCACCAGCCTTTATTTGAATTTCCTTCCATCCCTTTTGAATTCTCCTACCTAAGGTACCTTCGCCTTGATAACCTACAAATATCAGAGTATTTTTAGAGTCTTCACCCAGTGCTTTAATATGTTCCATTACTGGTCCTCCTGTTAACATTCCGCTAGTTGATAGTATCACACATGGCTCATTTTCCCAGGCCCTTTTTCTTTCATCTGGTGTAGTAAGTTTTTTGAATATCTCATTCATGAAAGGATTATCTCCCTGGAATATCTTCCTTTCCAGCCTATTTGATAAATATTCAGGATAAGCTGTATGTATTGCCGTGGCATCCCATATCATTCCGTCGATATAGACAGGTGATTCGAAATCACTCTCAGATAATAGACACATTACCTGCTGTGCTCTACCAACACCGAAACTAGGAATTATTACCTTTCCTTTCCTTTCTATGGTTCTATTTACAATCTCGAGTAAACTTCTTTCAGCATCCTTTCTCGAAGGCATTTTGTCGTTTGGGTTACCATATGTTGATTCAACTATTAAAGTTTCTATTCTTTGGAAGTTAGTGAATGCTGGGTCAAATAATCTGGTTGGGGAGAACTTGATGTCCCCAGTATAAACTATATTGTGCAACCCCTGTCCAACATGTAAATGTACCAAAGAAGATCCTAGAAGATGTCCAGCTTGTTGGAATGTTAATCTTACATCCGGTCCTACATCAGAAACTTCATTATAATCTAGTGTGATTGAATGTTTTACCATCTCTTTTACACCCTTTGCGGTGAAGGGGGGTTGAGCACCATTTTTTCTTAAAACATCTATATAATCTAAACATAACATTGTGGCCAAATCTAATGCTGGAGGAGTTAGGTAAACAGGTCCTTCAAAACCATATTCGTAAAGATAAGGTACCATGCCTACATGATCAAGATGTGAATGTCCTACTATAATAGCATCAAGTTCAGTTGGGTCGAATTCTTTTATCTGTAAATAAGGATAAGCTTCGCTCTCAGACCCACCGACTTTAACTCCGCAATCCATGATTATTTTTGATTTGGGTGTTTCAACAAGTGTACATGATCTACCGACTTCTCTATAGCCTCCTAGAAAAGTAAGTCTTACCCAATCCCTATTTGTTTTTCTCTCGGAAAATATGTCTTCACCGACTTTTTTAAGGAATTTTTTTCTCCAGGAAGTTTCTGTATGTAACAATTTTCTTATTGATTTGACAACATTAGATTTAATTTCAGGAGTTCTTTCTATTCTGGGTACCCAAAGTGTCTCTTTTTTAATTTTCTGGAAAGATTCACCGCCTCTACCTATTACTAAACCAGGTTTTTCTGCATTAATAATTACTATGCTCCTGTCCGGCTGGAATCTTATTTCTCTGATTCCGGCTTCCTCTGGAATAACTTCTCTTATCTTTTTTTTGGTTTCTTCTTCTGGTAGAGCTAAATTACTAGTTGGTCGGACTTCTATTCTTTTTTTAAGTTCCTTGACGACATCCCTCACTTGCTCTGCTGCGTCCAGGAAGAATAATTTGTCTTTAGTATATACTACTATTTCACAGCCTTCTAACTCTACTCTGTCTACTAAATCCTCTGGTAAATTGTTTTTAACCTTTTCAATTATTTCCATAGTTCTCACTCATCAGTTGAAGGATGAGATCTTTAGTTTTCCATTAGTTTCTTAATTTCAGAATCTTTTAGCAGTCTAAACCCATCCTTGTCTATTATGGCAATGTCCATTCCCTCTCCACCAGATGCTATATCTCTTTCTACCGCTGCCTTTATTGACTTTATAGCAACCTTCTTTCCTTCTTCGACAGATAAACCCTTTTTATAATTGGTTTCAAGAACACCGAATGCAAATGGAGAACCTGAACCTGTTGAGAAGAATTTCTTTTCCTCTAATTTTGATCCATCTGGGTGAAGTACAAAAAGATGAGAACCTTCTTTGTCATAACCAGCTAGAATTACTTGAATCATATATGGAAAGAAACTCCATCTTCCACTGTAGAGTATATTTGCCAATAATGATGCAGCCGCTTTTACTGAAATCCTCTTTTTATTTTTCAGTTCGAAAAGCTTTGCTTCTGCTTTTAGGTATCTTCCTAAGGCCTGAAGATCTCCGACCATTCCTGCCTGTGTTAGTCCTATATGCGGAGCAATTTTTATTACTTTCAGATCTTCTTTGGATGCAATCATGTATCCCATTGTTGCCTTCCTTTCTGCTGCTAATACCACGCCATTTTGACAAATTAAACCAACTGTAGTTGTTCCAGATTTTACGCCTTGTTCCATTTTATTCAAAAAAACACCTCAGAACTTTATTTTCAATAATTAATTACAACTTTAAGCATTTAAATTAATTTCGTTAATGCGATTTGGCAAAGTGGACATAATATTCTGCCTTTTTATCACATAATAGACATTTTTTATCTCTTGGTTCTTGGTACTTAAAGGGAATGTTGGTTATTTTTGCTCCTGTCTCTTCTTTTATCTGTTCTTCACAAAAGGTTTCTCCACACCAAGGAGCTTTGATAAGGCCTCCATGTTTAGACAATATTTCTTTTAATCTATCATAATTTTCGGCTTCTCTTATGTTATTTTCTAGGTATTCCTTGGCCCTATTAAAAAGATTATCTTGTATAGATTGTAGAATATCTTCAACCTTTTCTTCAAGCTTTAATTCAGAAATTTCAATTCTTTCTTCGTTATCCCTTCTGACTAGTGTTAATTTTCCCGATTCTAATTCCTTTTCTCCCAATTCAATTCTTAAGGGAACCCCCTTCAATTCCCATTCATTGAATTTCCAACCAGGCGTGTATTCTTCCCTGTCATCTAATTCACAATCCTTTAGTCTTGAGCAAACTTCTTTTGCTTTTTCATGGATTTTTTTATCTGCCCCAATTTGTATTACTACA
>WJKS01000093.1 GCA_014728985.1 Candidatus Aenigmatarchaeota archaeon
AAAATTAATTAACCCCAAAGTCCAAAAATAAACTATGGTAAAATCTCCCTTCCAAATAATCTTCGAATTACTTGTCCTGTTAATTAGTACAACAGTCGAAGGAATAAGAATAATCTTTGAGAAGATTGTTGAACTATTCGAATCATTAGTCTATTTAGCAGGAACTGGTATGGTAGGATTACTAATATCCTCGGTCATAGGTGGGTTAGTAATTATTTTTATATCTAAATTCATTTTTGGTAACACTAAATCCCTAGTTAAAATTCTACTAGTTTATGCAGGATTCATTTTAGTAATATCAATACTTTTCATTATAACTAAAACGTAAACTCTTCACCTTTTTTGGGTGAAACTGCATCAAATCCTTTAGAATTCAAATCATTAGCAAAAGTATCTGTCCTCTCACCATGTACGCAGAAAACCTTCTTAGGTGATAATTTCTGTATAAAAGAAATAATATCAGAATCTGAACTATGGGCACTGAAATCAAATTTGTTAACATTCATTTTAACCTTGAAATCGAGTTCTTCGTGAACATATCTTCCAGTCTTTAATAAATTATCTCCCTCTGTATCCGGGACCTGGAAACCTGTCATAATAAGTGAGCAATCCTCCCTATTATGCAATCTCTTGAGGTAATATACCACTGCTCCCCCGGAAAGCATACCACTGGTTGTTATAACTACACATGGATCTTTGGCAATCTTTTTCCTTTGCATGTGGTGCTGGATATATTTGACATTCATGTTTTTCATAGCTCTTTTAAGAGAATTGTATTCATTTTGAAGATGTGGATGATCATTAACTATATCAGTAGCCTGCCTAGCCATACCTTCGACATAAACTGGTGCCTTGATACCATAATTATCAAGTATTAACATAACCTCTTGTGAACGGGCGATAGCAAAACACGCGATAACCGCTATACCATCGTTAGCAATAGTATCATTAACCACTTCAATCAGTTTTCTTTCCTCTTCTTCACGGTTAGGGTGTTCTTTTCCAGCATAAGTAGATTCTGTTACCAAAACATCAGGTTTAGGTATATCCCAATCACATCCAGCAAGTAAACGGGTATCATCTGTGTTAAAATCTCCGGTGTAAAGTATCTTTTTACCGCCATTCTCAATAAAAAACATCGAAGATCCAGGGATATGGCCAGCATCATAACTGGTTACTCTGGATTTACCTATCTTAAACGGTTTTCTGTATTCAACTCCTCTGAATTTTTTCACACTTCTTCTGATATCATGTCCATTGAACTTGATTCTTTTTCCTTCCATCTTTGCTATCTTGATCGAATCGTACCAAAGCATCCTCGAGAATGGTAATGTTATATCTTGACCTATTAAAGGACATTTCTGCCCCTGATGATAAAGATAGGGTACCGCACCAGAATGATCAAGGTGAGTGTGTGTGAGAAGTATTGAATTAAGTTTTCCTTTAACCTCTTCCGGATATTGGACAGGATCTTCTTGTAATTTTACCCCATAATCCATAACCATTTTCTCTGTTCCTGTGTCAACTAAAACTGCCGATGAACCCACTTCATTGCACGCGCCTAGAAAAGATACCTTGGTCAAATTAACAACTCCTTGAGAATTTAGTAGTTAGTATTTAAAAGGGTTAATCAAAATTATTCCCTTTTGTATCAAAGAACTTTGCTATAGATCTACCTTCTGATCTGAAATGAATCAAAAGTGCTATAAGTGGAGCTACATCAATTACATCAAATTGTTCTTTCTCTTCTTCAGTGAATTCTTGTGGAACTGTATTTGTAGTAATTATTTTAATCCCGTTTTCTTTCATCTTTTCCTTAGTTTCATCATCAATATCTAAATGAGTAACAACCGCATAAATTTCTCTGGCACCTATTTCTTTTAAGGCAGTTCCAGCATTCATTAGGGTACCTCCTGTAGTAGTCACGTCATCTCTTATATAAACGTCTTTTCCTTCAACATTACCTATTACGTCAATGACTTCTGATTGGTCTGTACCAGATCTCTTTTTATGGATGATCACCATTGGTAAACCTAAATAATTAGCCATGGATCTGACCCTTTTGACCCCTCCTGTATCAGGAGAACATGCAGCAGCGTTTGCAAGATTATAATTTCTTCTTAGATAGTCTGATACTAGTTTCGTTGTAGGTAAAGTTTCTATCGGACAATCTGAACTAAATGCCATTTGAATCTGATCTACGTGTGCATCTAAAGTGAACACATGATCAATTCCGGCTAATTCGTACAACTCAGCAATAAGTCTTGCAGTAACAGGTTCCCTATCGGTTCTTCTGTCCTGTCTAATATATTTCTGATAAAGGTCAAAAAGAATTACTCTTTCCGCATCTCCCATTTTTGCTGCCTGACCTGCCTGAGCCCCGATAAATGCATGCTCTGCTGCGCCAGTATATGTTGGATGTATTATATAAACGTTTTTTCCTCGGACACTTTCTTTTATAACAACCTTTTGTGATGAGTCCCTAAATCTGACCACTCTTGCATAAACTAATTCAATATCATTTCTACCTAACCTTTGAAGCTCTTGATGTATCCTTTCACCGAGGTAAGTTCCTTCAATCCCATAGTCTTCATAGGTGGGAACCAGAATAACTGAATTATCGTACATAGTGATTGAAGTAATAGGGAAATAATCTTAAGTTTCAGGTTGTTTTAAATAATAAATATTTTTGCTTATAATTATGTATTTGGGGATCTAATGATACTCAATTCTAACATCATTTGGGTTAGCGTAATTTTCCCCTAAATATTCACCATATGGTGTTAATCTGCTTCTTCCAGTCGGATCGAAGACAGATACAGTGCCTTTAGGGCCTTTCAGAACTGCAATACAATGCCACCTGTAAGGAACTGTACCTCTGGGTTCTCTATGTAAAATAGTCTCACTAGGTTCTATTGGTACTACTCTGGCAAGACCACCGTCTGGTCCTTCTCTAAAACCACTAAAAGCGGCAAATAAATGTGCTATCCTAGCATCGGTTTCACATCCTAACCCAGCGGGACAAAGATTTAATGGAAATGGTATCTTCATATTAACCTTAGGAATAACTGGAAATTGAAATATTTGAATGATTTATTTCCTCATCACTAATAATTAGATATGGATCTATCAAAAGGTGCGAGAATTGCAGTTAGGCAATGTATGAACGTTCAGTCAGATGAAAGCGTACTAATAATTACTGATAAAGGTATAGCAAAGGAAATTCCTAAGGCATTATTTGAACAATCGAAGAAAATAACCAAGAATGTGGTCTTAAAAGAAATGATACCTTTAGAAAGAGATGGACAGGAGCCTCCTGTAGAAATATCAGAAATGATGAAAACTCCAGATGTACTATTCCTTGTCACCTCAAGATCATTGAGCCATACAGATGCCAGGAGAAACACACGTAAATATGGGGTAAGAGTTGCTTCTATGCCGAAGATACCAATATCAACCTTTGTTGATGGGGGTTTAACCGCGGACTACAAAGAAGTCAAAGAGAATTGTGAAAAGATGTTCGATTTGATTAAGGATAAGGAAAGTATTCACCTTACCTCAGAGAATGGTACAGATGTTAGGTTGAAGATAGGACAATATATACTAGATAAAGATGATGGAATTTACCATAAACCAGGTTCATTCGGTAATTTACCCGGAGGAGAGGTATGTACAGCCCCGAATAAATGTTCTACTGATGGTGTGTTAGTTATAGATAAGATGGGTAAATATGGGGAAAACATTAAAATAACGATTAAAAATGGGTATGCTATAAAAATAGAAGGTTCAGATACTCTCAAAAAAACGGTTCTCAGTCTTGGTAAAGATGGTAGAAATATTGCTGAAATAGGTATAGGAACCAACCCCAAAGCAAAGGTGATAGGTGTTATTCTTGAGGATGAGAAGGTTTATGGAACTGTTCACATGGCTCTGGGTAATAATGCTAGTTGGGGAGGGGATTGTAAGGTTTCTTTTCATGACGATGGAATTGTTCTTAAACCTACTCTTGAAGCTGATGGTGAAATGTTAATTAAGGATGGGAAATGGATGATTTAGGCGTATATTTAACTCTAATTTTCACAGTATATTAAATTGAAACTCCAGCAGCACGTTCAACTAATTGAATGGTTCTATTGAACATATCTCTTTTCCCTAACATTATATCCATATAACGTGCAAGTTCAAAGTGGAATCTTCTATCAGATGTATATGGAATTGGGTACTGAAAATCAGTTCCTTGTAATCTATATACTAGTTCATCAGGATCACTGACCAAATTAGTTGGTGGTATCTCCCCATGTATATATGCTGGTATGGCAGTTGGCCAATTTTGTCCTCCGTTAAGTTCTTTAATTGCTTCTTCATCAGCTATTATAAAAATATTCTGATTTGGTATCCCAAATTTTCTTGCCCAATCAACTTCAAATTGACTACCCCAACCTGGACATCTTCCTTGACAATATATAGCCACCGCAACTGAACAACGAATAAGAAGACGCGAATTGATTCTTCCTAAATATGGAAATTTATCATGAATTTTATGATCCAATCCACTCATAGCAACTATCCCATTTGTTTCAAGCACATGGGCGTATTGATCCCTCCAGTCTAAAGGATTCCTATAAACAACATCATCCCCATCTAAATTTTTTTCTTCGTAAATTGGACCAATTAAAAATAACCCTGGTACTTTTGATGGATCAGTCTCAAGTATAGTTTGTGTGTTGGCTCTAGCAAGAACCCCTGGCCTAATTTCGTTGAACCATTTTCCATAATTACCAAGACCTTTCCTAAATCTATTACCTACTTCTTCTTGTACCATTAAATCATCAAATTAATTATATATCAACTAAAAACATCATTAAGATTTAAATATCTTTCGAAAGTTACTATGAACAAGTAATTAAATTTCAGGTTGAGACAATCCCAAAAAATTATAAAACCAACAAACACCATTAATACTTAGGTGTATAACTATCCAGCAAATAATTGATCTGATAAATAGTCATGTATATCTGAAGTCCCTA
>WJKS01000094.1 GCA_014728985.1 Candidatus Aenigmatarchaeota archaeon
GAGATAATTAATAAAGTCTCTGGGTATATTACCCTTTGAGAATTTTTTCCCTGAGAATCCAATTTTGTTAAAAGTAAAATTTAATTATCTCATTTAGTTTTAGTATAAATTAGAACTTTTGGTATAAATTAGTTGGATCTGATTAAGGAGATTATTATTGTTTAACATGAATTTCCATTATGGAGAACAAAATAATACTTCCCATTTAATCTTGGTATTGTATATGGGGCATTACATCCAGAACCTTCTGAATCTTTCCTAATTTTCCTTGTACATAAAAGTTTTCCTTCATAGTAAAATTTGGCTGAATCATCATCTACTAATGTAGAAATTCCCAAATCTCGGAGTCCTTCCGGGTCAATTATGTAGACGCTCATAAATATTTTATAGTACAATTAAACTTAAATCCTTTGGCATGAATATCACTACCAATATCGGAACCAATAGAATCTTTCTAAAATACCAAAAACCTAAATAACAAATAAATCATAGCTAAGCTCAACTGAACAATAGTCACTATAAACCCAACCTTCATAAATTCGGAAAAAGATA
Organism: Candidatus Aenigmatarchaeota archaeon; assembly: GCA_014728985.1. Lineage (GTDB taxonomy): Archaea > Aenigmatarchaeota > Aenigmatarchaeia > CG10238-14 > CG10238-14 > CG10238-14. The sequence goes on from WJKS01000094.1 coordinate 553, forward strand.
TAGGATTACCTTCTTTCTTGGCAATATTCATAGCAATAACATTGGACGGAGAACCTATAGGTGTTAGATTACCACCCAACCCAGCACCAAATATCAGACACCACCACATTATACTCATATCAAAGGTCTCAGCAAGCGTTCTTATTATAGGAACAAGAGTAACTGTTATCGGAATATTGTCAACTATTCCGGATGTAATTCCAGAAACACCAACAACCAGGGGAATACTCATAATCTTATTCCCACCTATCATTTCAATTAACCTTTCAGCCATGATTTCAAGGAAACCAGATTTTTCTAAACCTCCTACCACGATGAAAAGTCCTATAAAGAAGAATATAGTCCCCCACTGAATATCTCTTAAAGTCTTGTCAGGATCAGCTCCGCTCAAAAGCAGTATTACAATCGCTGAAGAAATAGCAACAAAATCAGGAGTGACCCCTAATCTGTCAGAGATAAGGAAGAAAACTATAGTGAAAATGAGTATTATAAGTGATTTGTAAAAGAAACCCTTATCTTGAACTACAGACCACTCATCTAATTCCCCTAATTCACGTGCTTCATAATTTTTGAATTCTTTTCTATACAAGAACAGGAATATTATTATCGTGGAAAACATGAGTAACACAGTGAAAGGTAAGCTAAATATAACAAACTCTGAGAACGAAAACCCTGCAGCCCCACCAGCAATTATAGAGGGTGTAGAACTTGTCAATAAAGTAATTCCTCCAATGTTCGCCGACACCGATTCCGCTATTATGAATGGTGTTGGGTTAATCTCTAAAGATCTACAAAGTGTGAATGTCAAAGCAGCCAGTATAAGGATTGATATCTGATTACTAAGAAATGCAGATAAAATTGCAGTGAAGATAATCATTATAATAAACAGGGATTTCGGATTACCTTTTGCCAACTTTATCGCTTTAATCCCAAAGAACTGGAATATACCCGAGTCTTTTACAACCTCAACAACTATCATCATTCCGAAAATTATGCCTATTGCACTGAAATCTATCAGACCACCAATCTGAGAATAGTTTACAAACTCATAGGTGATCATCAGGAAAGCTCCTAACAGTGCTGCAAGTGTTTTATGTACCAACTCCGTGACTATCAGTAGGAATGTCAGTATGAATATCAATAAAGCTATAGTTATCGGCTCCATGTGAAAAATCTCCCTAAATGATCAACATAGGACCTTCCTGTTCCTCGTCTTTCAGTGGTTCGATTGTGTCTCTGGGCAGAATTACTATATTCCTTTCCTTTTTCATATTTTCCATGATATCTGAAATGTCTCCTTCCAATATTTCGTATTCGACGTCAAATGCCTTTGAGATTTTTTCTATCTCTTCTGCGACTGATTTACTCTTTTTTAATGCCAGAAAGACCTTTGACTTACATCTCTTGGCCAAACTGAAGCCCCATATTATCGATTTCTTTTTTAATTTCGTACCTCTTGGTAGAATAACGTAAATCCCACTTAAATCAATGGGTTCCAATTTTTCCAGATCAAAGAATAAGTCACCGAATCTATCCTTCATTTCCTCATAATCAGAAACACCTTTCTCAATTGTATGTTTCATTATTACAGGTTCGTCCTTTTTTTCTTTCTCGTTTTCCATAAGAAAGACTTATTGGTTTTCGTTTATAAATTAGTTGACTTTCTAAAAGTCCTAAACAGGAGAAGCATATAGAATATTATCTCCACGAATGAGAATAATTCTGAATTTCTTCTTAGTTTCCTTTCCCTGGATTTCCACATCCTCTAACCATAGGTTTAGATGAAGGTCCAATGCTCTTAATGTTCCAGTTACTTCCTGACTATTTTTTAACTTTACTAAAACTTTCTTTCCTTTCGCTCTATCCAAAGCATCAATTGGTCTTTCTGACATTTTTTTCTTACCCCCTCTGAATTTCTTTAACTTTATCTATATTTAAGTTTTAATATTTAAGTTAACTCAGAATTTAAATAATTATGTATTAACACTTATATGTTATCTAAACAAAATAAATGGTGATTGTATGACTAAATGGCATATTGATAAAGGCAAGAAAGTAACAGGTGGTAGAATACACCAATATAGAAAGAAAAAGAGATTCCAGAGAGGTTCGATTCCACTATTGCCAGAAGTAGGCGAGGAAAAAAAGCTTATCAGGAGAACCAGAGGGGGAAATGAAAAAGTCAAGATAGTTAAAGCTCAATTTGTCAATGTTTCTGATAAAGGAAAGACCAAGAGAGTTAAGATCTTGGATGTTCTTGAGAACCCAGCAAGTCCAAACTATGTAAGAAGAAACATAATTACCAAGGGCACAGTAATAAAAACCGAGTTAGGAGAGGTTAGAATAACTAGTAGACCGAGTCAGAAGGGAATTGTAAGTGGTACTTTATTAGAATAGAAATAGTTTTCCTATTAAATATTAATTTAAATTTTCAATTTCATCTGCTTTCTCTTTCCCAGAAGATCCCAATATAATATATAATTCTGTTTTTTCATGTCAAGTGCTAACGTCCATATTGTTCTGATAGGTGGGATCTCTTGAAGTACAAAAGAATCCTTATCCCCCATTATTTTTATTACATCAGAAAGCTGAAATTCGCTTTTTTTCTTATTCACTTCCCGGAGGGTTTCATAATATCTCAGAAACGTAGTATGGGTGGGGTTATTTTTTAAGACTGAGTCTTCCTCCATAAGTTCCTGATCTACATAGTGGTTTGTTTGAATTAATAGTCCATCCTTTGATCGTAAAATCTTAAATTTTTTTGAAGTGTGTTCGACTACAGCCATATCACCATTCTTGTCTGCAATAAAGAAATTCTTTGGGCAACATAGCGGTACTTTTTTGAATACATCCAAAGCTTCTTTAACTGTCCCACAAGTCTCAGTTATTAATTTTATCATATGGATACAGGATAATCCATGAGACCATTTTTCGTTATAAGCGAAAGTTAAGCCAATGAATAACCCTTTTTCATTAATCGCATCATCTGCGTTGTAGAATAACCACTCCTTATTTACCGAGTTTAATTCAAGGGCCATATCTGTGACAGCGATAAAATTATCCCTTTTTGGATTTTGTACTTTATATATCTTAAAAAAGTTCTCTGTCTCTTGAACCCAATCATAATTTCTACCTATAAAGGTGCCATTCTCATTTTGGAGACCAAATATCGTACATGCTCTCCTTATTTTCATTACCTGTGTAAAAGTAAATATTTCCCCTGTAATGAAGCTATAAATCACTTTATCTTTATCCCAATTACCGGCTTTAGCTATCCCTTTAAATTGTTCCAATAATTGAGGATAGTGTTCTTTGTAAATTTTCAGTTGGTTTTCGAATAAATTTTGGTCAATTCTAATGTTCCTAAAGTTCATACCATTTTTCTTATAAATCTCGCCTTGCTGTTGACCTATTTCAAA